>JAYSUV010000599.1:0-29496 GCA_043718945.1 Planctomycetota bacterium
TTCTGCGATGTCCCCTTTAACTTCTTGACCACATCCTGACACAACGCACGTTCTTCGTCCGACAATCGGACCACATACTTCTTGTTCATGAGCACCTCCCTGTGCCCCCGAAGTCTCACCGATATCGGCCAGCCCTCCTACCCCAGTTCTTAGCTTGGCGGGGGCACTAGTACCCCCCCAGTGGCGTGCGCACAAGCAAGCCCTGGGGCTGGGTACAGTGGGGTGATCTCAGGACGCACGGGGGGTGAGCTAGTCGTAGAATGCAACGAGCCTTGGCAAATGTTTTCGCATCAAGACTTCATCGTCGAAATCCCAAACAATACCGACCAATTCTGCGGCCTCGTTGCGAGCCGGATAGTCGGCTGAGTCTGGTTGGCCAGTCACCTTCATCCATGCCACGTGTGCAGCTGCATAGATCTCCGCCTCAGCATCAATGCCTTCTGACAAAGGAATCGCAACATCAGCAAGACTGTCAGGATCATTGATAGCGGCTGTGTAGACTCGCTCCCCCATACCCACGAGCCAACATCTAAAATAGTAGAAGCCATCGCTACCTGCGCCAGTGTTCAGCAGGCAGCATGCAGCCATCAGATCTACTGTACATGCCGCTGCCACGAACTGATCGAATATGTGATTCCATTCGATGATTTCATCGGCGGATAACTGAGATAACGCCTCGGTCAATCGCCTATCCCATTCATGTGACAAACGAGAGTCGGACTGACATGCAGTCTCGACGATCTGCCAGAACTGCTCGCGGTTCATGTCTCTTCCAATCTTTGCCCCCCCTTGGTTCCTCCCCCGCCGGGGGCCTTTCTGAGATACCAGAGGGAACCGTAGCGGTCATAGGCAGAGTTTATTTCTTGTACAGGATTTGGAACCCCCATGCCACACGACGACTTGGAGACGATGGCCGAATTTCAGGTCGGAATCGCCGAGTTGCGGGACTACCTGGGCTTCGCGGTTCAGGAGGTCGCCAGGTCGGGGACGCCGGTCGCCATCCGCCGCTACTGCAAGACTGAAGTGATCCTGGTCCCGCTGGCCGAGTGGCGTCGACTCCAGCAGCTGGAACGGGAGTGTGCATCACAAAAGTAGCCAGCCGTGAGAGTCTGCCCCCTCTCCCCCGCGATCGATTGGGCTTTCAGAGTGTGCGTTTTGCGGGGGAGAGGGTGGGGGTGAGGGGGCCACACCGCCCGCTCCAATCCCCTCACCCCGGCCCTCTCCCCACAGCCATGTCCTCTCAGAAAGTCACGTTGCCAGTGGGGAGAAGGGGCAGAGGCAACTGGCTGCTGACCTGTCTGTTGCTCACAGTTGGAACGGGAGAACGTCGCCTTGGGAAAGCTGGCCAAACTTCTTTTGATCGAAGCCCTGAAAGTTCGCGGAGCTGATCGATTTCGATTTTGGGACTGATGTCCAACACTCGCTGTCGATCTGCGCGTCGGAGCGGTGAATCGCAAGAGCGCTCGGCTTCGGGGACTTCGCGTCGCGGCTAAACGGGGGGAGGACTTACTTCCGCGCCGGTTCCCCCTTCGCATCCCCGCGCGCAAAAATACTCGCCACGTACTGCAACACGTCCGTGGCTGATTCTTCGTTGTACCCGAAGTTCCGGATCAGGCGGGACTTCACGATGTCGATCTTCTCCTGTGTGTCCTTGTCGATCACGTTCGACACCAGACTCGTCAGCTTGATCGTGTCCTTCTGGTCCTCGAACAGCTTCATCTCCAGCGCCTTTTGCAGGCGTTCGTTCGTCTTGAAGTTGAACGACTTGCCGTCCAGTGACAGGGCTCCGATGTAGTTCATGATCTCGCGGCGGAAGTCGTCCTTGCGCGATTCGGGGATGTCGATGCGTTCTTCGATGGACCGCATCAGGCGTTCATCCGGGTCTTCGTCCTGGCCGGTGAAGCGGTTCTTGACGCGCTCCCGCTGCGTGTACGCTTTGACGTTGTCGATGTAGTTCGAGCAGAGCCGCGTCAAGGCGTCCTCGTCCGAGGCGATGGCCCGCTGGACCTCGTTCTTCACCACGTCCGTGTACTCGTCTTTCACGACAGAAATCAGTTGCCGGTACGCCGCCCGCAACTCCTCGTTCGGGATCAGTGAGTGGTGCTGCAAGCCGCCCTCTAACTCATTCAACACCATGAACGGGTTCAGGCAGGTGGCTGTGGTATTGACCACCAAGGCGTTTGAGATCTTGTCCTGCACATAGCGAGGCGAGATCCCCTGCATCCCCTCGTGCTTGGCGTCTCGCTTGAGCTGTTTGACGTTCTCGGCGGTGAAACCTGCGAGGGACTTGCCGTTGTAGAGTTTGAGCTTCTGCATCAGGGTTAACCCGTGATGCTTGGGCTCTTCGAGGCGGGTGAGGATGGCCCACATCGCAGCCACTTCGAGAGTATGCGGGGCGATGTGTTTGCGGACTCGTTTGGGGTTGTAGTCCTTCTGATAGATACGGATCTCGTCGTTGAGTTCGGTGACATACGGCACGTCGATCTTGATCGTGCGATCACGGAGGGCCTCCATGAACTCATTCGACTGCAGCTTGCGGTACTCCGGCTCGTTGGTGTGACCGAGGATGACCGTGTCGATGTCGGTCTGCGGGAACTTCTTCGGTTTGATCTTGTGTTCTTGCGAGGCCCCCAGCAGGTCGTAGAGGAACGCCACATCGAGCTTGAGGACTTCGATGAACTCGATCAGCCCACGATTCGCGACATTGAATTCCCCATCGAAGTTAAAGGCCCGCGGGTCCGACTCCGATCCGTACGTGGCGATCTTGCGGTAGTTGATGTCACCGGTCAGCTCGGTCGAGTCTTGGTTCTTCTCGTCCTTGGGCTGGAACGTGCCGATGCCGATGCGGTCCTGCTCGGAGAGGAACACCCGTTTGCAGGCGATTGTCTCCAGCACCTTGGTCCAGTCGCCGTCGAACTTCTCCAGCCGCTCCTTGAAGAAGAACCGGGCGAGTGGACAAACATCGCCGGTGATCTCGACTTTGTAATCGTTCTCGCCGAGTCCCTGATTGAGGAACGCGCACACGTCCTCCCGATGACTGGTCGGTATGAGTTGAAGCGGCTCGCCGATCATGGGGTCCCAACTGATCGAGCCGTCCTCCTCCTTCCAGCCAAAGGTGTAGACCGCTCCCTCGGGAGTGCGGCTATAGCGCTCGACACCACGTTTGAGGAGTCGGGCGATGGTCGACTTCGAGCTGCCGACTGGACCGTGCAGCAGCAGCACGCGGCGCTCGGTGCCGTACTTCATGGCCGCTGACTTGAAGACATTGACCAGTTCCATCAGTGGGCGAGTGAGGCCGAACACCGCGTCCTCGCCGCCGTTGTGGGGGCTATCAAAGAAGTGATAGCGGATCAGGTCGCGGCTGCCGTCCACCGGCGATGATCCATCCACCAAGATCATGTCGTACAGACGTTGATACGCCGTGCGCGTGAGCTTGGGGTTCTTCTTGACCAGATCGAGATATTCCGCAAACGACCCCTGCCAGTGCTCCAATCGGTACTGGAGGATGTCGGGACGTTCGGACAGCTGCTTCAGGAGAACTTCACCGGTAGCCTGCATGACAACCTCCACTCAATATCGGCACCACGGGGGGCGGCGTTGGCACGGACTGGAAGTGAGAGATCGCAGGCGGCAAGTCACCCTGAACGAGGCTTGGGAATGTACCCGCTTCAGGTCCGTGCAAACGCCGAATTTCGAATGAGCATGGCCGACACGGGATTATTCGCTGGAACACCAAAGTGGACAAGATCAATTGCCACTGATTGATCAATTGGAGAGCATATCATGTCGCCAGCGGCTGTAGTTCGGCCGACAAAGGGTGAATCCCATCGGCGAGCGTCATCGGGTTGGTCACTCCTCAGTCGCCTGTCACTTCATGACTATGAGCGAGTTGACGGACAGCATCCGCCGGTGATGCGTTTTGGCATCACATAACGTGTTGCCAAAACGCCACACTGCCGGACACTTCATCCGGGTCTGACAGAAACAGGTGGTACTTCCAGCCATTCGATTGACGAGCGTCCCCGCGGGCTTCACAGTGGTGGATTGAAGAACTTCTGGGAATCCCACTGATGAAACTGCTGTCCTCGCTCCTCAATCTGTTTCGTCGTTCCTCGTCCGCCACCGGACCGCAGGGGGCGCACATGACGTTCGGGTCCACCAGCATTGGGCGGACCGTCTCTCGCACCGGAACCTTTCTCAAGAAACGCGTCTGGCTGTTCCCCATTATCGCAGTCGCCGTACTGGCCATCATCGGCTGGGGCATGCGGCGAGCGATCGAAACGACGATGAAGGACAACCTGCGGAGTCAGCTGCAGACGCTGCTGAACGTCGAGACCTCCATGTTGGAGACTTGGCTGCGGATTCAGGCGACGAACGGAGAATCGATGGCCAACGCGGCACAGACTCGCGACCTGATCCAGAAACTTGTTTCGGAAGTTGACCCCACCAACCCGATGCCGAAGCCACTGCGGTCATCGGAGGTTCATCGCGAACTCGCGAAAGTCATGGCACCCGGGATGAGTGCCCATGACTACTACGGCTTTCTGATTGCCGATAAATCGCTGAAGATTTTGTCGGCGTCGACGGAGGAACTGATCGGGCTGGACGCATATCCCGAGCACGAGCCATTCCTCGCTTCGGCGCTGCTGGGGGAAACAACCATCAGCCCCCCGTTTCCCAGCGTCGTCATGATGAAGGACGAATTCGGTGTTCTGCGGACCGGCGTCCCCACCATGTTTGTTTGCGTTCCCGTGCGAGACGCCAACTTCCAGGTTGTCGCAGCGTTAGCACTAAGGATTCGCCCCGAGCGGGAGTTTACCCGCATTCTCCAGCTCGGCCGCATCGGAGAGTCGGGAGAGACCTACGCTTTTAACAGCACGGGACTAATGGTCTCCAACAGCCGATTCGACGAATCACTGATCTTGTTAGGTCTGCTGTCAGACAGTGATCACTCCCGCTCGATCCTGAACATTCAGGTTCGCGATCCGGGCGGCAACATGATGACCGGGTATCGTCCGAAGGTCCGCCGTGCCCAGCATACGCTGACCAAGATGGCCGAACGGGCGATCCTCGGAGAATCGGGGGTCGATGTCGAAGGGTATAACGACTATCGCGGCGTCCCCGTGATCGGGGCCTGGCATTGGAATGACAAGTACAAATTGGGAGTCGCCACCGAGATCGACTACGACGAGGCATATCGACCACTGTCGATCCTGCAGTGGACGTTCTGGGGGTTGTACGCGCTGCTCGGACTGAGTTCGATTGCGATCTTCGTCTTCAGCGTCGTGGTGGCTCGCATGCAAAAGGAAGCTCAAAAGCAGGCCATCGCTTCGCAGAAGCTGGGGCAGTATCGCCTGGAGAAGAAGCTTGGCTCGGGCGGCATGGGAGTCGTCTACAAGGGATTTCACGCCATCCTGCGTCGTCCGACGGCCATCAAGATGCTCGATCTGGACAAAGTGAACGAAGGCTCAATCGAACGCTTCGAACGCGAAGTTCAGATCACCTGCCAGTTGAACAACCCGAACACCGTGGCGATCTACGACTACGGTCGCACCGAAGAGGGAGTGTTCTACTACGCGATGGAATACCTGGACGGGATCGATCTCCAGGTTCTCGTGGACAAGTATGGTCCGCAGTCCGAATCACGAGTCATCCACATCCTGCAGCAGGTCTGTGGTTCGCTGTACGAGGCTCACTCGCTCGGTCTCGTCCATCGTGACATCAAGCCTGCCAACATCATGCTCAATCGCCGCGGAGGCGAACCGGACGTGGCGAAGGTACTCGACTTCGGTCTAGTCAAGGCCCTCGACGACGACAAGAGCGCCGGCCTGACAGCTGCGAACTCGCTGACCGGAACGCCGCTCTACATGTCACCCGAGGCGATTCAGACTCCGAATGCCATCGATGCCCGGAGTGACATCTACGCGGTGGGAGCAGTGGGCTACTTCCTGCTGACAGGGCGCCCGGTCTTCGATGCACAAAACATTGTCGAGCTGTGCCAGCAGCATGTGAGTGCGACTCCGATACTCCCGTCGGTTCGACTCGGGAGAAAGGTGTCCGAGGAGCTGGAATCGGCGATCATGGCGTGTCTGGAGAAATCGAGAGCGAAGCGCCCGCAAACAGCCCGCGATCTAGCACTGTTGTTGATGAAGTGTCCGACCGCCAGCGGCTGGTCGATTGAAGATGCCGACGCCTGGTGGGGACGGCACGACCGAGGCGTCGCCCCGGGAAGCCAAAACAGTCCGACCGCACCCAGCCCTTCGACCCAGGCGGGTGGAGCGACAGACCGCACTTTCATTACCAACGAGGGATAACCGGCGACAGCTGTCCCGTCGCAGTGAGTTCGGCAGATTCACACGGGAATTCTCTCTGCCCTCATCGACTGCCCTCACTTCGCGACGTTTACATACACCTTCAACTGGCTCGGATCGTTCAACATGTCCATGATCTTCTGCGGGTCACCGAACCCCTCGACCGGAGTGGTCAGGATCCGCTGCGTCACACCGGGGAACATCACTTCGCCGAGGGCGAGATCAGCCAGCCCCTGTGCGAAATGGTGGCGGTTCCCATTTACCGACCCGACCAGCAGTTTGTTACCCAGCACCCATTCGAGGTTAATGACATCGGAGGGGACTTGAGTGGCCTTCTGGCCCCCGGTGACACTGGTCCAGACGAGGGCTCCATTAATGTTCAGGATGCGCATCGCATCGAACGCCACGGCGCTCGATCCGGTCGCCTCCACGATCAGATCGGGCTTGCCGACCCGCTTCACCAGGTCGTCGAGGGAGGTCTCCTTGGTGCTGACATAGGAGGCCCCGTAGGCCCGGCAAATCTCTTCCTTGAGTCCCGGTTTTGGCGTGCGAGCCAGTGTGTAGACCTGCAACCCGCGCAGCCGCAACATGAGGGTCGTCAGCAATCCGATCTGTCCCGCCCCCATCACGAAGGCCAGCTTCGGCTCCCACACCTGGAGTCGCTTCTGGGCCAGGTACGCCTGCTCGATCGCCTTGGCACAGACGCTCGCTGGCTCGGATAGCACGCCGAGATGCTTGAGCCCCTGCGGCACCTTCACGACGAACTCGGCATCGTCAACCCAGCGTTCGGTCATGAACCCGTGTCGCAAGTTGATCCCGCGTTCGTAGTATTCTTCGTGCCCGGTGATGTCGTTGCGGCCAATCAGATCGAATAACGTCGGGCCGGGTCGCCGCACCGTACAAGTGCAGTAGTCGCCGGGCTTCACATGCGTGACAGCTGGGCCGACGGCTTCGACGACGCCGAAGACTTCGTGCCCCATGACGAGAAAATTGAATCCCTCGGGGGCGCGACCGTACAGGGCCTCGTTGATCTCCCAGTCGGTCGCATCGACGCCGACTTGCAGCGTGCGAACCAACACCCCGCGACCGCCGGGGATGCTGTCGAGCTGGGGCTCGGGGAGTTCCGCAATGTGAGCGGAGTGCTTGATGCCAGGGCGGACTGCCAGCGCGCGCATGACGCGGTTCCATGCGAAAAGAGGGAAAGAGGTGAGTCGGGGTAAACCCGAATTCGTGGAGCCTTCAGAGTTTAGGGCACGAAGCCGCGCGGGGAAAGTCGGGAGGGAGCCTGGCACGACAACGCACTGTTTCACAGTGGGCCAGTTTGTAGTCATCAGTCATCAGTCATCAGTCAGAGGCAGAACGCACTGCTTCTTGCTGGGATCCCTGCTGCTGACTGAAAACTGATGACTAAAAACTGAAAACTCTCACAGTGCGATCGCGTTGGCTCCTGCGCGAACTCCCCTTTCTCCTCCCGCCGGGATTTGCTAACACTCCGCCCGAGACACAGCCGGGCCTGCCTCGGGGGTCGCGGTGTTCACCTTGCGGGATGCTATTCGTCATGGATCGACGACTCTGGAAGTGGTTGGGAATTCTCGCCTTCGGGCTGCTGACTGCGGCTCCCATCCGAGCTGCGGAGCCTGACCCACAGGTCGTTTCGGTTCTCCAGCACTGGGAAGCGACGAGCCAGACCCGCACGCGCGAGGGGCTCTGCGTGCGGACGCTCCAGCCGTTCCTGGGACCGGTGCGAGAGGACTGCCTGCTCCAGCGTTTTACTTGGTCGATCCTCAGTGACTCCGAACTGGAGGCGGTTCCCATCGATCCTGCCGAGCGGCAGTTTTCGCCGGGTGTGCGGATCTCCATTGATTCCGATGGACTGCCACAATCCGTCGTGATTGGGCAGCTGCAAAAGTCGGTACGTGATCTTGCGCGAGCTGAGATCGCTCAGGTGGCCAGTCGTGAGTCGATCTCGACGGACAGCAGTATCGTACGGGTCTCGTTTGATCCCGCTGCGGACAGCGGTCACGCGAACCCGGTGGAGTCACGAATTCGCGAAGTCCTCTCCCGCTGGGTGGCTGCGTCGAAATCGGCTAAGGCTGTACGAACGACTTTCCAGCGAATCGACTACGATTCCGCGATTGAAGTCGAGACCCATGCGACCGGGGAGTTCGTGTTCTGTGCCCCGTTCCAGGGGGTCTACAAGTCTGTCGCCAGCCCGATTCCGGGGACCACTGCGGGAACCCGAATCGGTGTCCAGGGGCAGAGCTATGTGCGACTGCCGGGCGAGAATCTGATGCTGGTCTGGAACGGTCGTGAATTGACCCAAGTCGACCTCACGGCCCGTCGCTACGAGGTTCATGCGCATCCGGGCACGCCTCGGGAAGTGTTGGGTGCGGGGTCCTTCGACGCAACTTGGCAGACATTGATTGCTCCGCAGAGCGCATTGCCGATGGTGGTCGGGCTCGTCGAGAAAGAACTCCTGTCCCATTACGATTGGGAACTGGTGGCGGACCACCAGACGGCCATCGTGTTGCGCGGCACACCGGTCGATGGTCCAGATGCGGGTCTTTATACCTCAGCACAAGTCGTGATCGATCCCGCCTGCTTTCGAACTCGGGCGACGCGCATGATTGATATCGCGGGGTCCAAGGAGACCTTCCACCAGTTTCAATACCACACCGTCTCCAGTGACCCCCAAACGCTCGGCCAGTGGCAGCCCAATCTATCTCGGTTCGAGAGAGTCGGCGAAGTACCAGGTGTTGAGGCGGCTCTCCGCGTCGACGACGATCAGCCCCCCGCTCCCCCGCTGACTGACGAGTGATCGCGCCGTGTGCGTCTTGCGACCAGACCGGCCATGTAGCCCGCCTTGAAACCCGCGTCGATGTTCACGACGGCGATGTTCGCCGCGCAGCTGTTGAGCATGCCGAGCAACGCGGCCAATCCCTGGAACGAGGCTCCGTATCCGACGCTGGTCGGCACCGCAAACACGGGGCAGCTGACCCAGCCGCCGACGACCGAGGGGAGGGCTCCCTCCATCCCGGCGACGACGACGAGTGCGTCAGCTTGCTGCAGACGCGGCACCTGCTTGAGCAATCGCTGCGGTCCGGCGACCCCGATATCGGTGATGAGGTCGCACTCGACTCGCATCCAGCGCAGGGTCTCCAGCGCCTCTTCGGCCACGGGGCGGTCGCTGGTGCCCGCAGTCACGACCCACGCCCGCCCCGCGAGTGGAGTATCCTCACTAGTCGGGGGCAGGCGGACTGTCCTTGCGAGGGAATTCGAGATCGCGCTGGGGAATCGCTGGCAGAGGGCCGCAGCTTGCTCGTCCGAGGTGCGCGTGATGAACGCCGACTGACCGTGTTGAGACAAATGTTCGAACGCCTCGATCACATTCGCGATCGACTTACCCGGCCCGTAGATCACCTCGGGATACCCGCAACGCGCCTCGCGTCCGAGGTCAAGCTGGATGCCGGACAGGAGGTCAATCGCATTCGGGTCGGGAGTCGGCATCAAGAACATCCGTAGTCGAGTGTGGGTTTCTGAGGAACTGGCTCGATAGAAGTTTCCGGAATTCACCGCAGAGGACGCGGAGGTTCGCAGAGGGGAATTCAGGAGTTCACTCGGCCCTCTGCGGTTCTCCGCGCCCTCTGCGGTGAATCTTCTTCTGAACTTTCGGGAAGTTGTTTCAGACCAGTTCCTGATCAGTCCGACGACCTCCAGAATCATGTTCGCGATTTCCTCGAATTACGTCTCATCGTCCTCGCTGTCGTCGTCATCGTCATCCTCTTCAAAATCAGGATGCAGTGGGTTATTCGGATCGAAGAAGAAATCGCCGAGACCCATCGGCACCGCGTTGCCGCCGAGTGCTTGGCTCTTGCGCTCCGCCATCGAGTGCAGATCAAAAGCATCCTCGCCCAGACACGCCTTCAGCGATTCCCGCCACGCAGCGTCCTTGGCCAGTGGATGTGTCGGCTCCGACGCGATCCGCTTCAGCGCATACCGCAGCACGTTGATCCCGTCTCGTGTCGAGAAGTCGAGCTTGAGCTCATGCGAGTTCTGCAGGAAGTCGACCGTCAGATCGAGCATCTCATCATCCGCAAACGGGATGTGATACTTCAGAATCGCCAGCTCATCCTGCCGCGCCGGATGCCCCAGCGTCAACGTCGGTTGAATGCGACTGAGGATGTAGTCCGGAATCTCATAGGTCGAGTCATCTTCGTTCATCGTCACCGCACAGCGAAAATTCGCATGGGCGTGAATCGTGATTCCCGCCACGATCGATTCGACATACCGGCGATGATCGAGCAGCGGAGCCAGACTGGCCCACGATTTCTCGTTCATGCGGTTCCCCTCGTCGAGAACGCACACGCCGCCCCGCAGCATGGCCGTCACGAGCGGGCTGGCCTGATACTGAATCTTGCCGCTCTCGGCCAGCACCGGTGTCACCAGCAAATCCTCGGGCCGCGTGTCCGCCGTACACTGATAGATATACAGCTCCTGCTTCCGCGCATGCGCAGCGGCAATCGCCAGCGTCGTCTTGCCGATTCCGGGCGTCCCGATCAATCGCGGAGCCAGCGGCAAGTCCCGCTCGTCCACAACCAGCCAGCACGCCAACAGCTGCTTGAGTACTTCGCGCTGGCCGATCCAATCGCCGCTGGAAGTATCCGGGCGCGAGAGGTGGAGTCGAACTCCATCGATTTCAACAGAGGGATTCATCGGGCGGTAGACTTTCGAGAACAGAGCGGACGCGACGGGGAGTCACTCGTCCCATGGCCGTGAATCGAATTATGGGGAGTCATCGCCCCGGCGGCGAGTCACTTCGTATGTATTGGATTGCGGGCCGATCCTCGATAATGTGACGTCGCGATGGCACGACCGGTTGCGAATCACACGGTTGAATCATGCTGATCGATCGAACCTGAATGGGAGAACACCACCGTGCCGATTTCTGTGGACTGCGAGTGTGGTCGGAAGTTCAAGGTAAAGGACGAAGCCGCTGGGCGCAAGGTTCGTTGTCCAGGTTGCCAAGAAACGGTCGTCGTTCCCGTGACTGACGTGGAATCCTTCGGCTCGGTCGATGGGGGGGATGACGATGAGATCGCGTCCAAGCCTCGACAGCGATCGAAGCAGAAGACGCAGAAACCCAAGGGCAGCAACCTGCCGATGCTGCTCGGCATAGGGATTGGAGTTCTCGTAGTACTGGGTCTCGGGGCGTTATTGCTACTTCGCAGCGGAGGCCAGGACGTTGCCGGAAACACGGATGCGGCAAAGGACACGACTCCAGTCGTTTCGAGTCCAGTGGCGGCACCGCCGGTCGCCCCAACGTCCGTCGCATCATTTCCTTCATTGTCGATAGATCCCGCAGATTGTGGCGGTCCTGCCCCCGATGGAATGATTCTCAGTCCGACACTCTTCCGGGAGTTAGACCTGATGGCTCAGGAGATGCTACTGAGGATGTCAGAGGAAGCTGCCGTAACAGGAGTGACTATCTCGGCGAGTGAGTATCAAGAGCAAGTCAAGCTGCTCGTTCAAGAACTGCGTTCCAGTTACCCCAAAATGTTTTGTCTGACTCCAGATAAAGAGGTTCAACTGGCCAGAGGAGAGGGAGACCGTCAGGCTGAACAAAGACGATATGACGAATTCTATTCTCTGCTGCTGAAGCAAGATTTGGATCCCCCAGCAATCGTTTCAGAGTATCACGAGGGGGTAAAGCGTGGAAATGCCTCCGTTCCGCGTCTCATCATCTTGGTGACTGTGATGGGAGCGAAGCTGTTGAAGGCTGAAGAGTCCATTGGCAATCCGTAAGGCAGTAGAGGGACATAACCACCCGGCACTGGGATGTACTCGTGCGAGGGGGGGCGATCGACGGCAGTCAGGGATCATTCATCTGACACATCGATCGTCTCTGGTTCTGGCAAAAGCAAATTGGGAATCAAGTCGAGTTCCGCCTGTTCGCCGTTGAAAATGGCTGTGAAGAAGTCGAGGCAGCCGCCGTGGCCCAGAATGATGACTTCATCCTCCGAGGAGCCGAACTCGACGAATCCGACCGTGGTCCGCCAAGTCACGGTCTCTGATTCCGTAGCGATTTGAAAATCGACATCGCCATAATAAATGGTCAGTTTGTCGCCGGAGATCCCCACCGCCTGGCTGGTCACTTCCTGGTCGAGTTCGACCCCCAACAGGTCAGCCAGTGACAGTGGCAGAATCGTTTCATCAGCACCGGTGTCGACCAAGGCATCCCATCGTGCCTCTGACTTTGGTCCCACAATCCGAATGGTAATGGCGGGACGCAGAATCAGGCGGAAATCCGTGGTTCCAGGGAATTGGCTGACATACTCGCGATAGGGAAACCTCATCGCATCCCCACGAAGCGGACATCCACACGGGGGATTTTCTCAAACACGGGGTCGTCAATGCCTAGGTCGTGGACGATCTGCCACAGTTCCCGCACGCTCTGGCTGTGAGCGACGATGCGCGAATGGTCAGAAGTCCAGGCCACCCATTTCCCGGCGTACTCGCTGGGGACCGGTTTGGTCATTTGGGGATCAACAGGTTTTGTGGGCATGCAATCCTCCGATGGTTTGACATCTCTCCAGCCTACTTCAGCAAACTCCGGTCCAGCACGAACCGCGCCCGCTCAAAGTACGGTTGCCAGGTGATCTCGGGCTTGCCATCGCGGAGGCAATCTCGGACCTTAGCGAGGGTGTTAAGAGCCATGTGCGGGCAGCGGTTGCAGGCACAGGTCTCGCCGGTGTCGGTCATGATGCCGGGCACGGGGATGTACTCGTGCCAAGGTGCGATCTTGTGCAGCGGGTGGATCATGTTCGCTTCGGTGGCGACCAGGAACTTCGTCGGCTCCTTGCGGTTGAACACGTACTGCCGCATCTTCTCCGTGCCGCCCACGACATCGGATACCTCCAAGATATTCGGCGGGCATTCGGGGTGAGCAATCACAATACAGCCGGGGTTGTGCTTCTTGGCCCGGTTGAGGTCTTGAATGCTGAACACCTCATGCACCATGCACGAGCCGGGCCAGAGGATCATTGGGCGACCGGTGATCTCGGTGATGTACCGACCGAGGTGCTGGTCCGGCACGAACAGAATCTCTTTATTCTTGTCGACCTTGGTCTCGATGATCTCGCGGGCGTTGCCACTGGTCACGATCCAATCGCAGAGTGCCTTCACCGCAGCTGTGGTGTTGATGTAGGCGACGGTTTCGAACTCGCGGCCCTGGGCTCGGAGGGTCTTTTGGTAGGCGTCGAGTCGATCGGCGGGGCAGCTGTCGGCCAGGGAGCAACCGGCGTTGAGGTCGGGGAGCAGCACCCGCTTTTCGGGGTTCATGATCTTGGCAGATTCGGCCATGAAGTGAACGCCCGCAAAGACGATGGTCTGGGTCGTGACTTTCGTCGCGTCGCGAGCCAGCTTCAGTGAATCGCCGGTGAAGTCGGCGATGTCCTGGATGTCGCCGTCAACGTAGAAGTGAGCTAGGATCGTGGCGTCGCGCGACTTCTTGAGCGACTCGATCTCCTCGATCAGATCGAGCGGATCTTCGGTAGATTCCTGGGGAGTGAACGGACTGGAGAGGACCGGAAGATCAGTGAAGGACGGCATAAATCGGCTCTACGAAATGAGACCCGCGATCGTGGGCAACGCCGGAGCACCAGTTGCTCTCTTGTTGTTACAGAGATCATATCCGTTTGGCGGATGTCACGGCAGTCTTTTTCGGTGTGAGCGCTCCGCTACGAAGACTTCGCGTCGCGGCTAAACGGGGATTAGCTTTGACCGGCGGCCAGTTGATGAGCGAGTTCCAGCACTTTCATATTCGCGAGACCGTTCTCGCCGGGATCGACCAGTCGACCAGCGGCGATCGACTTGCAGAAGTCATTCACCTGCTCGGCGTACTGATTCGCAGCGGGAATGGCGATCTCCTCCCAAGGAGTCGCCCCGTCGCAGTTCCGTTTGATCTTAATGACGCTGTTGTCGGGCGGCACGAAGGCGTCCTCCAACAGAATGCGCCCCTTCTCTCCGACGATCTCCGCCTGGCACCGATAGGGCTGTTCGAAGCTGCAATCGATATTGGCCAGGATCTCACCGGGAAAGGTCAGGCCGATTCGCATCGACAGATCGACCCCGGTCGGTCCCCAGTGGGCACTCGAGTCGATCCGCGAAGGCTCCGACTCCGCAAAGAAGCGGGCACAGTTGACCCCGTAGCAGCCGACATCCCACATCGCCCCGCCGCCACGGTCCGGATCGAGACGCCAGTCGGTCCGATCAATGTCGAACGAGAAGCTCGCCACGATCTGCCGCAGCGGCCCGATGGCTCCTGATCGCACCAGTTCGCGGGCCATTTTCGCCCGTGGATGGTGCCGCCACATGAACGCTTCTTGCAGGATGACCCCGGCCGCATGGCAGGCGTCAATCATCTCCCGCGACTCGTCCGTGTTGAGAGCCAGTGGCTTCTCGCACAGTACGTGCTTGCCCGCTTTCGCAGCTGCGATGGTCCAGCGGCGGTGATGCTCGCCGGTGCAGGGGATGTAGACGGCGTCGATCTCGGGATCGTCGAGGAGGGCTTGGTACGAGTCATAGGCTTTCGCCGCCCCGTGTGTGGTCGCCCATTCCTGGGCGACACCGGGTCGCTCACTGGCGAGGGCATGCAGAACCGCAGTGGTCGACCCCTTCAGCCCTGGAATCAACCCGCGTTGCACAATGCGACCGCATCCCAGGATGCCAAACTTCAGAAGACTCATGAGTTCTCAACAGACCAGCGGATCGAAAGCGAGAGATTGCTTCTCAAAGCTTAGCGGCAAGCCGGCGGACCAGCCAGAGGCGAGCTGGAAGCTGTCAGCGCACGGAAGCATGGTCAGGAGGCGGCATTCCATCCATTCATTGTCCATAGAGCGGAATTTATGCCATTCGCCGACTTGAATGGGTGTCGTGACATTCGATTGCGCGATTGGGTAGGTTGCGTTAGCGTGATAGTTTCAAGGTAGTCTATTGACTCCCTGAAATCACACGGAGATCGAACGATGTCGGGGATGAACACGAGGATGAACTAGGACGCGATGACGGCGGCGGAGCGGTTGTTGGCGGAGCAATTGGTGCTGTATTTTCGACACTCCGCGCTGAAGCCGACAGGGTTTCGAGGGTCAGGCAGCTTGGCGTATTGTTGGTGACGTGAGTGGGGACTGGGTTTGGGGGTGGGCGTCGCGCCAGCGGTGAAGGCGAGCGGGACGAAGCGGAATTTCTAGCCCACAGAAAAACCCCACCAATAAAACAACAGGCCGTGACGCGTCGGGTCGAGTCAAATAGCGACATTGGGCGAGCGCCGTGCCGTTGCTCAACTACTCCGACTTCGGCAGTTCCTGAACTGGTGGCCGCACATTCTCTGGCGTCTGAGGCACTTGCTCCGTGAGTCGGTTCGGCTGGCCTGTCTGCTTGTTGAGAGTGAAGGCATCGTACAACCGACCGGTCGCTGTGTGTGCTTCATACCTCAACTGGTCGCCGTCGATGTGGATGATCTGATACAGCTGGGTATCGTCGGCGACGCGGCTGAAGATCGGTCTGCGCTGGGCAGCGTACATCTTGGGTCCGCTGACGGAGACGACGTAGACGGTGCCGGACTGGGGAACCTGCTTGGCCAACCCGGTGGTGGTGTTCTGTCCGTGGAGCAGACCCGTCCGACCGTAGGAGTGGTCGTGCCCCTGCAAGACGAGATCGACCTTGTGTTTGTCGAAGACGGCCTGCCAGGCGGTCCGGATCATGGGGTTGTCTCGCCCGATGGCGGTCGAGTAGAGCGGGTGGTGAAAGGTCAGGATCGTCCATTTCTGGGGGTTGTCGGACAGTACCTTGTCGAGCCAAGCCGCCTGGATGACATGGTGATTGTTCGAGTTCAAGGAGATGATCCGGGCTCCTTGATAATCGATGTAGTAGCAGGTCTCTGCGAGCTGTGGCGGGCCATTCTTTGGGAAGGCGAACGAGGGTTTCCAATACTTGGAGAGTTCAATCTTGGTGGGGATCCCGGCAAAACTGCTGACGACGCGGTACTCGTGATTCCCCGGAGTTGCGATGCAGGGGATCATGGCGTGCAGCGGCCCGCCCGCCTGGAACCATTCGCCCCAGTCGGCGTCGTTCTCGGACCGGTTGATCAGGTCTCCCGCATGCAGCATGAAGGCGGCCTTCGGAGCATCACGGGCGGCTTCTCGAATGACGCGTGACCACATCGAGCGGATGTCGTTCTGGGCATCGCCGAAGTAGATGAAGCTGAACGGTTCGGGTTGGGTACTCGCAGTCTGGAACTGAAACCACTCGCTCCAGTTCTCGCCATCGCCGACGCGGTACACGTACTTCGTTTGGGGAGTCAGCGCCGTGAACGACGCGGTATGACAGTGGGTCGGTCCGGAATCGGTTTCCAGCGGGGTTGTCACCGCATTGACCGGAGTGGCGGTCTTGGGGAAGCCGGGGCCATCGGTCGCCACGGCGATCTCGGCGAGACCTTGAGCCACCCCTGCCGAGGTCCGCCAAGTGACCGCTGCGGAGGCCGCAGGGTCGCCTTCCCAACTCAGGAGGATGCGGGCCGGAATGGCGGTCGGCTTGTGGATCTCAGCGTCGGTGACTTTGTGAGAATGGGGAAGCGGACCATCGTGGGCGATGGCGAGTCGTGTCAGACACAGACTCGACAGAATCAACAAGATTTGGCAACGCATGACAGGGGAATCTCACTGCTCTATGACTCGTGCATGACAGCGCAACGAGTCTGATCCAGCCAGACCAACCGGTCAATGCTCAAGAGATCACCCCGCATCAATGCCGAATCACTTTTTCATGAGCACGCAGGTCTTCGATCCTCTCTCGCAACTCCGAATGGGCTAACTCGAATGCGGAAATTTCGGCCAGGATTGTCTCCCCCTCCCGCATGAGCATGCGGGGATCATCAGACTGAGAAAAGGAGTGATTAATGCGACTCAATGCGGGACCAATGCGATCCCGTAGCGTATTCAGCAGCACGAGCGCTGCTTGCTGTCCGTCCTTGGCGATGCGGTGGACTTCCGTACGATCTTCGAACTGCTCCTGCGGCGTGAGCTTGCGAATCTTCGTGTCGGCCCGCTGGTTCAACTCCTCCATATTCACGAGGCGACCGAACGGGTTCACCGCTTTCTTTTTCTCTTCGGCGATGGCGTAGGACCGCTCCAGCCCGCGCTTGGCTTTTTCGAAACTGGGGTCGATTTCCAGAGCTTTGTGGAAATGGAATTGAGCCTGCTGAATGTTGCCCATCTCCAGATAGAGATTGGCTAGGTTTTGAATGGCGTCCACCATCTTCGGGTTGATCTTCAGCGCTTCCTTGTACGCAGAAACGGCCAAGTGTGGCTGGTTGAGCCCCTTCTGAGCAATGGCCAGATTGTAGTAGGCCGCAGTGTTTTTACGGTCCCGAGACACCGCGAGCCGCAGAGTCTTGGCCGCTGCCTGGTAGTCTCCCATCCGATTCTGGACGGCCCCCAGGTTAATCATCGGGTCGATGCGGCGCGGGTCAAATTGAGAGGCTTTCTGAAAATGCGCAGCGGCCTTCGCGTAGTCCTTCCGGGCGAAATAGATCGCCGCCAGGCTCTCGTGTGCGGGCACATGCCGAAGGTTTTCCACAATGGCCTGCTCGAACATCACGAACGCTTCGTCGACCTTGCGTTCCTTGAGCAGCGCTTTTCCTTGTTCACACAGCAGGTCAGCCTTGGACGGAGCGGAGGGCATCGTGCGGCCTCGGTTCAGAGAGGAACATGAGAGAGGAGTCGTGCGGTCTGGACTGGAGCCACCGACCATTCGAGTATACTCCGGACCCGGAAGCCTGAGAACGCCGATCTGGAAAGACTGCGATTGTTTGAGTGCAGGACGTGGTCTGCTCGCATTGATTCTGCTTGCCAGGACTGTGTCAGAACAGCTGTGTGTAACATGTTCCCGCGTCGATTATAGAGCAGAATTCGGCAAACGTGTCCACGACAAGATGTGAACGAGAATCTCTACCGATCGACGCTAAATCAGGCCAGGATCAGTGTTGATTCGCGGAGATTCGTGTTTCAGTGTTTTCACTTCATCCAGCCGAGTTGCCGCGATCAGACGGCGATGTCGCCTGGGCAATCAATTCCACCCCGTGTCGCCAGAAATATGACAGACTCTACGCGATGAACCGGTGGTACATGCGGATGATAGCGGTTGGCGGATTCAGGGGATGCACGTGTGGTCCATGCAGAATTAGGACGAACACAGAGCCATTCGTTCCCGACGACTATTATACCTAAGCAATTTATACCCGGAATTCTATCCCGGTATTCAATAACGATTCCTGCTCATTTCATACCAGCAAGTTGACACGATGCGTCTCTGACTCGCGGCCCTTGCTGACGCAGCAGGCTGGACAAAACAGTGGCTGTAGGGCCTACCTTGTGAGCCATCAGATCTAGCTGGACAATCCACTCCCTGCGCCGCCGAATCGCTCTCGATGGAAGACGTTCCCCGCGTTGTGATTCGCTCGTTAACCGGCGTTACGGCCCTGATCCCCCCGCTGATTTGGCTCATCTGATCTAGCTCAGCCGCTCCCAGGAAACAATCCCTCCACACCTGGTTCGCACTCTGCTCCCAGTCGCGTGTGTGCATCAGAAAAGTAGGCAGTGGAAAAACCGCCACCGAGGCGGCAGCGCGATTCGATTCTGGCACTCTGTCCATACGGCTGGCACAGACTCGACAAGGAGAAAACCAGGAGTGGGTGAGCCGCAGATAAACTCAGATGAACACAGATCAGAGCTGAATCGGGGTGATGTCCAATCGTTGTTGAGACTCTTCATCCGCGTTCATCTGCAGCTTACATTGAATCATGAGGCACCGCGTGGAATAGCTGCCTACTTTTCTGATGCACACCCCCCAGTCGCGGCGGCCCACCCCCCAAGTCTTCCCAGTGCCCCAGCTCTCCGCCACAATCATGTTCACAGCACTGGGGCAGCTTGCCGATTGGCTGCGACCCCCGATTTGAGTGCTGACGAATCGCAAGCCCCCGCGTACTCCGAGGCGAAGTGTCCCGTACTGTCTTGGATGTTCTCCGATGACCACCGCGTGGATTGCACGGCACGATTGAAGCGGCAAAGCTCCTGCGGATTCGCGGATCGAAAGGAAACCTCTTGACAGGGGAGCCCACCGATTTAGACTGCATGGTAGGAAAACCCAGCGGAGCGGGACGTGGCGTTCGGGCCGGTTGTTCGGGCTGTATCGACAGTGCATACTTCGCGAGTCGTAGGAACGACTCGATTTCCGCTGGAGACCACCTCTCGAAGTCCCGAAAGAGAGGATGTGGTGTGGAGCGTAAGGATTGCGCCAGGGAGTCTACTGCGACCTCACGTCGTGGGAACTCCCCAGTTTGACGGCACTGAAACACCGAGACACCCGGTCTGTTCCTCTCGGACTGGGCCTCTCGACACCTCCCCTCTCGTTCAAGCAAGTTCACGCAAAGGCGGATTCCATGGCTGCTGCCCCTTCGAGTAAGCCCGGTGCCGTTCATTTCTGGCTGATTTTCTTCGTGATGTCGACGCTGATTCTGCTCGTCACGACGATCATGTTTGCCAAGAACCACGGCGAAGCACTGGCCTTGACGAAGGCTGCCGGGGACCGTGAGACTACTGCCAACGGGGCTGTCAACAACCTCAATGCGGAAATCGAGGCCCTGAAGGCCATGCTGGGTTACAATCAGGCCGATGTGGGGGTCGAAAATCCTGCCCCGCCGAATTCGGTGCGGGCCGCCGGAGCGAATGACTTAGCAACATTCGGAATGAACTTGTCGGCACCGACTTTTTCGGCCACGCTGGCCGCCATGCGTTCCAACATCGATACACTCAATGCTGAGATCAAGCAGCTGAAGGCCAGCTTGCAGTCGGAAAAAGACAAGTTTCTGGCAGACATGACCGGTAACAACAATCTCGTGGGGGTTTACTCGACAGACAAGCAAAAGTCCGAGGCGGATCTCACGAAACTTGTCAAAGAGCGCGACGAGTTGGTTCGCCAGAAGGATGCTGAGATCGCCAAATGGCAGCAGAACTATCGGACAGAGCAAGTCGAGAAAGAGCAAATCCGCGATGAACTCGCCCGACTGACGAAGGAGTTGAACGATCGAATCAACCGCCTGAATCAGATCGTTGATCACCAGCGGCAGCAACTGGAAGAGTTGCAGAATGTCAGCTTTGACGAGCCAGATGGTCGGGTGACGACAGTCGACAACACGAACGGCACCGTCTGGTTGAACCTGGGTCGCAAGGATGGACTCCGCCCCCAAGTGACCTTCAGCGTCTACGGAAAATCGAACAAAGGGATTGCCCGTGGGCCGGAAGACGTGAAGGCGAAAATTGAAGTGGTGGAAGTCCGTGACACATCGTCCATTGCCCGCATCGTGGAAGAAGAGCGAGATCGCCCGGTGGGGATCGGCGATGTCATCTTCTCGCCCGCGTGGTCGGCGGGATTGAAAGAGTATTTTGCGTTCGTCGGTGACGGCGACCTGAACGGTGACGGCGCGATGGACTTCAAAGACCGTAAGATTTTGAAGGATCTGCTGACGAATGCCGGGGCAGAGATCGATGTGGAAATCACCAACGAAGGATCGCGTGAGCCAGCAGATGCCAAACTGACTGTGCACACCAAGTGGCTGGTGGTCGGTGATGTGGGCGACCCTTCCACCGCGGTGAATGATCAGGCGAAATTGCAGCGAATTCTGGCTGTTCAGAAGCAGCACGAGATGCTGGTTCAGGAAGCACGTGAACATGGGATCAAGATTGTCGCGCTGAAAGACTTCCTGACTTACCTCGGGTGGAAGGCAGAATCCCGGCTGTACATTCCGGGTTCGGACACTCCGTTCAAGCTGAAGGCCGGTTCTCACAGCACGGGTGTCAATGATTCCTTGGGGGATCGCACCTCGGCGGGACAGACCTCCAAGTCGATCATGTTGAAGAGCAAGAAGTAGTTATTCCCAAAGCTTCTTCGGCATGGGCATTTCGGCATGGACGAACGAGTGTGGGTCGGTTCGAGGGGACACACCCCCGCAGGGTGGGTGGGGATTGAGTCCGTGGAGGCATACCTCTCCTCGGCGATGTCTGTCGTTCGGATCGTGATTGACGATCCAGCTGCGGTGCTTCGCGAAGCGGATTTTATCAGGTTATTTGAATGTTCTCCCTTGGCGGGGATCGAGCGTGTCGTCGGTCCATGGCGGGCCGGGGTTGGACGCTCCGATCCCACTTGGCCGCTGTTGACCACGCGGGGTGGTGATCGCTGGTTCTCGGAACAGCTGGACGACTGGTCGGATTGCCCACTCCCTCTCACGGCAGATTACGAAGAAATCGCAGCTGCTCTGGTCGCCCAGCCGGTCTGTCTGGACGGGATCAGTTTCTCAGTCCAGATCGCGGATGGGGAGTTGCGACAGATGTGGGAGGAGGTCCTCCAATGGTCCGGAGCCGAACTCGTGGTCCTGCCGGAATCCGCAGCGGTTTGGCTGCTGGATGAATCACCTCGAAGTGAACTTCCAACTGCTATGCCGTTTTGTGTGCATCTGACGACCGCTCCGTGGCTGGTCCCGCCTTCCACCCATGCGGTCGCGTTCTCGACCTCCGAGTCGCCGTGGAGCGTGATGCATCACATCGGCCAACGGCTGAAGCGGGGCGACCGTGAAGCTGACTAAAATCGATCTGTGTGTCATCGTCGTCATCGCCCTGTTCCTCGGATTCTTGTTGCGGCCTGCTCAGGTCTTTCGGCACCCCGAGAGAGAAGCCCGAGCCGCTTGGCAGAAGCAGCTCGAAGAGGTCCGCGGGGGACGTTCGACAGTCATTGTGATGCCCGACCATTCGCTGCATTCGGTGTATCTGCCGGACCTCGCGATGGTCGCTGAACAGGTCACAGAACTGAATCTTTCCGGCGATGAGTTCGGCCCACAGATCGCGGCGATCGCGGCGTGTTCGCACCTGCGCATCCTGCACTTGCGGACCGAGATCGGTGATGCGGAGCTCGCCGCCCTGGCCCAGCTCCGCGAGTTGGAAGTTCTCGACCTCCCGCTGGGCACGGGCGTGACGGACGCGGGGCTCAAGGCACTGGAAGGCCATCCCACGCTGAAGCTGGTGCGTTTGCGGGCCGCTCAAGTGACCGATGCCGGGCTGGCGTCCCTCACCCGGATGCCTGCCCTACGGTGGTTGCACTTGATGGAGGTGCCGGTCACGGATGCCGGGCTGGAGGTGTTCCTGTCGATGCCGAAGCTGGAATCCCTGTACCTGGATGGAGATCGGGCAACGGACGATGGGTTGTCGGCCTTGGTGATCGCCCGCCCAGACCTGCACTTTCATCGAGATCAGGTGCATCTGTCGAGCGACCCTCGGGGGCAGGACGGGCACCGGAATTGAGACCTCTCCTCAGAGGTGGTCAACAAATTCTTGGCGACCGCGTTAAGTTCTTCCCATTTATCGACTTCTGGCCTCTCGGGACACGGGACAAGTCAGCCGTATTTTGCTAAACTGTGGCTCCCCTGGAGGCGGTTCCCCATCGCCTTCGTAACTGAACGGATTCCGCCCCCCTCGAAGACTGCGGGAGCAGCCGCCGGGAGACTCCGAATCGAGTTGGAAAGCTGAATTTCCCGCTCATCTCGAGTCTTCCCCGACTGCCCGCAAGCCGGAGCGCCTCGGTGAGTGACAAGATCAACCCAGAAACCCCTTCCGCCCCCATTGAAAAGAACGAGGGCGACCAGTCCGGCTACGGCGCGGACCAGATTCAGCACCTCGAAGGGATCGAGGGAATTCGGCATCGCCCGCAGATGTACATCGGTTCGACCGACAACGTCGGCCTGCACCATATCCTGTTCGAAGTGACCGACAACGTCCTCGACGAGTTCGTGAACGGTTACGCCAAAACTCTCTCGGTCACGATCAACGCCGATGGCTCCGCGACCGTGGTGGATGACGGACGCGGCATCCCGGTCGGCAAGATGGCGGGCAAGGACCAGACCGCTCTCGAAGTCGTCTTCACCGAGATCCACGCGGGTGGGAAGTTCGACCGCAAAGCCTACACCACCGGCACTGGCGGACTGCACGGTGTGGGCATCACGGCGACGAATGCGTGTAGCGAATGGCTCGAAGCTGAGGTCCGCCGCGAGGGGCACGTCTGGACGATGGGCTTTGCGCAGGGGCGGATGATTACCCCGTTGTCGAAGCTGGGGGCGACCGAGCAGACCGGGACGAAGATCACCTTCAAGCCCGACTCGGCGATCTTCTCGACCACGACCTTCATCTACGATACGGTGCATAAGAAGCTGCAGGACTGTGCGTTCCTGAACCCCGGCATTCGGGTGTACCTCAAGGACGACCGCACCGGCCAGAACGATTCGTTCTACTACGAGGACGGCCTGCGCGAGTTCGTGCGCTGGCTGAACCGCACCGAGACAGCTCTATTTCCCGATGTCATTCGCATCATCGGCCAAGTCGACACGACCGTGGTCGATGTGGCCCTGCAATGGAATGATGGGTACTCCGAGAACATCCGCTCGTACGCCAACGGCATCTACAACCCCGAGGGCGGCACCCACATGTCCGGGTTCCGCACCGCCCTCACCCGCACGATGAACAACTACGGCAAGCAAGCGGGCATCTACAAGGACGCCACTCCGGCGGGTGAAGACTTCCGCGAAGGTCTGGCCGCTGTCATCACGGTCCGCATCCCGAACCCGCAGTTCGAGTCGCAGACCAAGATCAAGCTGACCACGCCCGAAGTCGAAGGGGCGGTGAACTCCGTCATCGGCGATGGCCTCGCCAAGTTCTTCGAGGAGAACCCCTCCACTGCCAAGATGATCGCCCAGAAGGGCCAGCGGGCCGCCGAAGCTCGCGAGGCCGCCAAGCGCGCCCGCGACCTCGCCCGCGATAAGAGCAAGGTCTCCGGCGGCGGGCTGCCGGAAAAACTTCGCGACTGCCGCAACCATGACCTGCGAATCTCCGAGCTGTACCTCGTGGAAGGTGACTCCGCCGGTGGCTCCGCCGACACCGGCCGCGACTCCGGGAACCAGGCCATCCTGCCTCTGCGCGGGAAGATCATCAACGTCGAAAAGGCCCAGCTGGTCAAGGTGCTGGCCAATACCGAAGTCGCCTCACTCTTTAAGGCGATCGGCATCGCGCCGATGGCCGAAGAGATCGACATCATGAAGCGTCGCTACGGCAAGATCATTCTGATGACCGATGCCGATGTCGACGGCTCGCACATCCGCACGTTGCTGCTGACTTTCTTCTTCCGCCATATGCGGGAACTGGTTAAGCAAGGTTGCGTCTACGTCGCCCAGCCGCCGCTCTACCGCGTGTTCCAGAAGAGCAAGCGGAACCAGAAGCCGCGCTATGTCCAGACGCAAGAAGAGATGATGACCGAACTTCTCGGACTGGGGCTGGAGGGCACCAAGCTGGTCGTCAAGCCCCGCGCCAATCTGATTGCCGCTCGCTACGGATCGAAGGTCGCTGCCACGGAGCCGTTCACCATTGAAGGCGAACAACTCAAGAAGCTGGCCGATCTGATGGACCTCGTCGAAGTCCAGTTAGAGACGCTCGAACGCCGGGGGATTGAACTCCGCACGCTGGCGACGCAGCAGGTGAACCCCGAAGGGCTGCTGCCGCGCTATCGTGTGTTCCTGGGGGCCGCGCAGCATTGGTTCACGATCAAGCCGGAACTCGATGCCTTCTTGGCTGAGGCCCAGAAGAAGGCGGGGGGTGAACTCAAGATGGCGGACGAGCCACTCGCCAAGCCCGCCGAAGAGGGGGATGAAGTCAAAGCCGCGAGTTCGCTGCAAGTCAACGACCTGCACGAAATCCGCACGATCAACGAGACCCTCAAACGCCTGCAAGCCGAGTTCGGTCTCACGCTGAACGATCTACTTGTCTCGCCACCGGTCAATGGCGAGCCGGTCCACCCGTACCAACTCGAACACGATGTGACCCCCCGCAAGCTGATGAGCATCCGCGAACTGGTCACCTCGATTCGCACCATCGGCGAACGCGGTCTGATCTACACGCGGTTCAAAGGTCTGGGCGAAATGAACCCGGACGAGCTGTACGAAACCGCGATGGACCCGCACAACCGCATCCTCAAGCGAGTCGCCCTGGAAGACGCCGCCGCCGCCGAAGAAATCTTCCGCGTCCTGATGGGCGAGCAGGTCGAACCCCGCCGCGAGTTCATCGAGAAGCACGCCCTCGACGTGAAAGACTTGGACGTGTGAGATGTGTATGGCGTTGTCGCCCAAGCCGCTCTCCTTGTCCCCTCGGCCCGGCCTTGCGGGGAGAGGGCTAGGGTGAGGGGGGTTCTCCGCCATCTCGCTGTTTTTTCCGGAGACAATTGATGCGACGTTCATTTCGGTTGTTCAGCCTGTTCCTTGCCGTGTCCGTCACGATAGAGCCGTGCCTCGCCCAGCAACCGGCAGCGCGCCCGGAGGCCGGGTCGGCTCAGGTCGTCAAGCACTTCAACTACACGAAGGCCATCGCACTGAAGCGGGGGACGGCACACGCCATCCTGTCACCCGAGGCGGGTGGTCGCGTACTCGACTTCTCGGTTGATGGCAAAGGGGCGATGTATCTCGATGAGCAGGAGAAGGAGTGGCAACAGGGCAAGGCTGGATCCAGCTCGGCTGGTCGGTTTGACTATGGCCCCGAATTGGTGACGACTCCGCATCCGAAGCTCTGGTCGGGAGATTGGGCCGGTGAGATCGTCGGGCCATGCGCGGCGAAGCTCACCAGCCCGCGCGACGAAGTGGCGGGGATTCAACTCATACGCGAGTTCTCGTTCACAGCCGAGGCCATTGTCGGCGGCAAGCCCGTCGCGCCGAGTTTGATCTGCAAGCAGACGATCCTGAACATTTCGAACAAGGTGCAGGAGGTCTGTCACTGGGGTCGCTCGTTCTCGCCCGGTGGTGGCATCTGCCTGATCCCATTGGGGGATCAACCGAGCCGCTTTCCGTCGAAGTACGCGATGTACGAAGACAGCGCGATCATCAATGTTCGCAACAAGGACGATCTGATCCGCGAACGAGACGGCTTTCTCGAAATCCTCGCCCCGCCACGCAAGCCGAAACTCGGCTTCGACACCTACGCCGGATGGCTCGGCTATCTCATGCCGAACGACACGCTCTTCGTGAAACGTTTTGCCACGCACCCCGACCGCGTCTACAGCGAAGCGGCCGGACTCACGCTGTCCGTCTGGTATCCCACAGGCCCCCGCATCGAACTCGAACCGATCGGCCCGCGCGAACGACTGAAACCAGGTGAGTTGGCTTCGTTCACCGAAGAATGGTTCCTCACCACGCACCCATTTCCAAAAGACGGCCAACAGGTCGATCTGAAGCAATTCTATTCGCAAGTGACTGGCATGTTGAATGCCAAGCGGTGAGTGCGGTTGGTAAGTCGGTTCGTCGCTTGGGAGCGGATTGACACTGCGGCGCTCGCGAAATATAGAAGCAACCCTCTCCAGCCCTGCGTCGCGAGGCTGGTCGCCACCGTGACAAGCGAGGATCTGAACGGATGACGGACCAGCCTGAGTCGGATGCCATGAGCCGCACGCTTGACCATTGCGAGGCATCGCTCGAATACCGCTTTCGCGATCGCCAATTGCTCACGCTGTGTTTGACACACGCCTCGATCGCCCGGACGCGATTGGAGTCGAACGAGCGGTTGGAGTTCCTCGGTGACGCCATCATGGGCGCGGTCGTCTGCGAACAGCTCTTCGAGTTGTATCCCAGCAAAGCGGAGGGAGACCTGACGCGCGTCAAATCGGTGATCGTCAGCCGGGCGACGTGTGCCAAGATCAGTTCCGATTTGGGGCTGCACTACTGCGTGCAACTTGGCAAAGGACTGACCGATCCCGAGCGACTTCCCGCCTCCATTATGGCGGCGGTGTTTGAGTCCATTGTTGCGGGAGTTTATCTCGACGGTGGCTTCGATGCGGCCCGCATCCTCGTTCGCCGCCTGATGGCGCCCGAGATCGAACGAACGGTCGAGACCAGTCACGGCAAGAACTACAAGAGCCTGCTTCAACAACTCGTGCAAAAGAACAACCGGGGAACGCCGGTCTACCAAGTACTCGATGAGACCGGGCCGGATCACTCGAAGTGCTTCCTCGTCGCGGTTCTCGTCAACGGCGACTCGTATGCTCCAGCATGGGGACCGAACAAGAAGGAAGCCGAACAACGAGCGGCCGAGAACGCCTTGTGCCAACTTCAGGGACAAGAGCCGCCGTTCGTGAGCAGCGCAGCGTTGCCTGTCGTTGCCGCATCTCCGACCGATGTCTCGATGGTTGTCGCCGAGCCAATACCATCCGTCGAGTCTGAGCCAGTCGTGGATGAAGAGCCGTTTGGCGAGATGCCGCCCGAGCCTGTGTGTACGCAGGCGTGACGAAGCCGCAACTCACATGGGCCGACTTTCGCAGCGTTGTTCGCGATCAACGTGCCGTTCAGTTCGGGTGTGCCATCGCGTGCGGAGCGCATCCACCAAAGTCATCACGCTCTTCGATCGGCCCGGCGAGTGACCAGATGGTGCCTGCACAGTCAGACCAACCAGCTGTATGAGTGAGAAGCAGCGCGGTCTGACGGGCGTCGCTCGTGCGTCCCTCAACTTCGATGCACGCTCCATGAATGAATACAGCTTGGGGGTTTCGCGAACCCGACTTCATGCGACTGGCAGAACAAAGAAAGAAGTGAGGCGGTTGGAAAACCAACCGCCTCACTTCTTCGTTGTAGCAAGCGAGATCAGGCCGTGAGGCCGATCATTCAGGGAGTCGGCGCGGCGGCGGCCTTCTTCGTTGCCTTCTTGGTTGCCTTCTTAGCAACTGCCTTCTTAGCAACTGCCTTCTTGGCGACGGCCTTCTTGGCAACTGCCTTCTTCGCGACTGCCTTCTTCGCTGCTGCTTTCTTCTTGGCCACTTGCATGTACTCCTTCCAAGAGTTTGTTGTGTGACCGTTTCAACCGCTGGCGCACCGGGCTAAGCAGATCGGTTTTGACGAGTCACACCATCCGAATCCATTCGACCTATCAACCTTGATAGGCCGCGTGTCTGAGAGCTCGTTCACTGTCTCGTGCGTCACTCATCGCGGCAGCAATTCGTTGACGTTGACTTGACAGTAAATGGTTCAAGACCCCAGACACCAAACTGCGCGACATCCTACGTATTCCGAAGAATACTTCAAGGCAATTCTGCGCGTTGATGGCAAGAAAAAACTCATTTTGCAGAAGTTCTCGCGCGGCTTGATGTGATGGCGTGCGCGCTGCGCCTTCGCGCACAGCGCATGGAATGAACTCACACACGATGAATGAACGATGGAATGATCGCGCGCGATAGATGCTTCGACACCCTCTGTTGTCGCGAGAACAAGGCGCGATGTGACCTCGCATTCACAACGAGCACACTTCGAGACGAGCGCATTTGATGGATTGCGAGCCATGCAGTGAGGGACTCGTTTAGCCTATGAAACAGGCTACTTTCTCGCGATGTCCGTTGGCCAACTCTGCCCTGCGTCTCAAAGTCTACGTCGAGAAGCAGATGAACTGGTGTCACCGAAGCGCAGCGCGATCTGGAATGCCGAACAAGTATTCAAGGACTCGCGCCGCGAGCGTGTGGTCGAAGTGAAAATCATGCCGCGCACTCCACGCGCATGTGTCACTCTCATGCAATGACATCTCAGGATGACAGAGCGGGACGCAGAGTGCTGACCTTGATGACTCGCGACTCGCACAATCAACATGTCAGCAACTGCGGCAGAAGTGACCGTGGCCGCGCGGGACTGCGGTAAGTGGCTCCAATCAACATGATGGCCATCAACTCATGCATCACGCGCCAAGGTCTCGTAGTACATCGCGCATGTAGCGCATGCTGAACTGCGCGATGTACTCAGCGCCCGGCGAGTAGTCGAAGACTTCGACTGACACCCAGCCCGAGTACTCTGTTCGCAGCAGCGCCTCGAAGATCGGGTGATAGTCCGTACGTCCCATGCCTGGGCCGAGCAGGTTGTCATCGTTGACGTGAAAATGCCCGGTTACGTTGGCGTACTGCGCGATCAATTCGGGAATCGGTGTCGGTTCGCTGAGCATGGCCTTCACGTCTTGATGCAGCACGAAATTCGGATGATCGACCAGCGTCATCAACTCGACCGCGTCGGCACACGTGTTGATGA
>JAYSUV010000600.1:0-9120 GCA_043718945.1 Planctomycetota bacterium
CGCGGGACAAAGCAGGGAGTTTTCTCTGGAGGCACGGGCCTAGGCAGCCGTGCCCCGGCGAGGTGGAAGAGCTGCTCGAAGCCCACGGGTTTCTGCGTAGAATGGCGACCACACTCCTTCGGAAGTCTGGCGGGTCGTGTTGCCCGACTGTCCCCTAACGTGTTTACGGTTGACCGGCTTGGCGAGGATCGGGCACCGAGAACGGCAGGATGTGGCCCATCTTGTCGCGTTTGGCGTCCATGTACTTTTCTCGGAGCGGAGCGGCGGGGGCGACGATCGGGACTTGCTCGACGACCTTGAGGTCGAGCCAATGCTCGAACGCCTCGGTCTTCTTCGGGTTGTTCGTCAGGATGCGGACCTTGGTCAGGCCGAGATCCTTGAGGATCTGCAAGCCCACCATATAGTCCCGCAAGTCGGCCTTGAAACCCAGCCGATGGTTCGCTTCGACCGTGTCCAGGCCTTCGTCTTGCAGGCGGTACGCCTTGAGCTTCGAGACCAGCCCGATCCCGCGCCCCTCTTGCGGCAGGTAGACCACCGCCCCAGCTCCCTCCTCGCAGATCATCCGGATCGCCATGTGCAGCTGTTCTCCGCAATCGCAGCGGAGTGAGCCGAGGATGTCGCCGGTAAAGCAGGATGAGTGCATGCGGACCAGCGGGGCCTCGACGGAGGAGAGGTCGCCCCAGACGATGGCCAGTGGTTCCTGCTCCTCATGCTCGACGCGGTAGGCGATGAACTTGGGCGTCCCGTAGTCCCCCGTCGGCATGTCGACCTCGACTTCACGCTGGACCAACCGTTCGCGGACGCGGCGAAACTGGATGATGTCGGCGATCGACACGATCGGGATGCCGTACTCGCGGGACATCTCCTGAAGCTCGTCGAGGTCGGCCATCCCCGAGTTACGCTGGCTGCAGATCTCAATCAGGCACCCCACCGGGGCCAGTCCGGCCATCTTCATCAGGTCGACGGTGGCCTCGGTATGCCCGGCCCGGCGAAGGACGCCGCCTTCGCGAGCCAGCAATGGGTTGATGTGCCCCGGCCGCACGAAGTCCGCCGACTTGGCCTTGGGGTCGGCGAGAGCGCGGAGGGTCGCCGTCCGGCTCAACGCACTCACTCCAGTGCCCGCGTCCCGATGGTCCACCGGAATCAAGAACGGGGTCTGATGCGGCGAGGTGTTCGACTCGGGATCCACGATCGGACTCAACTGGAGCCGTTTGGCGTACTCCTGCGTCAGGGGAGCGCACAGGACGCCAGCACCCTTCCGCAACATGAAGTCGACCGTCTCGGGGGTCATGAACTCAGCTGCTGCGATCAGATCGCCCTCGTTCTCTCGCTCCTGGGCATCGAGGACGATGACCAGCTTCCCCTGACGCAGGGCCTCAAGGGCGGCTTCGATGTGCTGCATGGAGGCGGGCATGGCGAGGGCGATCGTCCAGAGGGCGAGTGAGGCAGAATGCTGTCAATCATTGTATCCGTGGAGGCTCGCCCGGACAGTATCGACCGCGAGCGGGGGACGTAAGTCCCCCCGTGCCAGTGCGACGTAACTCTCGGAATTAGCACAGTTGGACAGAACAACGTCAAGCAATACGGCGGACATACGTCTGCCGCTCGCAGCTATCTGACATCGCGATATCGCTTTACCAGCTCGTCGAGCGGCGTTCCAAAGTGGGCAGCGAGAATGAACCGCCAGTTGCGAAGGGTCTGCCGGAGCGGGCCGGTCTGCTCCCAGCGGCGGGTGCTCACATGGAGGTGACGGCCGAGCAGGGCTAACCCCCCCGCTGTTCTCAGCTGCTTACTGAAATAGAGGTCTTCCATCAGCGGCAGATTCGGGAAACCTCCCAGAGTCTCGAACACGGACCGTCGGGCGAATAACCCTTGGTCTCCGTAGATCCAGCCGGGCCAGTGTACGCGCGAGGCGTTCCCCCACTCCAGCCCGCGGTAGACCCAGCCCGGGTGATCGAGGATCTGACGGAATCCGCCTGCGACCACATCCGGACGGGTGAAGAGCGTACTCTGGATTTCGAGAAGCCCCGCCGGTTCCAGCCAGCAGTCGGCATGGAGGAACAGCAGAACCTCACCCGAGGCCGCAGCTGCCCCGGCGTTCATTTGCGTCGCTCGACCGCGTGGGGACGAGAGGACCTGGTCGGCATTCGAGGCCAGCATGCGGGTGCGGTCAGAACTGCCGCCATCGACGACGATCACCTCGACAGGGCCCAGCGCCCGTGCCCGTGCCACACACTCCGCGACCCGGACCTCCTCTTGCAGGACGGGGATGATGATGGAAACGGTGAGGGCCGGAATTGCGGATGACATAGTTCGGGAGGATCACGACGAAGGAATGCTCCGCTTCGCAGACTTCGCGTCGCAGCTAAACGGGCGGAGTCCGCCCGCTGTTGGCATGGTCCGATACCCACAGACGATCCGCCTCGGCGACTGGCACGCGCGGGGGCAGGGCGTAGGCCAGTGAGCGGTGGTAGCGTCCGCGCGAATATGCCTCGTCAAAGACCGTGGCAATGTTCAGCACGAGGTCGGGATCGGGCTGTTTCAGCGGGATGCGGATAGATGGCAAGGGCGACCGCAACGACCAGGCGTACACATCACACAGCGGACGCCGCTCCCAACGCGAGACCAGTGCAAAATAGTCCCCCGCTGGCAGCGGGCCTTTCAGCGGCAGGCGATGCCCAGCCCGCAATAGGTCCAGTTCTACCAGATGCACCTGCTGCTGGAGAATCGCCTGACGCTTCGATAAATACTGGACGCGTCCTGAATCGACTTTGTTCGCCGGTGACAGCAGTTCCATGACCGTCACCAGGGTTCGATCGGGCCGATGCAGGATTTGCAGGTACGACTCCACCTCGTCATCCAGGTATTCCAAGGGGATGCTTACCGGTTCCAGCGTGGCCACAGCGGATGACTCTCGCAATTCCGAGGACAGCGGGTATCCCTGTGAAATCGCCAGGTCGGGACGGATCAGCTTGATCGTCTCCGGGGGCAACTCGACCAGATTGACGCGATCCTCAATGCGGACCTCATAATTGTCTGGCAACGCATCGGTAATGGCATCTCGCCAATACGTAATAAACCCCTGGTGGAAATCCTGCCAGAAGGCGGGATCTTCCAGATAGGGATCCATTCCCGGAAACGGACTACGCATGCTGAACTCCCCACGCAGGGCCGGAAGCCACGGGATTCACTAACATCCCGCTGGCCTGCCCGAGATAGAGTGTCTACCGCCAGAGGTCTGGCTGTCCAGTGGAGTGTCCGAAGGGCAGCCTGGGGCGTAAGCTCCACTCCGAAGACTTCACATCGCCGCTCAACGGCCGGGATCGCCCAAGTTGACGAATCGAGTCGACTCGCAAATTTTGTCATTTACTCCTTGAGGATGACACAGCGGGACCAAATAATACAAGAGAGACAGGGGAACCGCTTGCATTCGGGGAGAGGTCATGATTGATGTTCTGGCTCTGCGAGGCCAAATGCTGCCTCAAGATAAAATGTGGTTGGCGATCGCTGTGTTTGGCGTGGCGTTTGCAATTGTGATTCTGGCATGGGTCGCCCGCAAGCTTCATGCACTGTTTCGTGAAGATGAGGGTTCTGATGGGAGTGTCCACGAATTCCTCGGTCACTTGCGTGAATCGCAGTCCGAGGGTGACGTGACGCCAGACGAATTCCGATCCATTCAGAGGCGGTTGGTGGAACAGTCGATGAGGTCAGGAGATAGCTCGCCACAGACGCGAGCGACTCCGGCCAAATCTGCCGCTCTCCACAAGCCGACGCCCCATGTGCCGTATCATGACGATGCAGAAGATCATTCTCCGTAAGCCGAATCAGGGAGGCGGCAACGGACTCGTTCGAGTTGACCTTGGACGCACTTCATCCATGAAGTGACTGGACTCTCCGGGAATGGATCCTGGAATCCAGTCTGTCAGACTTCGTGATGTGCGACGACGGTTCGATCGACACCCCAGAAAGAAACACCTATGTCCTCCCCCAAAGACTTCACCACTGGCAAGAAGACTCCCACCGGCAAAAAGAACGCGAACTGCTCTTTCTGCGGAAAGAGTTATCGCGATGTTGGCCCACTGGTGGAAGGGCCCAGTGATGTCTACATCTGTAGCGAGTGCATCGATCTGTGCAGCTCGATCCTGGACCAGGAACGTCGCCGTCGAGGGGAGCCGAAGAAGCTCTTCAACAAGATTCCAACGCCTCGGGAGATCGTGGAACACCTCGATCGCTACGTGATCGGCCAGACCCGCACCAAGCGCGGTCTCGCCGTCGCGGTCCACAACCACTACAAGCGACTCTCGCTGGTGGAAGAGGGCGGCACCGGCGAGGTGGAAGTCGAGAAGTCGAACATCCTGCTCGTCGGCCCGACCGGTTCCGGCAAGACGCTGATGGCGAAGACCCTCGCCAAGTTCCTTCAAGTGCCGTTCGCCATCGGCGACGCCACGACCCTCACCGAAGCGGGCTATGTCGGCGAAGATGTCGAGAACCTGCTACTCAAGCTGCTCCACGCCTCCGAGTTCGATGTCGATGTGGCCCAGCGTGGCATCATCTTCATCGACGAGATCGACAAGATCGGCAAGACGGGCCACAACGTCTCGATCACCCGCGACGTGTCGGGCGAAGGGGTCCAGCAGTCGCTGCTGAAGATGTTGGAAGGGACCGTCTCCAACGTCCCACCGCAAGGGGGCCGCAAGCATCCCGAGCAGCAGTACATCCAGATCGACACGACCAACATCCTCTTTATCTGTGGGGGAACGTTCGTCGGGCTGGAAGAGATCATCAGCAAGCGTCTGGGCAAGAAGATGATGGGCTTCGGCCAGGAAGTCATCGACGAAGCCGAACGCCGCCGCAACATGCTGGAACATGTCTCGGTCGAGGACGTGATCGAATACGGCATGATCCCCGAACTCGTCGGTCGGCTCCCGTTCCTCAGTTCGCTGAACAAGCTGAACGAAAACGACTTGGTCCGCGTCTTGACCGAACCTCGCAACGCTTTGGTGAAGCAGTATCAGAAGCTGTTCGAAATGGAGCACGCCGAGCTAGAATTCACCGACAGTGCTTTGCGTGAAATCGCTCGGATCGCCAAGATCAAGGACACCGGAGCACGCGGACTCCGTTCGGTCATCGAAGAAGTCATGTTCGATCTGATGTTCGAGCTTCCCGAACAGGAACCCGGACGTCGCTACATCGTGACTCCCGAGATCGTTCGCAAAGAACAACTTCTGTTCGTGAAGGATGCGGCAGCCGCCTAAATCCTCACAGGAAAGTCGGCGCAGCATGGGATCCAGAATTTCGGCCGGCATCGCTCTCTTCGCAGTCCTGTTGATGACTGCCTCGGGAGTGGTGTCGGCCGATTCCGTTGAGGGGAAGAAAAAAGTCGACGAGGCCGTCACGCGCGGTCTCGACTTCCTCGTCCGTGAACAGCGTCGCCAAGGGTACTGGGAGGTCGGCAGCGGGAATTACCGCATCGCCATGACAGCCCTTTCCGGTGTCGCTCTCGCGGCAGAAGGTTCCACCACCACGCGCGGAAAATACGCCCGCAGCATCAGCCGGTCCGTCGATTATCTGCTCGATGCCTCCCAGCCGAACGGGCTGATCGGTTTCCCGGACGACTATCACTACATGTATGGTCACGGGTTCTCGATGCTCTTCCTCTCTCAGGTCTACGGCGAGGAAGAGGACATCACGCGCCGGAAGAACATCAAGAAGGTGCTGGAGAACGCCGTCAAGTTCTCAGCTGCGGCCCAGACCAGCAAAGGCGGCTGGGGCTACGTCTCGGCCAAGGACGGGAACGACTTCGACGAGGGGTCGACCTGTATCACCCAGGTGCAAGGTCTGCGAGCCTGCCGCAACGCGGGTATCGTGGTGCCGGGCGAGATCATCGAACGCGCCCGCAAATACATCTATGACTGCACGACTCCCATGGGTGGAGTTCAATACAGCATCGCAGGCGGTGGAGAGCGACCTCCCATCACTGCCGCAGCTGTGGCCGTCCTCTTCAATGCGGGTGATATGGAGCAGACTCCCCAGGTCAAGAAAATGATGGAGTACTGCAAGGGCAGCGTCTGGCCCAACGGCGGCCAGGATTACGGCCACTGGCACTACATGCACTACTACTACGCCCAAGTCATGTACCGCATCCCCGACCAGTGGGGGAAGTACTCGGCCTTTGTGGAGACCAAACTCCTCAGCGAACAAACCCCACAAGGCAGCTGGGACGACACCTCCATCGGCCCGGTCTACGTGACCGCCATGAACACCACGATCCTGCAACTGAACAAGGGCTACCTGCCGATTTATCAGCGGTAAGGCGTCGAGCGTGGGAATTCTCTCACCTGTTGCGGAGTTCGAACGCAATGAACCATTTGGCCAAGAAGCCGCATTCAGGGACGACAGCATGCTTACTTAAATAGCCCAGGGAGAACGGCATCGTTGCCGAGTCCAAAATCGTAGGTGAGAATGAGATACTTCAACAACCGCTGTTCGCCTAACCACTCCGCGCTTTTGTTCGTCTGCATGATCTCCTCGACAGCCGTCAACCCAGCGACCGCCTTGTCTCTTGCGCCAAGGATGTCGCCTTTAGTCGAGAGTAAGATACTCTCCAAGATAAGGGAACTGGCCTCACACTGCCTGAGCAGTTCACAGTTTCTCGGGAGGTCGGGATGTTCCCTCAAATATTGATGGGCTGATTGGTATGCATCAATCGAACCTTGGAAATCACTTGTTTTCCGCAGTACCCTACCTGTCGTGTACTTTGCCGCGAACGTAGTCTCTTGCACTCTTTGGAAGTCTGGACTCTCGGTCGCCAAAGCGTCTAGAACCCTGAGTGCAGAGTTCAGCATGGAGCGTGCTTCTTGTGCTTCGCCCAGAGACGCTTTGACGAGAGCAAGATTCAAATGTGACGCGACAAGGCTCAATCTCGCAAACACCGAGAGTGGGTTCTGTTCCGGGAAAGCAATGAGGATGGTTTGCTGTTCTTCAAAGCATCTCTCCGCCAGACGATAATCAGCCTTCTTCATGGCAAGTGTTCCTAGACTCTCGTACGACACGGCAAGGCTGTACAGGCAGTCAGTGTCTCCGGGATACTTTTGTAAGAGAGCAGTCAACAGATCCCGCCCTTGCGTGAACAGAAGCCCTGCGTTTTCGTCATCATTCTTATTCAGCAGGACGCGTCCCAGTTTGTCACTCAAGACTGCGAGGGAACGTTGGATCGACTTATTGTCTGGGGCCTCGGCTGAAAGTGGGATCAATGCTTCATGGCATTCTTTGAACCGCTGTTCCGCCTGTTCGAACTCTCCAGCTTGGATGTGAATGTCTCCTCTGAGGCCAGCTGCCAGCGCCAGCGCCTCTCGTGACGGGAGGTCTTCGGGGAATGAATCTTGAACTCTTTGTGCTCGTGTTTCGATCGCTTCTATTCGCGAAATGGCTCTTTTGCCATCTCCCCCATAAAGCTCCATCTGTACCATTCGAATCATGGACCAGAAGTAGTTCTGATTATTCTCGGACCACTCCGGGACTCGCTTCTGCACTTCCTCGCTTAAACGGATCGCCTCTACGAGGTTTCCTTTGATGAACTGGAGCTTGGCACATTCCAGTAACGGAGCGAGTTCCCGGCGATTTTCGCGTTGATTCTCAGCTGCGCGTTGGTCCGCTCGTTCCAGCAAACGCGGTACCTGGCTGGTGATGTAAGCCACAACTTGATCGATACCCTGTTCCTGAAGGATCCGAGTCAACTCCAAGTACTCTGGCGACGCATTTCCTGACATGATCGTCCTGGTGAACCGGGCCACGGTCTCGTCCACCATCCCCAGTTTTTGGTCCCGCGCAACGGCTGCACTGCGTTTCGCACTGCCCCGCTTCTGCCACTCGGTCAGCTTGTCGGCTTCCTGTAAATCCTTTTGATAGGCGTCTTCAGTCGCCTTGAGCAGCAGATCCTTGATGTCGTCCGGTTTCCATTTGGCCAACTCGGTTTGGATGATATCCGCCTGCGTTTTCGCGGTTTCCACGATCACCTGTTGAAGCACCTGCAGACCGTAGGAGATTTGCTGGCTCAATTCATTAGCGATGGCGGTGACGTTTTCGTCTACCTGCGTCAGCTCCTTCTCCAATCGCTCCACCTTAAGTTGCAGGCTGCGCACCTGCTGGTCGAGTTGTTCGCGTGTGGTGGGGCGGCTGTAGTCTTGCCCCGAGCGTGTGAGGTGTTGGCAGTGGTCAGATTGCAACTGGGACAGATCATCCAGCTCGGGCTCATGCGGATCGGCAGGGAACCCCTGGCCGGTAACGAACACGTAGACTGGTTTGTCGAGTTCCTTCGCAATGTCGTATTCGAGTTGGGTGTAGCTGCGGCGGTCGACACCCTCGGGGCGCTCGTATGGTTCAGCCCCGTAGCAGCGACCGGCGATATGCACCACTGCGTCACAGCCCGCGATCCGCTCTCGCAGCTTGTCGACGATGTCGCGATAGCTGAGGGCGAAGTCGGTCTGCTCGACGGCGTGGTAGTCGTTGGCCTTCAGCCCGACCTCGACGAGGTTGCGGACAGTGCCGAGTTCTTTGGTGACGGCACTGATGAAGACGCGCGTGTCGCGGCGGATTTTGGAAGGCGAGGACATGGCCAGGTCCGGAAACGAGGGGAAGTGTCGTGGTGAGTTTCGTGTGGTCTGCTGATATTTGTGGTGGAGGAGGATGTCTGATCTAAGTCGCCCTCACCCCCGGCCCCTCTCCCAGAGGGAGAGGGGAGGAAGAACAGACCGGTTCGTACCCCAACGCGTGCAGCGTAATGGCCACCAGTTGCCGCGCCGTTCGCAGCTCGCGCGAGACGGAGGAGATGAAGATGAGAGGTTTCATAGCCGCAGCAGCCCGCTGAGGGGGAATGTCGCCTTTCGCTCCGCGAAAGAGCGTCAAAGGACGCCGGTTGACTTGGTCACGCAGAATGTTGCTCGCAGACGCTCTTTCGCGGAGCGAAAGGCGACTCTGGAGGGCGATCTTACCGCGCCCGGTGGACATGTTCTATGCGGCAAAACGCAGCGAGCGGGCGGACGTGACGGCCTGTTGTTTTAATTCTCCTCTCGATTACCATTCTGCCCGTCTAGGGAGGCTGGCGGCACAGGGAGGGGTGGG
>JAYSUV010000007.1:0-21476 GCA_043718945.1 Planctomycetota bacterium
CGCAAACTCATTCGCGACCCGTTCGAATACCTCGTCCAAGCCCTCACCTCAACCACCCCGGTGCCCCTCTTCCCCATTGAGGGGCGGTAATCAGGTACCTTTCTCAGCCTGCACTACCACATCGTCTTCAGCACAAAGGACCGAGCCTCATCGATCATGCCGGAATGGCGGGATCGACTTCACCAGTATCTCGGTGGACAGGTCAATGGGCTGGGTGGTGTTGCTCAAGCTGTCGGGGGTGTCGCCGATCATGTGCATCTTCTCGTCGGGTTGAAGGCGACGCACTGCTTGGCGGATTTCATGCGAGAGCTGAAAAAGCAGGCTTCCGCATGGGTTCATACTGAACTCGGTGTGAAGGGATTTGCATGGCAGGAGGGCTATGCCGCATTCACGGTAAGTCCCAATTCACGGGACGGAGTCCGAGGGTATATCGAGAATCAAGAAGACCATCACCGACAGAAATCGTTCCGCGAAGAACTGATCGACTTGTTGAAACGAGCCAGAGTGGAGTATGACGAACGGTATCTGGATTGAGCCTTCTGGCATCCCTCCGGGATGCGAGCGCGAGAGCTGGACCGACTACCGGTGGTGTCGCTGCGCTCAACCACCGGCTAATGTCTTTGATCCCTCCGGGATGGTGAACCCTGAAGCCTCAACTCCCAATCCCGAGAGCTGCAAATCCGGTGGTCGGATAAACCTGCTCGACATACACCGCGATCGGCTTCTTGACCAGGACTTTGGCGGTCGTGTCTTCGGCATCGGCGTATCTCACCCACAGGTACTCCCACCCCTTCTTATTGATCCCGGTGATCTGGCCGATCACCAGTCCGGTCGCATTGGGGCTGGCGGCGAACTTGAAGCTGATCTCCCAGTCCTCCTGCCCGCGCTGCGTGCCCGAGGCTCCGAGGAACAGCACCTCACCGGGCGAAAACCCTTTGAACCCGTCGCTGTTGACGGTCGCGGTCAGGATGAACAGCGTCGCCTTGTACGCTCCGGTCACAGCTGTGGGGGCGAGGTGGTGGGTCTCGGAGAAGTTGTAGATCGGGACATAGATATAGATATCGACGCCTTCGACGTTGTCCTGCGTCACGCCGATCGCGCCGCCGAAGTTGGGAGCCGTCTTGTTGGGGGCGGCGTAACGGGCACTGGTCCCTCGCCCCTGGGTGATGTGCTGCGAGCCACCGCCGGTGTCGAACGAGAACGACGACTGCCCGGTCTCCGGCGGACTGGTGAGTCCGTACCGCACCGTCCCTTCCCACGTGTCTTCGCCAATCCGCTCGATGTGCGACGATTGGCGAATCAACCCGGCATACAACAAGGGTGAACCGGCGACGAGGGCACTCTTGGCATCGGTATCGTCGTCCGTCCCCCGGATCACGAACCGCAGGTCGGTCGACGCACCCTCGCCCTGCGTCCCTTCGCGGCTGTCCCATTTTTCAGCGACGGAGATCATGTGAGGCTGGATGGAAGGGGCAGGGAGCGAAAGGGAGATTTGACATGTCTCTCAAGCACCGCAAAGCTATAGAAGTCCTCTGCTGCACTTTGTCGTTGGGGAGGAGGGACCTACCGGAGGTAACATGTTCAAACTCAATCACCCAAAGGTGAGAGTCTTCTCTTGTGAAGTCGCATCGCATTTGAGACTGGAGCCATCGTTTGTCGATTTCGTATTCGCAGACTACCGACCGGAGTGTCTTCGTAATTGGGTAGAAGATGCCCACACAGGTTGGACCTGTTACGTCCCGGAAGAATTTGATGTAGCGTTTCCGCTGTGGTGCTGTAACGCCGATCAAACACTGATTCTTGGTAAAGGCTCAGAGATATTCTTTGGCGAAGGATGGCACGACAACGCGGAGATGGAAATGATATCGAGAACGACTCAGGGCCTGCTGACGCGTTTGATCGCAAAACTGATAGACGTTGGGGATTCGGATGACGAACTTCATCAGGCAGCAGAGTCTTGTAACTACAGTTATCTTGACGAACTGTTGGAATTGGTGAGACAGACAACCGACAGATCTTGGAGCGAGACCTTGAAACGATTTATTGCCGAAGTTGACGCGAGAAGCGAATAACTACGGTTCGTTGTGTATGGACGATGATACTTAGCCCGTCGGCCACTTCTTGAGAGGACACGACTCCGATCGCCAGCGGGCTTTGGTCTTTAGACGACACCCACAGGTCCGCTCCTTACAGCGGAGTTTCACCGGATCGAGCGACGGGCAGTTGGCACAGACCGAGAGGCGCGCGAGATAGACCTCATCAATTACATGCTTGCCGCCATCGGCCACGTGCTTCACGACGGCTTTGCCGAAGTTGGCCGCTTTGCGGAGCAGTCCGGGACCAGTGGGTGTGTCATTCATGGTGTCCTGATTCATGAGGAAAGAATGAACCACGGAGACACGGAGACACAGAGAAAGAAGAGGGGAATAGACGGGAGTGACTGTCCGTCGATCGCAAGACCCACTCGACCAGAAAACATCCCGAAGGGATGACAGAAGGTAGCCGGTGGTTGAGCGTCAGCGACACCACCGGTTCTCGATCCCCTGTGTGTAATAGCATCCCGGAGGGATGCCAGAGGTCATGCAAGTTGGCCCTCGTGGTGCATGACTTTCATCGCCCCAGTCACAGGGTCGCGAGTCGCTCCTCTGCGATCCCCTCCGGGATCGGCCCATAGCTCGCCCGATATCCGGTGGTGTCGCTGGCGCTCAACCACCGGCTAATCTCTATGACCCCTCCGGGGTCGATGTCGTTATACACCGCTGGCCGCTCACAAAGTCCGTCTCGCACATCGACTCACTCGGAACTCAAAGAGTGGGACAGACATTCCTGTCTGTTCTTCTCTCTTCTTCCTCCGTGCCTCCGTGGTAAATTTCTTCTCCCCGAACGTCAGCCCGCCGTGCTGGGCTTCCTGGAGGATGCGTTTGGTGTTCTTGGCGGTGTCTTCGGTCGCTTTGGCGGTGCGTTCGGCGGGGCCTTCTGAGCCGAGGCCACGCGCCCCGAGGGCGTTGAACGTCCCTTTGACGCTGACCTTGTCTTGACTGGTCTGGCTCAAGAGATCGTCCATTCCGGACAGATCCTGCTGGGCATCCGCCATCCAGACCAGCTCCCGCAGCGTGAACGGGGCGGGGTCGAGGCCAATCACTCCGGCGAGTTGCCAGATGAGTCGCCAGATGTCGACGTGGCCTTCAGAGCGGCCGCCATCTTGCGTTCCAGCTCGTCGCTCTCCAGCCGCTGGGTCGCGGTTTCCAGAGCCATTCCCTCCAGCCGCTTGAGCTTGACCAGCGCCTTGCGGAACAGGGTCCGCTTGGCGCTCGGGAAAAAATCCACCAGTTCCACCAGTTCCTCCAGTAGCGCGGTCATCGCATGGTCCAGCACATCGCCGCCGAGCGACTTACCGAAGTCCTCATCAGAGACGTTCTTCGCCTGCGCCTCCGGCTGAACCAGCGCAAACAGGATGTCGCACAACAGCACCTGGTCCATCACCAACCGCTCCAGGAGCTTGCCCTCGATGGCATCGAGCAGGTTGATGTCAAGCAGCGACCGCACGCGGCGGATCGCATCGACGTTGATCGTGACGGTCCATGTGCGACCGAGGGTGTCGTTGAATGTGTGCATAGATGGTTCAGGAGAAAAGGAGGAAATCGTCTACACGAGAGGCCGTTGAACGGTTAGAGTGAGATTGTTGGGAAAGAGGAGATGCCCATAATGATCATGCTTGGACACATCAAGAACGGCGTCGTTGTTCTTGACTCGCCTAACGCTCTGCCCGAAGGCACAGCCGTACGAGTCGAGGTTGTTTCGCCTTTGCCAATTACGACCTCAAATCATCAAGGGCAGGCTAAACGTTCGGGTGGGCAGTACGCGGGGCAGATTGTGATGGCTCCCGACTTCGATGAATGGCCCGACGATATTCAAGAAGCGTTCGGGATGAAGCCGTGACGCTCCTGATCGATACGCATACGTTTCTGTGGTGGCTTTCGAATCCCGCCAGCCTGAGTCTCGATGCCCGTGTGGCCATTGAAGATCCCGCCAATCGCATCCTCGTGAGTACCGTGGTGCTGTGGGAGATTGCGATCAAACGTGCCATTGGAAAGCTGACAGCCAACGTGAACCTGGAGACTGCGGTGCAGGGCGCAGGGTTCGTTTATCTGCCGATCAGTGAGGACCATATCGCGACCACGGAGACCTTGCCCCTGCATCATCGCGATCCGTTTGACCGCATGTTGATTGCTCAAGCGATTGTCGAAAATGCGACCCTGGTGACTCGTGACCCGCTGATCCCGCAATACGGGATCGCCACGATCATCGCCTGATGTCAGATGGCTACGTCGTGACCATCCACTCGGGTGGGTGATCGCTATACGTCGGCTTGGCGGTGACGCTGACCTTGATCGCTTCCTCCAGCGGTTCAGACCGGCTGAAGTTGGTGATCGCCATCGCTGCTCGTAGCCCCTGCGATCCGGTTGTGTTCACCGCACCCTACATCACTTCTCATGCAGGAAACAGACTCATGACCAATGACGCCTTCCGCTGGTACAACGTCGGTGCTTGGAACAACTACGGCCTCGCGGTGCCGAACTTCTCGAACGACACGCAGTCGCAGAACGACACGATCCGCTAGCAGTCGCTCGATGATGCAAGAAAACACGTTCACCCATGCATCCACCAACTGCTGGAGTCAGGGCTGCTTCGTCGTCATCCAGCGTCACATCGTCTGTCAGGCAAGTTTCGTCATCGGAAAACGAGCGGGATTTATCGGGGTGGGTTGTTAGACGTGGAGAACATCACCATCAACCGTTTGCCGTTGTCGGCCATTCGCGATCAGTCAAAAGACATACAAAGAGCCACGCGGATCAGATCCGAGTGGCTCATGAGGCAGATTCGTACACCAGTCCGTGCGATTATTTGTCGGGTGTCGTCACCGGGACGTATTCATGATTCCGCTTTCGAACCACGACAGCCGAGGTAATCTCGTCTCCCATTTCCAGATCCCGGATCACATCGAGTCCTTTGATTGTCCGTCCAAAGACTGTGTGAGACCCCATATCCTTACCGGGTACGGGATTGAGATGGTCTGTGGGCAAATGGGTCAGGAAGAACTGTGATCCGCCCGTGTCCCGGCCCGAATGAGCCATACTGAGCGAACCCGCAAAATGTCGCCGGGCATTCTTTTGATAGCACTCGCAGGCAATGGTGTGTCCTGGTCCGCCGCTGTCGGCTGCCTCAGGGTTATCGCGGCTGTTGGGGTCGCCGCCCTGGGCCATGAAGGCGGGGATGACGCGATGGAATTTCAGGCCATCGTAATACTTCTTTTCGACCAGACTGATGAAGTTGGCCACGGCGTTCGGGGCCTCGTTCTCCAGCATCAGGATCTCGATCTCGCCCTGAGAGGTGGTGAGTTTCACAATCGGCAACAGAGCATCACCCGTTGCGGCGTCCTCCTTCGCTTGTATCGCTTGCTCTTCCTTCCAAAACTCGATGTACAGTTCTGCAGAATCGAGGTACTTTCCGGCAAATTCAGGAATGAGCAATCCATCCGTCTCAGCGGCCTTGAGGACTTTCATCGCTCCTTCGAAGTCATGCGTGGCATATCTGCCGATCCCGTTGAAGTTCGGGGCGAGTTGAGCCTTGGGATCGATCTTTAAGACAGCGTCAGAAACCTTGATCAGTTCGGCGTACTGGTTCTTGCTGTACAGGGTTTGGAGAGTGAGTTCTGCGGCCACGGTGTTGGCAGGTTGAAGCTTGTAAACCTGCGGGGCCAACTCGATCATGCGAGGGTAGGTCTTCAACTGGAACGCCGTGTTCAGTCCATTGGCCTCCTTCTTAAGCTTGGACCGCTCGGAGGCCGTCGCCTTCGAATAGCGAAGCTTCATGCCCTTCATATTTTCTTTGTAGGTTTCCATGTCCTTCACGAGGCCAGTCCACTCTGTCGAGACATCAGGAGCGGTGTCTTCCGCAGAGGCGGTATTGAGTGAACCTGTGACACACCACGCCAAGACGGCGATCATCCAATAGCGAACCAACATTCCCCACTCCTCTCGGGATTCCCGATCCGTGCGAACACGTGCCCGCGCAGAACCACAGATGCCCAGCAAGGCGTGGGGACAAACCCAGCGACCTGACGAGCCTGTCCCCAGTCTACCGAATCGGGAGCAGAGGCGGAACTGGAACACTGTCTGCTTCTGCACCATCCGCCGGAGAGGTGCAACGAGGACCGGGAGACTCCCGGTGCAAAACCCCGGAACAGTCTCAGTACGCTGGAAACGGATTCAGGGCCGAGGTCTGATATTGGTACGGCACAGCGGCCTGCACAGTCGCTCCTGGATAGTAGGCGTTCGGGGCCATCGCGTTCGGTGCATAGGCTCCGCCGCAACCACCTGAGCCACATGGGCTTTGCTGATAACCGGCACCGTAGGCTCCGCTTCCATAAGGCTGGCATCCACCCCCGCCGTAGCTACCCGAACTAAACCATGGTGCCAGCAAGCAGCAGCCGGAACCAGACACCAGGAGAAAGACGCCACAGGCGAGAGTTGCGAACCGCTTCATGACTGAGCCTTGCGAGAGAGGGGATGCTTCGAGGGAGGAGACGGGCCAGCACACCAACAGGCTGACGCGGAATCACAACAGAATGACTGGTGAACTGGAGTGTTGAGATCCAGGTAGGATCCCAAGGGGGAGACTGAGAGAAACACACAGAGCGGTGCTTCGGAGGTGAGAACTGCTTTGGGAAAGTCCCAGAGCAATCGAGCGGGAAAATACGGAAATTCCGAAAAAAGGGTCAAGATGAGTATTCGAGATGCCGAGGTGATTCGCTCGAAACCGAGGGATTCCAATCTCCACGTCAACCTAACTCACGGAGAGAAATCATGATAAGGCGGCTCATGTAACTTTTACCGAAGACGCCCATCCTCCTGAAGGATCGCCCTGAACATCGACTGTGCGACCTCAACGGGTGCAACGTTCCCCGTCTCGGCAAGCGGAGTGGCGTCCGCCCAATCGTTCTGCGACCGATCGCGGAGACACCATCCGGCTCACGACGGACGCTCGTCTGCTGTGCTGACGCACTCTCGCTTAAGCCCACTCTTTACGGTCAGCTGGCGGAATTAGGGCAGACAGCTTTTCGGCGAGTTCACGAGTCTTCTCGTCGATTGTTTTCGGGACCACGATCTTGGCGATCACATATTGATCGCCGGGCGTACTGGTCTTGCGATTCGGGAAGCCTTTGCCCCGCAGACGCAACTTCGCCCCGGACGAAGTGCCCGCGGGAATGGTGAGTGTGACGAGTCCCTCGGTGAGCGTCGGAACATCGATTCGAGTCCCGAGCAAAGCTTCCGTGACACTGAGCGGGCACTCCAGGATCACATCGTGACCCTCCCGGCGAAAGTATGGGTGCGGGGCGATCTGTACCGTAATCAGAAGATCTCCCGCCGGACCGCCGCCGGAACCGGCCGAACCCTGGCTGCCCAGACGGATGGTGTCTCCCTGCTGAACACCGGCGGGCACCTTGACCCCCAGAGTGTCGACGGACCCGCCGCGATTGATCGTCACATCGTAGTTTCCGCCCGTAGCTGCCATCTGAAACGGGATGAGGATCGAGGTCTGTAGATCCTCACCCTTCGCAGCTTGAGCGCGGCGACGACCACTGCCGCTGCCCGGGCGACCCCCGAACACGCCGCCGAAAATATCGCCGAGGTCGACGCCCCCCTGGCCGAAGACCGATTCCAAATCGATCGGGCCAGCCCCGGAGGAGCCACCGGGACCGCCCCCCTGGCGGGCATACTTGTAGGCTTCCCCGTATTGGTCGTATTGCTTACGTTTCTCCTCGTCGCCGAGAACCTCATACGCCTCGCTGGCCTGCTTGAATTGCTCAGCAGCCGCCTTGTCACCAGGCTTAGAATCGGGGTGGTTCTCGCGCGCCAGCTTCTTGTATGCCTTGCGAATTTGATCGTGCGTCGCGGAACGCGGCACACCGAGCGTCTGGTAGTAGTCGGAACTGGACATGGGGGGGGTGACGAGTGAATCAATGCGGAGGGGGCGGGCAGGCAGAATACCGACTCATCGTACGCCCCACAGCCCCGATTGGTCCACTGCTGAGCGTTTGCTCCGCGACTGATAAGGACTTGGATCGAGAGAATTTCCCGGACTCCGACCAGCCCGCCGCGCCAGCAAGGGCCGCGTGCCAACAACCTTGATTGGTACTGGCGAGGTCCAATTGTCGCCTGTCTCTCCGATACGGTACGCCGATTTGTCGAGCGAAGGGTGTCTGCACGCGGCCCTTGCTGGCGCAGCGGGCTAGTCGATTTTCGGGGGATCGACGCTCCGGGACGAGGCGAGATGCACAGATGGTTCGCAGGACGTTCAGGCCGCGAACCCAGACGGACGCCCCCATTCTCGCGGCTTTCGTACCGGTCAACCCGCCTTTGCCGGTCAATCCAGCTGTGCGGTGTGTCGTTCGCTCACATCATCCCGTTGTTGCCGGTCCAACCCACCAGCCGGTCCAGAATGCCTCATGCTTCTTTCCGGCATCATCGCGATTGTTGAGCTAGGCTTGTCGATCAGTCGTGTTCTGCAACAACGGAGAGGTTCTCGTGGCTCGTTTTCTCGTCACTGGCGGTGCGGGGTTCATCGGTTCGCACATCGTGTCTCGCCTGGTCTCTGAAGGGAACCGCGTGCGGGTCCTCGACAACCTGTGTGCAGGCTCGCTGGCTAATCTCGCTCACTTGGGAGACTCGGTCGACTTTCACGAGGGCGACCTGCGTGACCCGGTCGCCGTCGCGAAAGCGGTCGAAGGGGTCGAGGTCGTCTTCCATCAAGCCGCTCTCGCTTCGGTCCCGCTCAGCATCGAGCGACCACTCGATACGCACGCTGTGTGCGTGACCGGCACCGTCAATCTGCTCGATGCCAGCCGCAAGGCCGGTGTCCGCCGCATCGTCTACGCCGGGTCGAGCAGTGCCTACGGTGACTCGCCCGAAATGCCCAAGCGGGAGTCCCACACTCCCGAAGTCCTCTCTCCCTACGCAGCTGCCAAGCTCGCGGGCGAGTACTACTGCCAGGCGTTTGCGGCCAGCTACAAGATGGAGATTGTGCGTCTCCGCTACTTCAACGTGTTCGGTCCTCGGCAAGATCCCCAGAGCCCCTACTCGGCGGTGATTCCGCTGTTCGCCAGTGCATTGGTGGCGGGGCGTACTCCTCGTATCTACGGCAGTGGGGAGCAGTCTCGCGACTTTGTGTTCGTCGAGAACGTGGTCGATGCCAACATCCTCGCCTCACGAGCCGAAGGGGTCTCCGGCAAGGTCTTCAACGTGGCCAGTGGCGAGACGATCAGTGTGCTGGAGTTGCTCAAGCTGATCTGCGACGAACTCGAACTGCCGTTCTGTCCGGAGTTCATGCCCCCTCGGGTGGGGGATGTGCTGCACTCGTGGGCGGACATTTCCGCGACACAGCGTGACCTCGGGTTCTCCGTGCGCGTGAGTTTGCATGAGGGGCTGAAGCAGACCTTGGCCTACTACAAGCAAGCGCGCCGCCGCCCCCAGTCCTGCGGCGCGAACTAACCCCGAACATTCCCAGTTATCTGGACTTTCAACCCGCATGAACAGATGCGGGATTGCGTGATGGAGACTGAGACGTGAGTGACCGATCCAAGCTGCCCACCGGCGAACCCGAAGTCGATTTCGCCCCGCTGGGGTTCCGCAAGTCGCAGGAAGGCCGCTCGATCGACATCGTGCGGTTCGCGATTTCGATGTGGAAGTATCTCGCGCTGGGCCTGATCGCGGGATGCGGTCTGGGGGTTCTCGCCTACCTGTATCTGGGGCCCGTTTACGTGGCCCATACCCAGGTCATGGTCTCCAAGAAGGCCAGTGTCAGCGACCAGGAAGCCCGCCGCTACGGCGACCGTGGCGAACAGATTAAGGTCATCACAGGGGATGAAGTTGCCCGCATTGCCCTGGAAAAGCATGGACTCAACGCGTTGTTTGGCAAGGCCAAGGATCCCACAAAAGAAGTCTGGGAGAACCTCGATGTCAAACGGACTGCCGGCCAGGACTCCTCCTTCGACAACATCTTCTCCATCGCTTGCACAAATGCGGACAAGGAAGTCGCCAAGAAAGTCGTCTCCGCTGTCGTGTCGGCCTATGAAGACTGGCTGGCATCGAGAAAAGGCGTGGGAGCCCAGGAACTCCTGAAGAACCGCCTGGAGCATCAGACCGAGATGGTCAAGGACCTCTCTGTGTTGGAGAACGAGTACGCGAAGTGGCGTGAGAAGGTGCCCGTCTTCATCAGCACTTCGCAAGTCGTCACGGTTCAAGGCATCCCCACCGCTGTCCCCAGCCCTTATCAGGCCGCCATGCAGGATCTTGGTGTCCGCGTGCGTCTGAATGAAGACCAGCTGCGCAAGACCAAAATCAAAACCGAACTGCTGAAGACGATGATGGCGAATCCCGAGGAGCGGGAGTCTCTCCAATCCTGGGTATTGAACTCGATCGCTGCCGGAACTTCCGGGGGAGCGGGCGGAGAAGGGGGCGGCACTGGCGGCCTGCTCAGTACTCCGATGGGCAAGGCTGAGCTCGATCAGCAGCTGCTGACCGCCCAGCTGTTGGAACGGCGTCTGTTGCAGGTTCTGGGCGAGAACCATGCGGATATCCGCAACGTTCGTCGTCAGATCGACACGATCCTCGACTTCTATCAGCGACAGGGACTCACGCCTCCTCCTCTCGGGATAGATCGCCAGGATGGTTCCCCAGCGAACAAGAGCAACACCAATATCGCACAGACGTATCTGACGATTCTGGAAAGCCGAGTGGATGAGTTGCAGGTCGAGAAGCTCAGTCTGGCCACTGCTTATGGGGTTGCCGTGAAGGAGGCCAAGGACGCGAGTACCTACGAAGTGATGGACCAGCGATACAAGGATGACATCTCGCGCATGAAGCGAGACCTCGATTCCGTCGTCAAACAGATCACCGATTTGGACCTCAACCGGGACCAGGAAGGGTACACACTCAGCCGGACGAATGAGGTTCGCGTGGATCGTTCGATGAAGCGGGTGCTGAAGATCGTCGGAGCCTGCGGCATTCTGGGCCTAATGTCGGTCTTCTGCCTCGCCTACTTCCGCGAGTGGTACGATACGACCCTCAAGACTGCCGAAGAGACCCGGAACGTCATCGGAGCCGCCGTGATGGGGGCGATTCCCCACTTCAAGGGCGGGGCAGCTGCCGAACGCCTGGCGAGTCAAAACGGCCTCAGCCCGGCACTGGTCTACTATCACCGACCCGGTTCGCGTGAAGCGGAAGCCTACCGCTCGTTCCGCACGACGATCTACCACAGTACCAAGGACACCAAAGACAAGATCATCCAGATCACCAGCGCGGAACCGGGGGACGGCAAGTCCACCACCTCGGCCAATCTGGCAATTGCCATCGCGCAGTCGGGCAAGAAGGTGCTGCTGATTGACGCCGACTTGCGGCGTCCCACGATGCACACGCTGTTCGCTCTACCCCAGGATATCGGGCTGACCGATGTGCTGCTGAACGAGATCGAATGGCAAACAGCTGTGCGGACCACCCGTCTCGAAAACCTCTCGGTGCTGACCGCTGGACTCTGTCCCCAGAACCCAGCGGAGCTGCTCTCGTCGCCGCGTCTGCCCGAGATGCTGAACCAAGCTCGGCCGATGTACGATGTGATCATCATTGATACTCCTCCGATTCTCGCCGTCAGTGACCCGGCCATCGTCTCGCCGTTCATTGATGGTCTATTGCTGGTCGTGCGGATGGGCAAGAACAAGCGAGCCGCTGCGGAACGGGCCCGCGAGTTGATCGACTCGCACGGCATCCGGCTATATGGAGTCATCATCAACGATGTGAATTACGCGAGCGACGACAGCGTGGCCTATTCCCAGTACGACCAGTACTACAACGCTGACGCCCCCGCCTTGCCGACAACCCCGGCGAGAGAGCCGGTGGCGAGAGAGCCGGTGGCGAGATAGCTCAGCCGTCTGTCAACAGCCCAGTGGATGCCTCCACTGGGCTATTTTTATTGGCGAGTGATCAGAATTCTAATGGAGTGCGGTTGCCATTCGATGTCGAATCCCTTGGTTTCGAGTCGCTCTGCTTTGTCCCGGTAGGGACACCCGATAGTAGCCCACCGTTTCAACGGTGGGAAAGCGATCCCGACAGGCTAACGAGTCCCGTCAGGGACGGTAGACTCCTGAGTTAACCCGAGTCGCGTGACAACTGGGGCGAAGCCATAGTACAGGTTTCTGTCGCCCCTGCCGGGGCTGTTGGCGGGGGAGAATCGTTGGTCCCACCGCTGAAGCGGTGGGCTATTGTCGGAAGTCCCAGGCGGGACAAAGAATGGATACCGTGGCATCTCGTTCGGGGAGGATGTATCTCTTTTCAGTGTGTCACATCTTCGAAGTCCTGCGAGTTGAGGACTGGAATCCATAGTGGATCGGCGACCACACGCCTTCATAAGTCTGGGAGGGCAGATCGCACTGGCCGCTCTTCTTAGCGAGAGATGCGTAACTCACCGCTCAGTCGATCCAGCACCGGGACTACGGAGTAAAGATCGACCAGGCTGGCCCGTTCGATATCTCGATCAAACCCGAGCTCCACGAGATTCCGCCCTCCCGCACTGTCTCGCATCGTGCGCAGCCGCTCGCCCGAGTCGACCCCGTGCTGCCGCCAGAACTCGGCGAAGATCAGCGACTCGCGGTGGATGGTGAAGGACTGCGAGAGTGCATCGGCAATCGCCCCCGCGACCAGCAGGTCCTCCCCGGTGATACGGTTGTCCGTCCCCGCACACAGCAGATGTACTGGGCGAGCCTCCTCGCGCAGGCCCTCCACCACCGCGGTGAGATTGGCAAAGGCTGCAATTCGAATCTCCGCCGCCTGCTCGGCCCAGCGGAGAGCTCGCGTCCCATTGGTGGTGGTGAAGACGATCGTCTGGCCCGCAACGACTTCAGGGGAGTAACTGAACGGCGAGTTGTCGAGGTCGAACCCCGCGATCGTCACGCCGTGTCGCTCGCCGCCGAGCAGTCGCTCCCGCGCAGGCCAGCGACTGGCAACCTGACGCGCCTCTTCAATCGAAGCTGCCGCGACCACCGCTCGCGCTCCGTGAGCCAGCGCATGGACAATCACCGTCGTCGCCCGCAGGACATCAATGACCACCACGGCTCCCCTCGCCAGATCAGCGGGGGCCACGGTCTCGGGCAGGGGGTGGATGACAAGTTCTGGCATGGTGTGGGTGAGTCGTTTGATGCAGTTGGGGATTCTATGGGCGATTTTGCGATACTACCGGAACACAGTGAAGGCAACGAGTGTCACCTGTCGGGGCCGAGCATGAATGATCTCCTCTCCGATCTGTTTTTGGGGCTACTACGTCTGGTCGGAATCTCCGTCATGGAGAGAACGAGCGGACCCAGGCACTGGCGATGTTTGCCTTTTGCGGGCTGTTTGGCGTGATTGTGGGGTGCCTTTCCTCCGGGCTGACTGCGATCGTATGGTTCAGTGTTGCGGGAGTTTGTGCAGTCGCTTTTCTCCTCGTAAAGTGTTGGCCCCGGGGATGACCGACCGGGTCTCGATACTTCATGCGGTCAAAAGGGAGACATGATCGAGTCGCCACGTTTCGGCAGCGCGTGTCAATTAGCGTGTGTGCCCGCACTTGGACGGGGGCAGCTACACAACTCCTGACCCCGCAGGGGTCACAGCCCATAGCCGGTGGTTGAGCGCAGCGACACCACCGGTCTCAAACATCCAGAGACGCCTGTATCCCTCAGGGATTCCAGCCGCTCAGATGTTTTCCGTGATACGAAGGGCTGCAATCCCTGCGGGATAGAGGGATTGGACGAGGACGCTGTCCGGTGGTGTCGCTGCGCTCACCACCGGCTATTGGCTGAATTCCCTGCGGGAAAATGGCCAAGGCCACATGGATTCGTGTCTGCCCCGAGGGTGTGAAAGCAATGGGTTCTCGAGTTGTGTAGAGACCAACTGCCCTCTGATGGGGCCAGCTTCGACTGACTCACAACAGCGTGAAGTATAGATCAACCGACCTGCGGACTCCGCTCTGAGCGGGACTGGATAAACGGTCGCTCGATGAGGCTAAATGTAACAGCCGAACAGAGCACAATCAGCAGTCCGGCTCCCGCGACCACGCACCAGTATGCGGTGTCTGACAGACTTCCGATGGGTGTCAGCGTGTGAACCCGACGCATCACGATGTACAGCACAATCCCGTGTAACAGATAGACGCTGTAGCTGATCGTTCCCAGCCAGCGGGCCGCTTGTGAAGTGAGTAGCCCGAAGAAGACTTGGCCACAGGCGACGATCACGAACAGCACCCCCATGGCCATGGATGACCAGACGGTCTGTTTCCCGGCCCCCAGACCCAGCAGCCCCACGCAACAGACACACAGCAGCAGTCCGGGAACTCCTCGCACCCAGGCCGGCACCGTCCCACGCGACCGAATCACAGCTGTCAGCATGCCGATGGAGAAGTTGAAACAGGCAATGCCCGCCTCAGTTTTTGTCGCGGCGAGCCCAGCACACACGATCGCCAAAGCCACGGTCGCTTTGGGGGTGGCCCGCAGAGCCAGCACCGGCAGAGCCAGGTAGAAGTACCACTCATATTGCAACGTCCAGGTGACTCCGGCATTGAGTGGGACGCTGTGGACTTGGTGACGCCACAGCGGAAAACCAACTAACCCCCCGGAGACCACACTGATCAGATCGTTCGCCCAGTCCTCCAGCGGATCCCCCAGCCCGCTCTGCAGCACAGCGAACATCGACAGCGTGACCAGTCCCGCGAACAGGTACATCGGTACAATTCGTCGCGCGCGTCCGACCCACAACTTCACGGGCTCCGCTCGGTGCCCCTGAATGGCCTTGGACCAGAACAGAAATCCGGTCAGCATAAAGAAGAGAGCCACGGGAGCTGGCCCCAACCAGGAGTAGACCAGCGATGTGGGTTCTTTCCACTGGCCGGTCTGCCAATATTGGCGGTGGATGGCCGCATGATGCACGATCACACACAGCGCCAGATACCCCCGCAGTCCGTCCAGCGTGGTCGCTCGCTGGTCTCCGATGAGTTCGCGCGGGACCAGTTCGATGACCCGCGACAGTCCCCGCGCCGCCTGCGTCCAGAGAGCGAGGAGTCCCAGTGTGATCGCCATTTCGATGACCAGACCGCTATCCATGACAGACCTTTGGGGAACAGAGGCACTCCAAAATCTAGGTCGCAATCGAGTCTCGGTCGGGGAGGACTCCACAGTGAGGACAAGAACTCCGCACCGGTTGTACCGATGGCAAGGAAGAATTGAGGGGAAGTCAGGCCAGGGTGAAACTCCACGGAAATGTGGCACGGTCGTGCCCTCCCCCGGTGCCGATCCACTACGAAGTCGAGGGGAGACTCCGGCCTCACCGATACCATATGACAGTCGCGATCGCACCTCTTTCGCAAGGTCACTTTTTCCGGGCCAAACAGTTGACGTGTTGGACTTTGCCGACACAATCGAACAGAGTCCGGGCTCCCGATGACAACAGCATACCCATTGAAAGATCGCATGCCTCCCGAAACCGCGTTGATTACTGGGGCCTCTTCGGGAATTGGAGAAGAGCTGGCCGAACTGTTCGCTCGCGACAAGACCTCACTGATTCTCGTGGCCCGGAGTGAGGATAAGCTGCAAACGCTCGCGGATCGGCTTTCGAAAACATACGGTATCCAGACACTGGTGTTGCCCAGCGATCTCTCCCGGCCCCATGCGGCTCAGACCCTCTTTGAGTCCGTCACAGCAGCTGGCTGGACCGTCGACTCCCTCGTCAACAATGCCGGGTTCGGGGGCTTGGGATATTGCGAGGAGACACCGCTGGCCAAGTTGTCGGACATGATGCAGGTGAATGTGGTGGCTCTGACGGAGCTGACTCGGTTGTTTCTTCCGAGTATGCTCGCCAGCAAGCGGGGCCGGATTCTCAACGTGGCGTCGACAGCTGCGTTCCAACCGGGGCCGAATGCGGCGGTCTACTATGCGTCCAAGGCCTATGTTCGGTATCTCAGCGAGGGTCTGCAAACAGAACTCGCCGGGACGGGCGTGACGGTGACATGTCTGGCTCCGGGACCAACCAGGACCAATTTTAACGAGATGGCCAAGATGGAAGAGACCCTCGTCTTCCGGTTCAATTCGATGGAGGTCAAACCCGTCGCCCTCGCCGGGTACAAAGCCCTGCGAGCGGGAAAGACTCTCGTGGTCCCGGGACTGACAAATAAGCTGCTCCAGTTCAGTGCGAAATTCAGCCACTGGGCCATTGTGAAGCAGGTGATGAAGCGGATCATGCAGCCTTTGCCGCCCAGGAAGTCATGAGGACTGAGGTCGGTCAGGTTGGTGATCCAAGTGGACCTTGACGGCGACGACGCTCGTTTTCCTCGATACCGGCCTCATTTCCGTGACAATCGGACCAGTCCTGAATGTCAGCTGTCGATGTCTCTCATTGGGATGGACAGTTCTGGTCGCATTCGACCAGGATCGCACCCGCGTCTCAGGATGAAAGAGACCACCGATGTACCGAGTTCTCAGCTGCCTCTCGATTGGGGTTCTGGTTGGCCTCGTCTCCGGCTGTCAGGTTTGCCGTGTCACTGACACATGGAGTGACGGTGTCGATCATGTGGCGAATCACGATGTGGATCTCGACGGCTGGTACAACCCCCGCTGGGATCTGACCCGCGAGTACCGGCCCGATGGCGGAGACCACTGGCTGTTTCGCCGGTGCCATTGCGAGGGCACGACTTGTCGGTAGGGGAGGTTGATGGTTGATGGTTGATGGTTGATCGAGGGAGGTTGGCTGGCATTCGCGAAGAGCGTGCTAGGGGGCGAAGCTTGTTACTCCACGGCGGCGAATTGTCCCTGCAACTTCATCATCGCATCATCGGCGTTCATATTAAACAGGGCTTTACCCCCGGTCCCCCATTGACCGTATTGATAGTGAAACATGGCACAGGCGTCGCGGACCGTACCGACGGCAGCCACATCCTCCATGTCCCCGCCTTCGATCGCTTCAAAATGCAGCTCGATGGAGACGAAGGCGGTGAGCAGTCCCGACTGGGCCTCGCGGGCATAAGTTACCCCCGGCTGCCAGTCGCACTTCACCCACCGCAGGCCGCGCGGCTTGCCCGACCGAGAGGCCAGCTCAAAAAACTTTGCCTCCAGCGACTCTCGCTGACGCCGAAAAGCGGCACCTGCGAGTTGAGCTTCACGCCGCTGCATCCAGCGAGCCAGCGGGACCGCCGAAACGGCCACGATTGCCGCCGTTCCCGCGAGTCCACAGACAGTCATCCACACCGGTGACATCAGATTCCATTTCGAGCAAGTCAAGATCCAAGGTGCGAGCCTGACAGGTGGGGCCCTTGGTACACACTACCTGGCCCCACTGGCCTGAATCCCATCCAGGAAGCCCAGATAAATGGCCGCACGATCCGTCGAGGTGATCTCCCGGTCCGCTTCCATTAACTTCCAGAGCTCGGGCCCCTTCCCCTGAATGATCGTCCATCCGGCCAGCAACCGCAGCGCGTCCTCCTTAGCAATCGGATCAGCCAAACCGAGCCGCTGAATCAATGAGTAGCTCGATTTCACCGACTTTTGGGCCAGTTCTGCCACATTCTCGAACACCTGATGATCGATGATGTGGCGGTCGATCGTCGTCCCCACATACATCGGCTTCAGCCTGTCGGCGACCTTGCTCGCATCACCCGAGCGAACGACGGAGTTGGCAGCTGCCAGATTGCCGACTGTGGACTCGGCCAACTTCACCGCCCTCTGTTCCTCAGCGGTGTATCCGTTGTAGGTCTGTGTCGCGAACTCCTTTTGCCCCCCAAAGTAAGTGGCGTAGTACAAGTCGGTCAACAGTGTTGACTGGGATCGATATGGCTCCGACTGAGCCATCTCTGCCTGCTCCATCTCCTGAGCGTACTGCCACACTTCCGCATGCAGACCGTACCGAATCGACCGGCGCAGCAATGTCTGTTGCATGGCGAAGCGATCATTCGCCAGCTTGAGAATCACTTCGCATTGCACACGGTATTGGCTGAGTGCTCGCAGCTTCTTCGCCCCGTCGTTCCCGAGGTTCAAGGCGGTATTGAGTTGATTCTTGACGACCTCCCCGTTGTCGGCACACTGGTCAACCAGATGCTGGGCCATGGCGGGACTGGGCGAGACCGAACGCAGCATCTCCAGCGCCTTCGCCTGAGTCACCCAGCCTCCCGCTGTATCACCCAGCTTCATCTGCAAGTCGGCGATGTCGCCCCACCCGAGGGCCAGTGATGTCCCCGGTGCCGGATCGGGCAGGCCCGCAAAGGGGATTCCTTTACTGTCATAAATCGCCTTCGTGCCGAGCACGATCGCAGCGGGCGGGATCGATGTTGAGGCCAGCAGTGCCTCGATCTCGGTGACCGTCGCCTTCGTGACGCTCTTGTCGCCCGCCATCAGTCGGACTTCGGCCACGGCGACCTGCATCCGGACCTTAGCGGCGAGACCGGCCGACTCGATGGCCGCTTTGAGCTTCGACTCGATCGCGGGGTCCGGCTGGCGAACCAGCTTCCAGGACATCATTCCGGCACACGCGGCCAAAGCAGCATCCTGAGTCACCTGATCCGGAGCCGACTTGGCCCAAGTGAGTGCTTGATCCCACTGCCCGTGGCGGCACAGCTGAATAATTGTCGAAATCCAGAGCGGCTTTCCGCACAGTTCCAAGTGGCTGAGCGACGACTCCTTCGCAAAGTCGAATGACCCTCGGTCGAGGCTCGCTCGCCAGTACAGAGACAACATGGCACGTTCTTCGCTGTCCTTTTGTGCGTAACGTCCCAGCAGCTGGGAGGCTTCCGGAGTACGGTCCAATCGAACCAGCAACGAGGCCAGGACGGCCACGGAGTCGAGGGAAGGTCGCCCCACATCCAGCAACTTGGCGGAAAGCGTGACGGCCTCCTTCAACGAGGCTTCGGCACCGGCCTTGTCTCCCGCGTTCAGTTGTTGTTGAGCCAATGTGGCCAGCGGACCCACGGCATACGGACCACCGTTGGCTCCCATCTTGCTGATCTGGTCTTTCGCTCCGGCCAGATCGCCGACAGCCAGTAGCCCCTCGGCGGCCAGTTGCCTTCCGTAGGGCTTGCTGCGGATGTCCCGCTGGACGGTGACTTTAAGGAGTTCCTCCTGCGAGAGCTTCTTGATTTCGGCCACTGTGGAGACTTGGTGCTTCTGTGGCACGACGACCACATTGCCATTCTCATCGGGGACAGGATCAACTGGGGGCGGATCAATCGGTCCCACCGGGATCGGATCGATGACGGGCGGTTTCGGCTCCTCACGCAGCACGAAGTACCACACCCCGCCCCCGACTGCCGACACCAACAAGATGCCAATGATTGACAGCATCAGAGTCGATAACCCCTTGGACTTCTCCGGCTCAGCCACCACCTCGGGCGGCAGCTTCGGGGACTTGAAAATCGGCAGCTTGCAGCTGGGGTTACAGCACTTCACATCCTTGCCCGCTTGCGAGGGGGCGATGAAGCCGACTGTCTCGCACATCGGGCACTTGACCTCAATCGTGCGTCCCTTAGCGGACTTCACGCTGACCTGGGTCGCCGATTTATGAGCGAGCGGATCGACCTCGAAGGGGTCGCTCGTGTCCTCGGCCTGCTCTTCGGGTTCTGGGTCGCGAGTGGGCCGTGGACGGGCAGCACCCGCAGCGGGGGCCTTGTCGGCACTCGGTCCTTTAGGCGCGGGACTACCCGGCTTTGCCCCCCCGGGAGCTGGTGACTTCGCCGGACCAGCTGCCGGTTTCGGAGCGGGCTTGGCACTCGGCTTGCCCGACATCGACGCCCCGCAAAATGGGCAGTCCGCCACATCGTCCTCGAGGACCGACGCCTTGCAGGACGGGCAGTTGCGAAACTCCATGATCGATGCTTTCTCGAAGACGTCGTGTCGAGTGGAAGAATTTCCGGAAAAGAGGACTGCCGACTTCCTTGCCGACTTGCCAGACTGAAATATAACAGCCCTCAGACCGCCAGTGAACCACTGGACTGCTCCGCTCACCTCAGTTCGTTCGCTCTCCCCCAAATTTGACGTGCCTGTCGGGGAATCGTGCCCGCAATTCGCGACGGAATCGCCGTTTTCCAAATCAAGACGTTACAGTCGATACAATCACAGTTCACCGCTCGCAGCAACCAGCATTCGTCAACCTCCCCTCTTTCGATCAACCATCAACCATAAACCTCCCCATGCCCACGATCGAATCCTCCGTCCGCTCCCGCTACGCCGCCGCCGCCGAAGAGCGCGAGGCCGCCCTCTGCTGCCCGGTCAGCTACGAACCGCAGTTCCTGATGATCATCCCGCCGGAGATTCTGGAAAAGGACTACGGCTGCGGCGACCCGTCGCAGCATGTGCGGACCGGGGATACGGTCCTCGACCTCGGCTCTGGCGGCGGGAAGATCTGCTACATCGCCGCCCAGATCGTCGGCCCGACCGGGCGAGTCATCGGGATCGACTTCAACGAGCCGATGCTGAAACTGGCCCGCAAGCACCAACCGGCGATCGCCGCCACACTCGGCTACTCCAACGTCGAGTTCCGGCGCGGGCGGATTCAAGATCTGCAGCTCGACCTCGACCGGCTCGACCAACTGCTGGCCGATGAGCCAATCCGCACCTCCCGCGATTGGCTCGCTATCGAACCCAAGCTCGAACAGCTGCGGGCGTTGTCCCCGTTGGTCGACTCGGAATCGGTCGATGTGGTCGTCTCGAACTGCGTCCTCAACCTCGTCCAGCAGTCCGACCGCGAGCAACTCTTCGACGAGGTGTTCCGCGTCCTCAAGCCCGGCGGACGAGCCGTCATCAGCGACATCGTATCGAGCAACGACGTGCCGGAAGCGTTGCAGCATGATCCCCAATTATGGAGCGGCTGCATCAGCGGGGCGTTCCGCGAGGATCTCTTCGGTCGGGCTTTCGAGGAGGCCGGGTTCGTCGGCATCGAAGTCCTTGCCCGCCAAGCCGAACCCTGGCAAGTGATCGACGGCATCGAGTTCCGCAGCCTGACCCTCCGCGCCTGGAAGCCGCTTGCCGTGCAGGACGACGGCGCCACGCACGAGGTGATCTACCGTGGCCCCTGGGCCGCCGTCATCGACGACTCCGGCACCGAACTGCTCCGCGGCGAACGCAACCACCTCACCGACACCCAGCGCGCCCAACTCGCGCTCGCGCCGTATCAACTACAACTGGAGTGGCTCACCGGTCCACCGCCAACCGCCGGAAGCTGCTGCTCCCCGGCCCCTGTCCCGTTGGACCTCCTGCCGGTCGCACCCACCGGGTGCTGCGGCGGCGGGAAGTGCGATTGATCTCGTTCCCACCCTCCGGCTCTCATCCTTATACACAAGTTCCCGATTTCATGGCACGAGATTTGCGCAGCATCAAGGAGGACTGATGGTTCTCGGCGGCGCAAGGAGGGGTGTCA
>JAYSUV010000061.1:0-6295 GCA_043718945.1 Planctomycetota bacterium
CGGAAGTCCTCACACTGCGGCCCATTACCAAACAGACCCTTGACGGATAACTGGACACTGCAACAATTGGACCGTCAGATTGAGATGCGGAGGCCCTGGCTTCGGGCGCTACCGGCCTGCGGACAATGCTGACCTCTTACCAAACGCCGCACCGGATGCTGGCCGCACTACGCGATCAGGTGGTTCGTAATCGATCCGGGTGCCCGGCCCCGGGAGCATTGCCGTTCGACAACAATCGTCAACCATTCCAAGAGTCGGAGTCAGAATGCAACAGGCCATCCAAGTTTTCGTGGCAGTGAACTTCTTCGTGATTGGGCTCTCGCATATCTTTCAGCGCGGTGTCTGGGTCGAGTACTTCGCGAAGCTCGACAGCCTCGGTCGGCTGGGGCCAATTGTCGAAGGGTTCCTCTACTTGAACTTCGGGGCCTTGATCGTTGCGTTCCACAACGTCTGGACCGGTCCGGGAGTGGTACTGACGCTGATTGGCTGGGTTCACGTCTCGAAGGCGCTGGTCCGCTTCGTCGCGCCCGTTGCAGTCCTTCGCTTGTACCAGAGAATGGGGCCGGAACGGGCGTGGCAGATTCAGATCGCGGGGTGGGGCCTCCTGGCACTCTCGGTGTTCTTCATGTATTTATCATTTCCAGAGACCATCCCGCCGGGTTGACCTCTCTCGATTCACACTGAGAGGAGCCATGCAAGAGTGCAGATTTGGCGAGCGGCCAGTGGAAACCGACCGCCAAACCTCCGAAGGAGTGTGGTCGTCATCCTACGCAGAATCCCCTCGGCTGCGAGCAGCTCTTCCACCTTGCCGGGGCGCGGCTGCCTAGGACTGTGTTTCCAGAGGTAACTTCCTGCTTTGTCCCGCCAGGGACACCCGACAATAGCCCACCGTTTCAACGGTGGGAAAGCGATCCCAACCAACCCGTCGAGTCCCGTCAGGGACGGCAGTAGCCTGCGAACTCCGCGGTCGTGCGACCGGGAGAGAGCGGCCACCGTGTGTGGGTTTCTGTCGCCCCTGTCGGGGCTGCGGACGGCGAGCGACTCGTGGTCCCACCGCTGAAGCGGTGGGCTATTGTCGGGTGTCCCTGGCGGGACAAAGACGGGCCTGTGTGGCAAGCGGCGAGTGCGCACTCCCTCTCAAACAACTTTACTGCACCCCACCCGCAGCGGCGGGCACCTCGGCGCTCGCCTGTTGAATCACAGGCTCGGGCTGCGGCGGTGTTGTCGCTCCTTCGAAGATCATCCCTTGGCGATAGGCCGATATCGGGCCGGTGGAATTGGGCTGGTCGGGCGACGCCAACGGGACACTGACTGGGTTCCCGGCGAGTTGGACCCCTTTGTGGATATCCCCCCTCTGGAACGGCCCCGCCCCTAAAACCCAGTAGTCGTGCGCGGAGGATTTTCCGACGGAAACACCCGACTGCCAGGCCCGCTCACGACTCTCCCGGTGATAGGCGAACGCAGCGACCTTCACAGCTGCCATGTGGTCTTTGCGCTTCGCAAATGCCAACTCGGGAATACTGGGCAGGAGTGGCACGCTGGTGGTGGCGGCGACGGCTGTCGATGCCGCCGATCCGATTCCTGAACCGGAGGGGATGCCATAGACCAGTTCGTGGCTGTCACCTCCCAAAACACCCAACCGCGCTTCGACGATGAAGTCGGCTTTGTCGCGAGTCTCCATCAGTTCCAGACCAGCGGCCATCATCTGCTGCCGAATGGCGCTGACGACATACTCGGGATTCACGAACCCGATGCCGATCGGGGTCTTCGGACTTTGGATGTAGGAGGTGTCGAGGAACACCTTCTGACCGGTCAGCGGCGTGAAGTCGATTTGCGCCACCGAGCGGTCGACCGCATCCGAGGCGACCAGCTGATCAGTGGCGGTCGCCTGAATGGTGGTTCCACAACCCGCGAGCAACATGGACCCGGCCAGCGCCAGTCCGAGACCACATCCCACGAGCCAACTGGTCCGTGGAGTGCCTGTGGTTGTCGGGGAACTGGCGTGGGGCCACTTCATCAGGGGAGGTCCTCTATGACTCATCGGGTTGGCGCTGCGTCGCTCGTCAACGGGTGGTGTAACACAGGCGGCCTCCTCCGCAAACCTGTTTCCTAAGGGGCCGTGTCCTTGACCGGCAACACTCGCCAGTCGACGATGTTCTTTCATGTGCGATGCTCTTCTGTCACCGCAGGCCCCCACTGGAGGTCCCCACGAAATGGCCCACAAGAAATCCTGGACCGAGAAGCTGCATCACTCGAATGATCTCCCCAAGATCGTGCAGATCACGGGGCGAATGGCTCGTTCCTGGGGCGAGGGGAGCTGTGTGGTTCCCGCTCCGATTGAGGTGGACCACTTGATGCGGCAGGTCAAACGGGGGCGCGTCATCACGTCTCATGAACTGCGAACGGCACTCGCCACCTATCATGAGACCGACCTGGCTTGCCCCTCACGATCGGCATTTTTGGCTGGATCGCCGCCCATGCCGCCGTGGAAGCGGAAGAGCAGGGAGAGCGACGCCCGACCCCTTGGTGGCGGACGCTGAAGGCCGGTGGAGAACTCAATCCCAAGTATCCCGGCGGACTAGAGCGGCAACGCACTCTGCTGGAGAGCGAAGGGCACAGCGTCATCGCCCGAGGGAAACGGCTGTTCGTTGAGGGGTATGAAAGCCGGATCGCCAAGCTGGAGCCGAGTACGCTGTCTGGTTGTCTGGCCGAAATTAACGAGCGAAAATCACGGGAAGCTCCACTTCATTCAATTCCCCTCGGTCGTTCGAAGTGTGAACGGTCAGATTGATACGGCGAACGGTGGGGTCTGAAAGTGCAATTCCGAGCTTCACCGTATGTTGTCTGAGGAGTTCATCCGAATTCCGTTCGATGCGTAGTTCGGCATCTGAGCACGCGACGCTCACCACTTTAAATGGTTCATATGCGGAAACCACCCGAAACTCCAAGTCATCAGAAATGCCTTGCTCGCTGCCTAGCGGTGAAACCAAGAGCAGCGATGGCCGACACTCGATCCCTTTCGAACATGACCAATAAACGACCTTTTCGTACTCCTGTTCACCCGATTTCCATCGAAGTCGCGTGGATTGCAATCCGGACACTTCAGCTGGGCGAGTGTACTTGATTTGAGTTTCAACCCAGTGGACAACGACATCCTTGTGCATCTCGGTGCCGGAGATAGAAGAAATCAATTCAAGCCCCGCTGGTAGGGGCATCAGCATCAAAGGGGCGGCCTGCTGATTGGTATGGAATGCGGTCGCCGCGCGGATTCGAAAGATTCGCTCAGCTTCGCCTCCCTTCAGTGTCAACAGACGAATGTCATCAGGCTCTGTCCAGAAGGGAGGAAACACCTCAAGTTTGGCGATCGTGCGAATGAGTTGCTCACCCTCGGGCGTATTGGCAGAGATTGTTCCAGCACCTTCCTTCTTGTGACGATTCGGAGATAATCGAAACTTGAGGATCGCGACAGGGACAGGTCCATCATCAACATCAGTTTCACCATCCATGCACGAACATGACTTTTCTTTCAGTACAAATGTGACGAGTCCTGAGTGGCCCAGTTGCGGACACGGAAACCGGACAATGACTTCCTGATTCTCCTCCTTGATAATGAAATCTTGTGCGATTTGCATTGTCTGAATTGGTGAGCGCGGCTCTTTGGCGGGGACTCGCGTCGCTCTCCCCCGAGTCAGTGCAAGGCATATTCCAACAGATCCGGTGAATGCAATCGCAATGAGAATCAATCTGTTCACGATGCATCCCTCACATGATTTGTTGGCGACGGGGTGGAACGCAAAATCGAATCACTGTTTTGTGGACAGATTCTTTTTAGTGCACAGCAAACCAATGATGGCAATCACAATGACGTTCAGCCAGAACAGCCATCCATAACCACTCTTATCAAGCGGCGTCTTTGCAGACGAACTCGGGGCGCTCGGATCAATAATCTTGGACACGGGAAAATCGCCCTGATACATCAAGTCGTCGCTGATTTGAAATGGGTCGATGGTTCGCTGGCCATTGACAACCTTTGGAAGAGTCTTCAAGCCTCGAATTTTGACACCCTGGTCGACAATGATGGCGAAGTCAGTCCGATTAGATTCCGCCTGGCCAAGATTCAGACACTTCCATTGCCTTATGAAGACTGCCGGGCTGGCCGAGCTTGACATCCGCTGTGTGACATATCGCGGAACATAGTGGTCGCCACATTTGATATAATCATCGAGATGGAGTTCCACATGTGTCTTCACTTCATGGGCGACAATCGTCAGCGTAACTCCGACGAGACGTGGCGGCGTGGTGGATTCGTCAAATCGGATTGACTTCGTGATCTGCATCCCGTCTGAGTCCTCTCGGATCAGAGACACCCCTCTGACGTTTCCGGAATACTTGACAAGCCGTTTTTCGTAGCGGGGTTCTCCAGAAGACCGCGGAGTGGGAAGTTCAAATAACTTCAGCGTCGGCATTCCCAATGTCAACGGGGACAGCACGCCGAATGTACTATTCCCCGCTGTATCGATCCGTTCCCCTGCAGTCCTCTGCTGGACTCTCACAAATTCCGTCAAGGGTTGGGTCGGCTTATCTCGGGGATCGAACAGGTGATCCAGATCAATCAGTCCATTAGTAACAGATGTAGAGGGAATGTTCGCATACCCTGCCGTTCCGTCCTCCATCAAGACTTCCTTTAGCGGGTCTGGCGGAGAAGTTTCCAAGCGAACCCACTCCCTCAACTTGACGATCCGGCCACGATCGAAAACTGGTCCAGTGACTTCACGAAACTGATCCAATGGGCCACTAGACATCGTGGGATCAGATGTCATCACCACCGTGTATTCCCCCTTAAATGCAGACTCAGCTAGCCATGTCTCCCAAGTTGCTGAAAAGAGGTCGATTGCCTCATCCACTCTTGGCCGTTGGGAAGCCAAAGCCTTGTCTTGCTCCAGAACCCTTCTGAGTGTCTCAGAGTCCGTCGTTACAGGGTCTTGTGCGGAACAGCGTCCGACCACTAGGCACACCATGGCAATGGCTATTGTCATCTGGAAAACTGACTGCTGATTCGATGAGATGCGTGGCACATTTACCATCCTATAGCAGGGTCGCAAAGAAGGGTCGAATTGCATTCTGGCGCGGCAGCAGCATGCGAATAGCAGACAGGCGTGGCACACACACCGTCGTAAAACTGCCAAGTACGAACGCAAAGTCTCACGTCTTGGGGATCATTATAGTCACAAAGAACGAAAGGATCACTCGTTGGTCGACACCGATCGATTCCGAGACCGACCGTCAATCTTGACAGTGTGGGGATCGCAGCGATACCAAACGGCAACACGCAAGAACTCGGGGCAAAAGCACAAGCCATTCCTTGACAAGTAGTATCCACACACTCTGATTCAGTCTCGTCAAAGCCATCCAATTGACATGTCCCGTAACTATCCGCCAACAGTGAAGCTGTTGACCACAGAATCGCACCAATGATCACCATGAAGCAACGCAAGTTGGTTACGTTCCGTGTACTGAGGACTGCCCCGTCATCACGGCCTAGATTACCCCCCCCCTAGAGTTGCGATAGGAAGTGACGGTTGGGATGAGAGAACCATGATGAGTCTTTCAGGGAAACGTGATACGAAACGTGAGAGAGGAGAGCCTCATAGACCGCCAACGGAACTTACAATATAGGGGGAATTCACGCTGTCAACATAATTCTGTCTGACAAGTTTACGATTATTCAAATCAGTTTGTCCGTCACCCGAGCGCCGCTCGCGTCTCCGCAATCGTCTGCACGTGATGCGGGATGTGACCGGTGATGCGTGTCAGCGGAATTTCGAGCGTCAACAGACATCCGCTCGCATCGCACAACACATGCAGCTTGGTTCCACAGCGAGCGGCCTGTGATGATTGACCAATAGACGGACCCCCAGGTCCGTTCCGCCCGGACCTAAGCGTCCAAGCAACGGGAAGTTTCCACATGCCGCTCGCCTCAGCGGTGTTTCGGTTTTTTGACTCGCGGCGATCTCATTACGATGTCGACCGGCGTCAACCCCAGCGGAGCGGACACCCAGGTCCGCACCGCATGCTCATGCACAGGCACCTGCGAACACCCGCACGAGCGACACCGCAGCCCTCGCGCGGAGCCTCGATCAACACCCGCACCCGCCCATCCGCCTCCGACGGCCACGAGTCCATCACCCGATAGCCGACCAACCCCAACGCCCGAGACAATCCCTCTGCGGACAGGCTGCGCTCTCCCCCTGGTCTGTCGTGCCGCTCAACACAACCCCCGTGGTGACCAGCATGT
>JAYSUV010000601.1:0-1168 GCA_043718945.1 Planctomycetota bacterium
TCGGGATCACGACGACCGGGTTGGTGTCGTGATTCCGCAGGTGACGATAGACCGCATCGACCGCGTTCTGCTGGTAAGGACGGAGTGTCAGCATTCGTCACGGACCTCATACACGCGGACTCGGGGCTTGAACCGACGACCATGCGGAGTGGTCGCGATCCACTCCCAGAACTGTTCGCGAACGATGTCGCACATCAGCTCACAGGCTTCGTCGGGAGACAGATCGTGTTCCGTCCCGTCGTCGCCGGAGACCTGGAGGCGCGTGACCGACTCAACGAGCGCGTCGTACTGGTCCCGCTCGTCTTCGAAGTCGTCGATGATGTCATTGGCGTGCATGGCGTGTCTGGCTCCTGAGAAGTGAGAAGAGCTGGGGACCGCTCCGACAGCGTGACTTCGGCTCGGGGAGAACCGGTCGGGTCGTGCATCTCGATGACAGCTCGTTTGACCTGGCTGTCGTCGAAGTAGACCCCGGCGTGTTGAAGCGAATCCCAGATTCCCTTTTGAAAGTTGTCCCAATCGCGTCGTCGTCGATCGGGGGGAAAGAGATGCAGCTCCGCTTGCAGCGGACCTAAAAGAGGCTGCTGAACCCGTCCCGCGAGAAGTGAGAGCACGTTGGTGCGGTACTCTCGACCTTCGCGGCTGAGGAGCGTGCGATAGCCAATGTTCCGGTAATACCGGTTGACGCTCGGCGGGAACGGCAGCACAAAACGAAGCACGGCTACCGCAGTGTCGGCCCTGTGCGGAAAGGACATAGCGATGTCCCCAGGGCCAGTCATCAGTTCCGTTTCCACGGTGCTCCTCCGGAGCTGGGTACTCCCGAGGGCCCGACTAGTCCAGGGGCACCGATCGGAGCCTGCACTCCAGGTCGTGGTGCGAACGCGGTCGGGGGAGGTGCGAACCCCGGTGCCGTCGTCTGAGCGGCATTGCGGCTGCGATACCCCTTGATCACGTTCGACTGTTCATCGTTGTCCGACCGCTTCTCGATGCGGACCTTGACCAGCAACGGCAAGTCATGCATCTCGCAGCTGTCGCGGGGTTCCATGACGCCGATCGCTCGGCAGATGGCGGAAAGCGTGGCCCGGGCGATCTTCACCGCGACCTCGCTGGGGTTGTTGAGGTTCAGCCGGTCCCAGAGCTTGCGTCCCTTATACGGACCGTCGATGACCTC
>JAYSUV010000602.1:0-29397 GCA_043718945.1 Planctomycetota bacterium
CTGCGAATTCTCGGAGAATCTCAGCGACGGTCGGATCGGTCTTTTGTGGTCCCTCGCTTGCGACCGTTGAACGCGGTGTTACAGGAGGGAAGCCTGCGCGTGGCGGTGGATCGTCCGCTCGAAGTCCGTGCGGTGGAGATGTCCGGCCTACGGCAAACCCAGTTGACGGAAGAGGCCGGACAGGAGATCCGCTCTTACGAAGTCCTCTCGAATGAATGCCGACTGACACTGCAAGTGAGCGAGCCAGCTGCGGCGCTACAGGGCGAGATCCTGTTCATCGCCGATGTGCGGGGCGAATCTCCCGTCAGTCGAGTGCGCGTGCGGCTCTCCACTCGAGAGGGAGAACTCTTCTCGCCGCAGATGCTGATTCCTCTAGGCTGGGATCTGATTTCCGTGACCACAATTGAGCCCGTCGACATCGCTCCCGCAGCGTGGCAAGTGACTCCGGGATCCGGTGGGGACAGCCTGCTGAACCTGGAATTGCGACAGCCGGTACGACCCGATCGGGACTGCACACTGTTGATGGAGTTCAAGGCCACCGCCCAGCTGCCCGGAGCCATTCGCCGCTTGCCCATCCCGCGCCTGCGGAATGCCCTGCACTGCTTCGTTCGAGGAGTGGTTTGGGACGACCGGCCTTGGGAGTTGGATAACGCATCGACGGGTGTCCTCGAATTGGATGGTACGGCACCCGATGACGAACTGATTCAAGCGGTCCGTTGGTCGCAGCGTGATGACACCCAGGCAGTGCCCACCGGGATTCGGATTCCTGCTTACGATGCCCTCTCGAAACCGTTGTTTCGAGAGGAAGGCTCGACACTCCTCGACCCCGAGAAACTCTTGGGGGGATCGGATGCCCCAGCGGAGTCCCTGCGACTCTGTGCGAATCTGGAGCTGGAAACCAGAACATCCAGAATCGGGAAATCCCATCCCCATCGTGCCCTCTTTCGGTTCACACATGCCGCACTGCCCGCAGAGTTCCGACTCACTCTGCCCGCAGAAGCCGAGCTGACCCGTGTCGTGGCGGATGAGCGGGAAATCTCTTTTGTGCGTCGCGACGGCGAGGTCATTTTGGACCCGGCCGTCCCACCGATGTGGGAACTGGTGCTGGAGTATCGCACAGCTGCGGCACCGGGCTGGATCGTCTCCCGGGACGAGGTGGTGTTTCCACAACTCGACTGCGTTATGACCGAGTTTGCCTGGCACCTGATTCTGGACTCGGAGCGGATGCTGTATCGCTTGCCGATCACAGCTGCCGTCAGCCCTCGAGAGCAGCCCCGGCCCGGGGAGCGATTGCTCGGGCCATTAGCACGCCATTCCGAGGAAGCACTGTTCAATCCGTTCGTCAAATCGGACTGGAGATCACTGATCAACGGGACACCCCACGCGGGGGCGACTCCCCGCGCGAACGACATCTGGTTTGTCGCACCCCGCATCCCCGAGGGGCTCTCGCTGAAGACCTGGAACCGGGATGTTTCTCACGGTTTGGCCTGGTGCAGCTTCCTCGGAACTCTGGCCACGGGAATCGGGATGCGGAGAGGGCGATCCGTCTGGTTTCGCAAGGGATGGATCTACCTGGGTGGCGCCTGGCTCGTCACAGCGGTCTTCGTTTCGGAGCCGTATGCACCGATTGCCGGCGGAGCATTTCTGGGAAGCTTACTCGCGCTCATTATCCCGCGTCGATTCGCCATCGGTCGCGACTGGCTGGTCGACCCGCCCTCCCAGCGACCCTCGGCCATGGGCCGCGCTGCTGTCGCGACTGGAGTACTGGCGGTGGTCGGATTCCAGCTCTGGAGTTCTTGGGGAAATGGTCAGGAGGGGGTCGCACCACCGGAGTTGGTCTACTTTGAAACTCAAGACGGAGAAGAGACCGTATTCTGTTTTGATTCCGCCTTCCAAGCCGAGTGGGACACCTGGCGTGAGATCGAAACCGGCCCGCCGTGGCTCTTGAAATCGAGCCACTATGACGTGCGGGCCGATGCGTCTGGCCCCCCGCGAATTACGGCCACCTACGAGGTCGCCGTCTTTCACGATTCCCTCCGCTCGCCGCTGCGACTCCCCCTGGCGGGCGTGTCACTCGATCAAGTGGAAGGGCTACTGGACGGACAACCGGTCCGGCTGATTCCCGCAGCGGACCGGAAGGGATTCGTTCTGCCGTTTGTGGGACGTGAGGACCAGAGACAACCCGCCGTCCCGCCCCCACCGCCTTCCACCGATACGGCACTCCAGTTCACGACCTCGAAGCCGGTCGCGATGCGGACGGTGACACTGAAATTCCGTCCGCTTTCCAATACGGATAATGACGACCAAACGAGCGTGTCGGCCAGCCTGCCACCACTGCCGGAGTGCGTGGTCACGCTGCAATCCTCTCGCTGGCGAATGGTCTGGGGGCCAGACGATTCCCGGACGACCACCGAATCCGAGGGGGTCTTCGAACTGGGGCCGGTGGGCCGACTCGATCTCACCAGTGAGCGGCCCGAATACTCCCCGCGCGAGAACGTGACTGATGTCCAGCTGCGCACTCTGATCGAATGCGGCCCCTTGGGAGGCCGGGTCCAGCTGGGAGTGCTGGCCAGCGTGGCTGATCCTACTCATCCCACCGAGGTCTCTCTCGCATTGCCCCCGGGCTTGTTCATCCAGTCGCTGAGCGGACCAGCTCTCGAACAGACCCATGTGGAGAACCTGGAATCGGAGACGCGGGTCACTCTGCGACTGAGGCCGACAGCGGCGGTGACCACTCCTGTCGAGATCACCGCATTTCTGCCAGTCACCCCCTCCGGATTTCGGATGGCTCCTCCTCGCTGGCGACCTCAGCGGGTCAATCAGCCGGTGCCGCTCTCGACGGGGGCGGCTGCGGACGCTCGCACGGGGAAGTCCTTCATCGGTGTGATTGCGAAGCCGGGATTCGAGATTCTGGACGGGACTCCGGGAGCATCCGCGACGCCGATCTCCCCTCAGACCTTTTCCGAATCCCTGTTTGCGGGGACGGTGTGGCAAGAGCCCCAAATGGCGTGGTCCTGTCGCGATCCCAGCGGACCCGCTTGGACCCTGACGGCCGTGGCTTCGACGCCGCGCGCTCAACTCTCGCAGTTGATCACCTTGCGGGCTTCCCGATCTGAGTGGCGATTCGAAGCCACGATTGACACCACTCGTGGAGTGCCGTTTGAACACCATTTCACCATCGACCCACGCATTGAAATCAACCACGTCACCGTCCAGCAGGATGGAGCCGATCGACTGTTGAGCTGGACGCGGACCGGTGACCAGGTTTGGCTGGGGATTCGGAATAGCCAACCGGGGATTCAAACAGTCCGGATTGAGGGCGCGATCGCTCAAGGGGCCGGAAAGTGGGCTCCGCCTCAATGCGAGTATCGAACCGGGCAAACCGTCGAATCATCGGTTGCTGTGAGGAATTCTTCACACGTCACCTCCACTCTCAAGTGGACGGACTCGACGACGCGACTCCGTCCAAACGATGGAACTTCGGATGAAGAGGTGCGCTACCAACCTGGAACCGTGGCTGCCCCGCTGACCATTCAGGTGCAACCGATGGCCGAGGAACGGTCCGCCCGCGTGTGGGTCGGCCTCACCCCTCGACGTGACAGCACCTGGCAAGTGACACTGCGCGCTCAATTACTGGACAACGTCCCCGGAGCCGCTCCGGTCCGCATCGAATGGGATCAACCCGGACTCACGGGGTTCCGGCTGACGAATCGCCGCGACAACGTGCGGCTGACGGCGGATGGGAAGGCGTACCTCTGGCGTCCGCAGGTCAGCTCCTCCAAACCCGCTGAGTTATCGCTCTCGGCGTCCATCACCGGTGCCGGGATGGACAACCAGACAATTCGTCTTCCCAAACTCTCGGGTGTCGTCTGGTCCGAGATCTGGGTCTCGTTGCCACACGGGGCGGGGTATCGCCCCGCGCGAGCCACATCGACACTCCAAACAACCGCGCCCAGCAGTTGGCCCACAACTTGGACCGACAGCCTGGCCAGCGCGCGGGAAGAGCTATATGCCAGCACCACAGCGGAGGTCTTGATCGAGGCGTCCGCCAGTGAGCCACTGGTACGACCGGTGCTCGCCGAATCACTGATCTGGATGGAGGGGGACGGCGATCCCGCGACTGCCGTTCGCTATGGGGTCACGAAGTATCTCCTGATTGCCGAGCGCGACATCACGCTGGAGATCCCAGACTCCGCCAAGTCGATGATCCGCGCGATTGCGATTGACGGACGCACTCAAGGACCAGACGCCCCCGTCCGGGTGCCGTCGCGAGTGAATGATCTGTCGCACGAACTGGTCGTCTGGTGGCAGTCTGCGGCCGGTTCTTCCGATCAATATCCGCGAGATCTCGTGCGACTGCCGGGATCGCTCGTCTTTCCCCATTGGATCGGCGTTGTCGCGCCGCACCAACAGGTGCTGCTCGACCACTGGGGGCGTCGAGATCCTCAACTTCCCGATTTCTGGCTCGACCGGTCTGACGCACTGCTAAAAGCTGCGAGAGAGTTCAAAGGGGCTCCTTGGTCCGTGGATGGTCCGCTCATGCACGACTTGTCAGACAGCCGCGACGAGCTCAACCGCACCACGGGTTTGTCCACCGCAGAGGCCGCCCGTCGCGAGCAGCTCCTCCAGAGCTGGAAGGCGTTCTCGCAATCCGGCGGGAACATCTCGTCGCCCGTTCGCGTCATCGATGGCGACATACAACACTCGGGGTTGGACGCGACCCTCGCGTTATGCGGCGAGTCGCGCTCGATGTGGCTCCAGTCCCCCCACCCTCAGCAGGCCTGGCCACGACTGCTCGATCGCCGCTGGGCCCTCATCATTACGGCGTCCCTCGCGTCGATCGTGTCGCTGCTGATTCTGCTGTGGGTGGTGCGGCTCTTCCGCAAGTTTGAAATCGCCGAGACACTCGCTGCTCGCCCAAACGCGACCATGGCCGGCATGGGCCTGATCTGGTGGGCCTTCCTGTCCCCGAGTGTTCTCGGATTGGGATTGGCAGTGATGGGGGGCGGATTGTGGATCTGGGAGAGGCTGCAGGCGAATCGTCCTGTGGCCAGTGAAGCCGCCAAAAGTTCCGGACCATGAGGCCCTCGAGCTGGCTGAGCGAGTGACGTATTCTGACAGCCTCGTACCCCGAGGAAAACGCACCGACGATCCATTCCGACCAGGAATCGGTTCGCAGTGGCAGCGTCCTGGCACCGAGTCGAGTACCTGTCGCTTGCGATCCGTCAGTATACAACGGACACTTCGTACTCAGACTGACACAGGAGGATGTTCAATGCCCGATTCCGGGAAGTCGCGTGAGCAGCTAGCAATGCTGGCTGAGAATCAGCAGTTGCAATCCCGTCTGCAAGATGCGGAGCGGCAACTGGACGAACTGCGAGCGGAGCAGTCGTTGCTGGAAGCGCTCATGGAGACCATCCCGGACGATATCTATTTCAAAGACCGCGAGGGGCGGTTTCTGCGAATCAATCGGGCCAAAGCGCTCCGGTCTGGTTTGACCGATCCCCGCCTGGCTCGCGGCAAGACCGACGCCGACTTCTTTCAAACCGAGCATGCGGACGCCTCTCTCGCGCAGGAGCGGGAGATCATGGAGAGTGAGACTCCGCTGGTCGACGAAGTCGAACGGCTGGTCTGGCCGGACGGACATAGCTCGTGGGTTTCCGCGACGAAGGTTCCGCTGCGTGACCACGCGGGTCAGATCGTCGGCACGGTCGGTATCTCGCGGGACATCACGAAGCATCATGAGACAGAAGAAGCCCTGCACGTCGAGCGGGACCGACTGCGGACATTGATCGACAACCTGCCCGACCACATCTTTATCAAGGACCGCAACGGCCGCTTTGTGACGGTCAATTCGACTCTCGTCCTCTCACTCGGCAAAGAGTCCGAAGCCGAACTGGTGGGGCGTTCTGATCGGGACATCTTTGACTCCGCCACGGCGAAAATCTTTGAGGCCGATGACCAGCGGGTCATGACCACAGGATTGATGCTCTTCAATCGAGAAGAGGAGCTAGTGACCTCCGAAGGTTTCCGCCGCACGATCCTGACCACCAAGGTGCCTCTCCGCACCACGACGGGCGAAATCGTCGGTCTCATCGGCATCTGTCGCGACATCACAGAACGCAAGTTGGCGGAAGAGGAGTTGCGCCGGGCCAAGGACGCTGCCGAAGTCGCCAGCCGCGCGAAGAGCGACTTCCTCGCGAACATGAGCCACGAAATCCGCACGCCGATGAACGCCGTGATCGGCATGACGGAATTGCTGTTGGGAACCGAGGTCCAGTCGGAGCAGCGCGAGTACCTCGAAACCATACGAGACTCAGCGGACTCGCTCCTGGGGATCATCAACGACATCCTCGACTTCTCGAAGATCGAATCGGGTAAATTCGAACTGGAAAGCTATCCCATCGAGGTCCGTGAGTGGCTGGGGGACGCCGTTCGTACTCTGGGGATTCGAGCCCACGCCAAGAAGATTGAACTGGCCTTCGAGATCGAAGAAGCGGTCCCGCAGTTCATCCTCGGCGACGGGCTGCGCTTGCGGCAGATCATTCTCAATCTCGTCGGTAACGCGATCAAGTTTACCGAAGCAGGCGAGGTACTGGTCTCTGTGAAAGTCGCTCAGCAAAATGAAGAGTACGTCAAGCTGCACTTCATCGTGCGCGATACCGGGATCGGCATGACCCCGGAACAGTTGAGTCGCGTCTTTGAGGCGTTCGAGCAAGCCGACACGTCGATGACCCGTCGCTTTGGCGGGACGGGTCTCGGGCTGTCAATCTCGTCCCGGCTGGCTTCACTCATGGGAGGACAGATCAAAGCTCAAAGCGTCTTCGGCCAGGGCAGCACGTTTGACTTCGTGGTGGATTTCACCAAGACCACGACCGGTGCCTCAGACAAACCCGTGAATACCGACCTGGAGTTGTATGCGGGTCTGCGCGTCTTGATCGTCGATGACAATGACACGAACCGCCGCATCTTACTTCGCATGTGCCAAAACTGGCGGATGAGTCCCTTTGCCGTCGCCGACGCCACATCCGCTCTGGAGCAGTTGAGACAGGCCAGCGAAACCGGACCGCCCTTCGACTTGGTATTGACCGATGCCAGCATGCCCGACATCGATGGCTTCACGCTCGCCTCCCATATTCAACAGGACCGCAAGATCGGCAGCGTGGTGGTGATGATGCTCACCTCGCTCGATCAGACGCATGGATCGAAAGACCTCGAGCGGCTGGGGATCAAGTCTTTTCTGGTGAAGCCGGTCAAGCAGTCCGATCTGCTCGATGCCATTATGCTCGCGCTGGATGGTCGACGCAGTGACCGCCCAGCCCCCATCGCGAGCCCGCCAGCCGCCTCGCCGATTCGTCCGCTTCAGATACTTCTCGCCGAGGACAGCCTCGCCAACCAGAAACTGGCGATCGGCCTCCTCAAACGTTGGGGGCATACCCTGACCGTCGCCAACAACGGACGGCAAGCGGTCGACAAGGCGGCGCAGGGGACCTTCGATTTGATTCTGATGGATGTCCAGATGCCCGAGCTGGATGGTCTGGAAGCGACCGCTTTGATTCGTGAGCAGCAGGCTCGAACCGGACATCGCATCCCGATCATCGCCATGACAGCTCATGCGATGAAGGGGGACAGGGAACGCTGCCTCGAAGCGGGGATGGATGCCTACGTCTCGAAGCCAGTCCGTCCGAATGAAATCCTGGCGGCGATGCTCCCGTTTTTTACGCCGGGCCACGAACCGCCCGTACCCGTTCTGGGAGTCTCGTCCTCCCCGCCCCCCAACGCCGCTCCCGCCGCCTCGCATCAAATCCCACCCGATGCCCGCATTGACTGGGCAGCTGCCCGCGTAATCGTCCTCGAAGATGAGGACTTGCTACGGGAGATCGTCGAGGCATTTTTGTCAGAGGCGGAGCCCATTGCCATCGAACTCTCGACGGCGCTGACCTCTGCCGATTCGCGGGCTGTGGCCCGGCTGGCCCACACGCTGAAGAGCAACCTGCGGACGTTCGGCGTCCCCTGTGCCGACGACATGCAGACCATCGAACTCACCGCCAAGGCGGGACGCCTCGACCCTGTGAAGTCGCTCTGGCCCGAGGTCCGTCCGCTCGTCACGCAGGTGGTCGAACAGATGCAGGCGTACCTCAGCGGCACTCGACCCCGCTGATCGCTCGACACGCGAGAGGAGATCGAACACACTCGGGCACCCTGCCGTCTCCTCCCCGCCCCGGACTGCCCGCCCGCTATGCCGAAACTCGCTGCCTTTCCCAAAGCCTACATGGACGATCTCGTCGTCCACGGCACGATGACTCTCCGTCAGTGGATCGACCTCGCCGCCACGCTCGATATCGACGGGCTGGAGTTCTACACCGGGCTGCTCGACCTGCAAGACCGCCAGCGCTGGCCCGAGGCTCGCAAAGCCACCGAAGACCACGGCATGACGATCCCCATGATGTGCGCCTCGCCCGACTTCACACACCCCGATCCCAAGTTTCGCCAGGAGCAGATCGACAAGCAGAAGTTCTGGATCGAGATGACCGCAGCCCTCGGCGGCACGTATTGCCGCGTCCTCTCCGGTCAGCGGCGTCCCGAGGTCAGCCGCGCGGACGGCATCGAATTCGCCGCCACATGCATCGAAACTTGCGCCCCGTTTGCCGCCCAGCACGGTGTGACCCTGATCATTGAAAACCACTACAAAGACAATTACTGGACCTACCCCGAATTCGCCCAGAAGATGGATGTCTTCTGCGATCTCGTCGAGCGGATCAAGGTGCCCAACTTCGGCGTCAACTACGACCCGAGCAACACGATCCTCGCCGGGGAAGACCCGCTCGAACTGCTTGAGCGCGTCAAGCACCGCGTCGTCACCATGCACGCCAGCGACCGCACACTGATCTCCGGCACGATCGAGGATCTTCAGAAAGAGGAAGACAGCATCGGCTACGCCAAACGCCTCAAGCACGGCGAAATCGGACAGGGGATGAACGACTACGACGCCATCTTCTCGACCCTCAAATCGGTCGGCTTCGACAGTTGGATCAGCATCGAAGACGGCGTCGATGGCTTCGACCAGCTCAGGGGAAGCGTGGCGTTCTTGCGCCGCAAAATGGCTCAGCACTGGGGTGCCCAATACGGCACTTCGGGCCGTCATCAATAACGCGGCCCCATCGGCGAGCGGGGCCGCGTTAGCCCCCTCCCGAGTTCGCTGTGTCCCGACCTCAGACTCACGGACCTCTTCATGGCACTGACACTCAACCCCCAAGCCCCCGGTCGCAGCGATCAGAATGCGCTGTATCTCGCGACCGCCTGTGATCTGGCATACCTCCCTCAGGATCTAGGTGTAGCCGAGTTCGCTGCAAAACTGGGGCTGACGGCGAAATTAGTCTCTGTCGACAACACACAGTGTTATGTCTGCGAGAATGACCAGGTCATCGTGCTGGCCTTCCGCGGGTCCGAAATTCCCAACTCGATCGATGGATTCAAGGACTGGCTGCTAACCAATGCTAAGAACTTTCTGATTCAGCCCACAGGAAAGATCGGGACCGATTTCGTGGCTGCTGGTGTCGGTGCTCGTTTTCATAGGGGGTTTATGGAAGCTCTCGAAGAGATCTGGGAGCCGATGTTCACAGCGATTGATGCCGTGGTGGCCAAGCAGGACCGTCCGCTGTTTATCACCGGTCACAGCTTGGGTGGGGCCTTGGCCTTGCTGGCGGCGTGGCGGCTTCAGCGGCAGATGATCCCGATCCACAATGTCTACACATTCGGAGCCCCGATGGTCGGTGATCAGCTCGCGGCCAAGGCGTTTGAGAAGGAGTTCCCGAACCGCATTTACCGGTATGTGGACGGGGGAGACATGGTGCCCCTGCTCCCGACGGTGAGCATGTTCTCCAACGAGTATTGGCACTGCCTGACCGAGGTCGTCGTCGGTGCGACCGCTCAGGCCGGTCAGGCGGTCCAGGCACTCGCTTCCGGCAGCCCAGATGGCTCGATGACGCAAGCTGTCATGGATGGGGTCTGGACCAAAGCGACCTCGGGGATCCAGAAGCACTTGATGGGGAACTACATTGCTCAGATCAATGGACTGACGGGGAAGTCGGTTTGAGGCTCAAGACTTCTCCGCAGAAGTAAAAGCAGAAGGCTCACGCAGAGGCGCAGAGGACGCAGAGAAGAGGGACTTGCCTCACAATTCTCTGCGCCCTCTGCGTGACACCTTAACTTCTCGCGGGGAGAACTGAGCCATATCGTAGGACGGACGTCCTCGTCCGTCCGTGAGGAAAGCCTCGAAGAGCGACGGACGAGGACGTCCGTCTTACCTCTCATTTTGGCCCACGCGAAGTATAACTTCGATTCACCGTGGGCATATGTTCGCACAGCAAGAGACAGGCAGTGAGAAACACCTCTTCAGATGAGTGGAGGTCGGTCATCTCGCTGGGGCGACCTGCTCAACAACACAGCACGAGGAACTGCTTTCGCAACTCCTCGTGCTGGCGATTGTCGATGACTCACCCTCAAGTCAGTCGTCTTACGGCAGTGGCCCCCAGCCGAATGGGAGGGCTGGTCCGATGCCGTTGGCACTATTCACATCGACGTATGGCACATCGTCCGGGATGAAGCCGGACCCGGCTCCGAACACATTGCCGCCCAGGCTCAGATCGACGCGGAAGGTACTCTCTCCGACACCAGGGAACAGGAAGCTCGGCTGGGCGAACACAGCGTTCGGGTCGAGCTGAGTTCCGCCCGGTGCCACGTTGCGAGCAGCCAGACGCTGTGCGTTGCGGGCACGAGTTCCGGCGGGGAAGGGGCCAGCGGGAGTTTGACCCACAGTCCGCGACTTGAAGAGCGACTCGTCGTTGATGTAGGCCGCTCCGGCGTTCGTGGCCTGGGTCGTACCGGCGGTGTTTCCAGCGTAAACCAGATCGAGGCGAGCCAGCGGGTCGGTCTGGTATTGGGTCAAGTTGAATGTCGCGGCATCCCACGTCCCTTGCGAAGCCAGTGGGTCAACCGTCGACACGAAGGATTGGAAGAAGACATCCGACCCGATGTTGCCTTGCAAGGTGTTGTCCCGGATGTTGGCCGTAATTCCCGCACGAGTATCGGCGAGTCCACCGTTATTGGTCGAATCGGCCAATCCCCCGTCCGCTGTCCCGACTCGCATCACCAGCCCCGAGGCGGGGAGGCCGCTGCCCACTCCGTTCGTACTGACCGTGTTGCGGTTCATGTCGAAGATCAAGTCTGGTGTCGCAGTCACGAGACCGTTGTTGCTCATCGCCACCGTGGAAGCGGCACGGGTACTCTGATTGGCGGAAGCAGTATTGACGACGTAGACGCCATCCTGAAGATTGCCAGTGACTACGTTGTCATTCAGCGTGACGTTGGCCTGGCCACTGCCACGGTTGAAGATCGCGACGCCCCGTTCAGTGTTGGTGTTGAACCGCGAACCGTTGATGCGAGCGGTGAGGCCCGCAGGACTGTTGTTGATCAGCTCCAAGCCGTCCTGGGTATTGCCGGTCACGGTGTTGTTGGTCAGCGTCACATCGTTGACCCCTGAGACACTGTCGATCAGCAAACCATTCTGCGTGTTACCCGTGATTGTGGAGTCGGCCACGGAGAGCGTGGTGCCGGTCAGTGCCATATTGACACCGTTGCCCCCGTTGGCATTGATGATGTTGTTCGTCATCGAAGTGGTTCCGATGCTCGAACCGTTCGTCGTACGAATAACCACCCCGTCGCCCCCCGTGTTGGAGAGTATGGTATTCCCCAGGATAGAGATGTTCGCAACGGTGCTGCCGTCGGCATTCAACGACACACCTCCACCCGTGTTGCCAGTCACGTTCGACTGATCAATCTGGATTTGGCTGACATTGCTGATGTTGTTCAGTTGAAGTGCGAGTCCCGTCCCGCTGTTGTTCGTGATGGTGTTCCCAGCCATCAAGAGCTGATCGGCACTGATGACACCACCGGTCGTGTTGTTCAGACTGACCGAGATTCCGGGACCACCGGTGTTGGTGTCGGCAGAGTTATTCTGGACGCTGAGGACTCCCACGGAGGTGTTCACGGCGTTGATCGCAATCCCCAGACCTTGATTGTCATTGGTATCGTTGTTGTCCACGGTGATGTCGGGAATCCCAGCTGCACCGTTCAGTTGAACCAGGATTCCGGCTCCCCCGTTGTTCGTCACTCCGGAATTGTTGCTGATCGACAAGCTGCCAATGGTCGGTGTTCCGGTGGTCGTGACCTCGATGCCGTCACCTCCACTGTCGGCCACACTGTTCCCGTTGATTTCGAGAGACTGCACCACGCTGTTGTCGTTCAGATCGACGTGAATGCCATCGACTCCGTTTCCAGTCACCATGTTGTTGTTGATGGTACTGAGACCCGCGATGGTCGCCGCGTCATTCGCCGTGACGTGGATTCCATTCCCTGCCGTCAGTTGACTGGCCCCGCCCCTCGCTTCGACTTGCAAGGCATTGAAGGCTTCGCCGTATTCGAAGTCAGTCAATCCATCCGTCACACCGCGACCGGTTTCCAGGATGGTCCAGAAGGTGCTGGAGTCGGTGGGATCGACCGTGGTGGCACTGTAGTCACCCCAGCGTCCGCCGCCGTACTCTCCTGTGCCCGCAGTCAGTAGAGTCGGAGTGCCGAAGAAGACATTATTGCCCTGCACAATACCTGCCGAGGCATAAGCACTCGGAGCCGTAGTGGCACTTGCCGCGTGGTAGCCGATGACGATTTCGCCAGCAGTATTCACGGCAATGGACGGCATGAACAAGCTCAGCCCTGGGGCTGCAATCGTCCCAGTCGAGATGACCGCGTTGGTCGCTTCGTCGATGCGATACCAGCGCAGTTCGTTCAATCCCCCCGTGCCAGCCACATGATGCACTGCCCAGAGTTCATCATTGACTTCGACGGTGTTGCTCCAGAACCGGTCGGAATTGGCTCGCACGTTCGTGCCGTTGGGCGTGGCCACATTATTGGGGGAGATGAAGTTCGGAACCGTGATCAGAGTGGCCGGTGAGAGTGTGGCCGCTGCGGTGGTCCCGTTGAGAATGTTGGTTCGGAACACCGTATTACTACCCGGCAGGTTGTCGTTCACGGCCAGAATCGCCGTCCGACCATCCGACGGACCGAAGTCGAGAGCAGCTTGCAGAGCCGTTCCCGCTGTTCCCGCGGGTAGTCCCTGGATACGAGTCATCTGGGCAATCGAGGGAGCCCCCGCTCCGAATAGATCGGCCTTCGGAATCGAGAAGACCGAGACCGAGAACCCAGCCCCAAAGTCGTTGGTCGAGACGACCACTGCGTCACTGTCGAAGCCGAGCGTGTCGAAGTCGTTGAAGTTTCCTCCGGTCAGATCACCTTGCCACTGCACGCTCCGCCAGCCGCCCGTGGGGTCCGCAGAGTCCGACACCGCCAGGAGAATCTGATTGCCATCCCCTCGGGTGATCGTCGTCGCAATCCAGCGATTGGTCGTCGGATCGAAGATAATGCGATGGTCGAACACGTCCGAACCACCCAGGTTGGCTCCGGCGACGTTTGTCCAAAACGCTTCATCAGAAGTCGCGGTCAGCAAGGCCCCCGTGTTCTTGTCATAGATCCGGAAGTTGTCGTTGACCAGCTCCACAAGATGGCCGGGACCGACCGCTCCCATCGCGTCTGGCGGCTCGCCATTCGTGATGGCACTATCGATCGGACTCAGGAAACTCCGCACGATCACCGGTGTGATCGTGGGAGCCAAACCGTCTCCGTCGACTGTGTTGCCATCGATATGCAGCGTGCTTGTGGATGTCCCGGACAAATCGATCCGGATGTTGTCCAGCAAGCTCCCCGCAACGGTGTTGCCGGTCACATTGATGGTACTCGTTCCGCTATCCGAGGTGACCTCAATCCCGTTCCCAGCTGAGTCCAGAACCTGGTTCGTATTGATGTCGAGGTTCCAGTCACTGCCACTCTGGAGGTTGACCAGTATGCCGCCCCCGCCATTGTCCTCGATCGTGTTATTCGCAATCACTGCCGAGGTGGCGTCGCTGTTGGTGGCGTTGATATTGACTCCATCACCACCGTTTCTTTGTATCAGCAAGCCATCGATTCGCAGTGCTTCCACGAGGGTGCCATTGACAGTCACGTTGATTAAGTTCGAGTTCGTCAGATCGATCTCGACACCGTCTCCGGTGTTGTCCTGAATCGTCCCACCGGTCAAGTTGAGTTCCACCGCCGAGCGGACGACATCTTGCAGGTTGACATGCACGCCGTCGCCGGTGTTCGAATTCGCCGAACCACTGAACTGCACGGCCACTTGCCGGGCATTGGTCCCGCTGACGTTCAGTCCATTCCCGGTGTTTGTGTTCACCGTATTGTTCCCAAACATCAACAAGTTAGCGATTGAGTTTGCACCCGTCGCAGACAGCCCAATCCCGTCGCCCGCGTTGTTGGAAGCCGAAAGTGCTCCTGCGGTGGTACTCGTCAGCGAAGCCGTCAGTGAGCCGCCCGCCGTTGAGTTGAGTTGGAATCCGTTGAGGGTATTCGCATTCACAGGAACATCCGTGAAGGCGATATTGGCCGTGCTGCCCGCACCGTCAATGTTGCCGCGAACACCGCTTGAAGGTGCTCCCAGTCCGTTGTTGCTGAAGCTGCCACCGACCAGGGTTCCGGTGACATCACCACCCGTTACCGCGCCAAAGCTGAGGCCATTCAATTGGCTTTGCGTGACACTGGTACTCGACGTGTTGATGTCGATCAATCCATTCGTGGCGGCGAGAGCGTCGATGCCACTCACCCCACTGCGGAGGACCGTCGAGTTATTTAAACTCAGCCCCAGTTGGCCCTGTTGGTCGGCTCGGAGCAAGACACCCGACTGGCCGGAATCATTGATCGCCATTCCGTCGAATGAGACGATCGCTCGGGAGCCCACTCCCGAGACATGGCCATCAATGCCACTCTCGGCATTGTTCGAGAAGTTGTTGCCCGTCCCCGTCACCGTGGTGCCAAACTGCGCTCCGCCAGTCGCTCCGAACTCGAAGCCATCTCGCAGGTTGTTCGCGATCGGTGTATTCGTGAGGTTCAGTGTGCCAAGGGTGCCCACCCCATCCACGGCCAGGTTCAATCCATCCAGGCCGTTGGTCTGGATCGACGAGTCGGTCAGCGTCACGCCCAGCACACTGGACGAGTTGCCTCCGGTCAGGCTGGCGATGATTCCGTTGCCAGCGTTGCCGTCCACCAAGCTGTTGTTGAAGTTCAACCGAACCTGTGTGGCGGGTCCACTGGCTGTGACACGTACTCCGTCTGACTGGGTGCCCGAGACGTGCGAGCCGTTCCAGGTGGAGGTCAATTGTCCAGAGTTCGTCACTCCGGCCACGAAGCCGCCATTCGAGGCCAGCAGATTCTGGTTCGTGCTATTAAAGGTCAGGACCGCTTGCGACCCGACCCCGTCAACCGTGCCGACGACATTGTTCACCGGATTACTAGACAGATCCCCGGCGTTAAAGACTGTCGTCAGGACACCACCGGTGGCCACGTTGTAACGGAAGCCCGCAGCTCCGTTGCCGGTCGCCGGACTACGATCAAAGATGAGATCCGCTCGCCCACCCGTGTTGACGATCCCGTTGATTCCATCTTGGCCGGAGTTGGAGTAGTCGGTGTCAGCCTTGATTGCAGTCAGGTGAGAATTCGCCCCGCGCACTTCGAATTCAAAGCCGTTGTTGCCACTGTCCGTCGCCGCAGTCGGATCTACCGAGACGACGACATTCGCTCCACCCACAACAGTACTATCCACGGCATCGTCGTTGTTCCCGATGAGGCTGCTGTTGTTCACATTCAAGCGGTAATTTGTGGCAGCCCCGACTCCCACCAAAGCGACACCGTCCACGGCGTTGTTATTTGCCGTCAGATTGTCAAAAGTGGCGGTCCCGGTGGCATTGATCAAAGTGAATGCGACACCGCTTCCGGCGGTGCTGCCGGAGAGGGTGGCGTCGGTCACTTGGAGATTGAGCGCTCCGGTATTGACGTTCCCCTCCAGCAGGTTGCCGGAGCCGGTCGCACTGATCCGTGAGACGCTGCCAGAGAGTGACCCACCTCCGCGCACATCAAACCGGAATCCATCACCCACATTGGTCATGGTGGAGTTGCTGACGTTGGCCACCAGTGCGGCCCCATTGGCGTCCAGAAGCAAACCGGTCCCCGTATGATTCGATCCATCCACATTGGCCAGAGTGAGCGTCACGGGCGAGCCAGCTGCTGTGACCCGCGTGCCGATGGCCCCGCCTTGGGTGGTGACATCGCTGATTCGCAGAGTCGATGGTGCCCCGGACGAATTGGCGACCGAGATGCCGACACCGGTCGGGCTGGTATTGATGAAGTTGGAATCCCGAATGATCGAGTTCCCACCACCGGTCACGGACAGTCCGCTCGATGAAGTGACATTCACACATTCGACCAGGAAACTGTCCGCCCCAGCCCCCAGAATCGCAGCTGTTGTCCCACCCGTGATGTTGAATGCGCTGACGCGGTTGTTGTCAGCGAGAGTGATGACTGGAGCATCCGCATTGCGACCAGCGAGCGTCGGGAACGCTCCGGTGTTCGAGAAGACGTTGTTCGGGATCGCGACCGATCCCAGCCGATCCGTATCGATCGAGTGCTGCTTTCCTTCCCCAAACAGATCCTGCCCATTCCGCAGAGAAATATTGCCGACGGTATCTCCGGTTCCCCGCTTGACGAGGACATAATCCGAAGGCGCGCTGCTGGGCAGGACTGTGAACGGACGTTCGACAGTTCCGTCCCCGCCCGCTGCCGCCCGATTGTTCACCCAGGTGATCGCAATGTTGCGTCTGGTGGTGGGGTCAATGAGTGGGACGAGACGAGGGCCCTGGTTCTCTGCCAACTGCACCTGCCATTGACGGCGGACCTGATCATAGCGCCGGTTATCCACATCATTCAGAGCCCCGAATCGCGTCGGGAGTCGGCCATCAAAGCGAATATCGACTCCCACGTTGACGTTGGTTCCGAACTTGTCGTCGTTCGTGACTTGTACGCTGACATTGACTCCCTGAGTGACTTGCCCCTCGACACGAGAGCGAACTCCCCATGTCTGGTCGACGGGAGAGGAGAGTTCATACAGACCCGCATAGATTCTCATCCAGTTGATGACCGGCAGGGGAATCCCCGCCTCGGCGTCGAATCCGGCCAAAGACTGCTGAAACAGCCCGGTCCCCATGGTCGAGTAGTTGTTTCCCACAAAGACGGGTGTCGTGCCGGGATCGACCACGCCGAGGAAGTTAGTTCGCTGGCCGATCGGGAGGTATCCGTTGGCCCGCAAATCGACTGGCCCACTCAAGTATTCGAAACCGATTCCGGCCTGCTGGTAGCGGAAAGATTCCGGCGACTCGATCGTGTCGTACCAGCCGTTCACGCCCCACAGAGCGTTGTCGATCATTTGGCGATAACCGAGACCGGTGTTGAAACCGTAGCGATTCGTATCGGTGATGAGAGCCTCCACCTCCCCGAACACCTGTTGCGGGCCATCCTCGAAGATGGCATGTCGGACACCGATCCGCGAATACCCGGTGGGGATACCGACCGCTTGACCGGTTTGCTTGTTAAAGAGCAGGTAAGTCCCGCCCCCCGGAGTGAGCGTCATCGCTCCACTCAGATTATCCACCGATGAATAGCCGGGGCCTGAATATCCAGGAGCTGTATAGCCAGGTCCCTGGACAGCCTCCTGGGCGCGGACACGATCAGGAAAAGCCATCCATGCCAACGACAGGGAAACCAGGCAGAAACGCTTCCAGGACATGTGCTTCTCCATCAGTCGTTGCAGGAATGACCCCGAACGCTGGCTCGTGTTCCGACCCCCAGGCCAACTGACCCACGCCACAACGGACCGCCCCGTTGCAGGAAGAGTGACCGGCGACAACTGCCGCTGGCTCTCCGCCTGGGAGACAACCTCAACTCCATGCGCAGGCTGCGCGAAGAGTCCTTCAATTGTCATCTCTGTATTCGGAATCTTCCGATTGTTCTATTGAGTCAAAGTTTGCTTCCTGTATGGGCTATATCGATATTCCGGTGATCAATGTCCCAGCCGGGAAGTTTGCGAGGAGTGCTGTCACCCGTCCGAATTTCAGTTTCTTGCGGTTCCAGTGCGACGCGACTTGCCGAAAATCCAACTGGCGTCTCAGACTGTTCCCGCAGCGGCTTGAGGTGGAGGTGCGTCAGAAAAGTCGGCAAATTTCGACTCCCCTCGCCCCAGCCGACAGCCTCTCCAAGAGTACATGGCAGATCGAGTGAGAGTCCATCGCCTGTTCCCAGACACCTCTCGCCCATGGCAGAGGATTGGGACACAGATTTCGCAGATCGGCACAGATTCAGAGAGGAGAGATATCCTGTCTGCCATCACCGAACCCGCTGGCGTCACATCTGTGGAAATCTGTGGAATCTGTGGACCACTCACAGCCTCAGCCATCGAGATTGAATTGCGGTGCAAGGGCATCGACGGGGAACACTAGGGAGTCTCAGTCGGCTTCAGCGAGAAGTGTCAAAAATTCACACGGAGGCACGGAGCAATGCAGTTCTCCGATGACTTCTTCCACTTTGCGAGAGGACGAGGAAGATGAGACAGGATTCACAGGATTCACAGGATACCAGCACGCTGTCGCGGTGGCTGAATTCATCCTGTGAATCCTGTTCATCCTGTCCAATCTTCGGATCCGTCTGGCAGACTGTCGATCTCGTAGGTCTGGAGTTCTCCGTGCCTCCATAGTCAACTTCCGACCGCGATTTACTGTGGAGATGCACACACTGCTTGACGTTGAATCCCTTCAGCGACTTGCGGGAATCGGTCGGCCATTCGATCATGGCGATGAATTCGCTTCTCCCCCCACCACAGGGACTCTCTCGCATGGAACGCCTCCTTGATCGCTTTCTGCGTTATGTCCGGATTGATACCCAGGCCGACGAGAAAAGTGCATCCCTGCCCAGCACCGCCAAACAACTAGTGCTGAGTCAGCTGTTGGAGCAAGAGTGCCGGGCACTGGGATTGGCCGATGTCTCGATCGACGGACACGGGATCGTCATGGCCACGATCCCCGCGACCGTTCCGCACGAGGCCCCGCTGATCGTGTGGAACTCGCACGTCGACACCTCGCCCGAGTATTCCGGCACCAACGTCCAGCCCGTCGTCCACAACGACTATCGCGGTGGGGACATCGTTCTCCCCGGCGATCCATCGAAGGTGCTCAAGGTCAGCGAGAACCCGCACCTCAATGAACTCTGCGGCAAGACGATCATCACGACCGATGGCACAACGCTCCTCGGGGCCGACGACAAAGCCGGGATCGCCATCATCATGACAGCTGCGGATCGTCTCATGCGGGATCGGTCGATCCCGTGCGGGCCAGTGCGGGTCTGCTTCACGGTGGATGAGGAGGTCGGGCGCGGGATCGAGGGGCTCGACTTCGCGAAGCTCGGCGGCGTCTGCGGGTACACGCTCGACTCGGGCGGCGTGGGCCGCATCGACACCGAGACCTTCTCTGCGGATTTGGCCATCGTGACCGTCGAGGGCCGAAACACGCACCCCTCGGTCGGTAAGGGAGTGATGGTCAACGCGGTCCGCATTCTCAGTGACTTCATCGCGCGGTTGCCGAGGCAGAACCTCTCCCCTGAGACGACCGATGGGCGCGAGGGGTTCCTGCACCCCTATCAGATTCAAGGCGGCGTGGCGTCTTCGTCGTGCCGGATCATCCTTCGCGACTTCGAGACCGAGAACCTCACGAAGCAGAAGGAACTCCTCGAACGGATCGCCGAGGGGCTCCGCGCTGTCTACCCCGCATGCCAGATCAAGATCGAAATCAAGAAGCAGTACCGCAACATGCGAGACGGTCTGCACCAAGAACCCCGCGCGATCCCCAAAGCCATCGAAGCCGTCCGCGCTGCGGGCATTGATCCGATTATGGACATCATCCGTGGCGGCACCGACGGGGCCCAAATGACCGAACGCGGCCTGCCGACGCCCAATCTCTCCAGCGGCCAGTACAACCCGCACTCGCCACTGGAATGGACCTGCGTTGAGGAGATGGAAACGGCTGCGGCGATCCTGGTTCAGTTGGCGGTGGCGTGGGGGAAGGAAGTCGGCGTAAAGGGGTAATTGGAAGCAAGCGTGTCACTTCGGAAGCACAACACTCTGAATCTGATCAATCCATGCTTCAATTGCTAGGCCATAACATCAGTTGCCGCAAAGCTGGAATCTTGAAGGGCACGACATCACCTTGATCCACTTTTCTTTGGATCTCGTTTATCAACTCACACATCGAATCAGGAGCCATTCGCAATTGGCCGTAGTGTTTCTTTTGGACCGCCTCAAACTCCGAGGTCGAGATAACTGGGCCGTGGGTCGCCAAATATCGAGCAAGGTTTGGGCCGATTGCGAACCCCAAACATGATGCCATGATGAGTGATCTGGCGACACTCAAAACTGGAAAAGGATTGTCTTCTCGATTGATTTCAATCGTTCGAGACAACATCCCATCGAAGAACTGGTCGTCTCCGGAGTAGATCGAACGAGTCGAGCCGGGTTCAGCCCAAACATCCACCGCGATCGCTTCCACGTTGAAGAACGTCGTGTAAGGAAGATCGGAGAATGTTGGTGTTGGCGTTTCGTCATGGACGAATGACCAAGTTCGTTTCAGAGGCCACACGTCAAACTGCATGTTCGACCGCATGAGTTGCAGTCCGCCAAATCGGGTTTCACGAGAAATCATCGACGCAAATCGACGACGAAGTTCTTCGAGGTCGAGACCGTCAACGACAATGTCGATATCGCGTGGACGCCCGAGGCGAGCCATTCGTTGCGGAGACATTCGTGCCAACAAAAGCGATCGCAGCGTTCCGCCAAAGAAGACCGCGTGAGCTTTGGTCTCACGCAAGTCGCGAAACGTCCTAGCAATGGGTTCGGCCCAATGGCGATCAACTCGATGGCACAGGTACGCGACATCTTTTCGCAAGTATTCCTTGAGGTCATCCACTGTGGTTTGACTATCCATTAGTCAACTCCGCATGGAGACGTTTTGCGAATGTGTCTGTCATGCCGCAGACGTAGTCTGTGACGAGTTGGAAACGATGGTACTTCTCCGGAAGCTCGGGCATTGTCCTCACTGAATGCTGGAAGACTCGTCGGTAGTTGTCTGACAGGAGCGCCCCAAGTTTGCCTGGAAACGTCTTGGGCTTGGGATCACCCTGTATCGGCAATTGCTTGGCACCCTCCCAGAACAAGTCCATCAGGTCGAAGATCACGTGACGCCCCATCAACTCCAGCTTGAGGTTTGAGGGTGTGCAGTAGACTTTGGTGCGGGCGAGTGTCTTGAGGCGATGAACGAGTGTCATTGCATCTCCTTCTTCGACCAATTCTCTCTTGTAGCTTCCGCTCATGATCGATTCGTATTGATCCTGAAATGCTTTCACACTGGCGTTCACAAGGATGCCGATCACAGATGTGCGAAAGGCGGATGCATACACATCGTCAGGAAGGCCATGTGAAACCTCCGGCTTCCCAGCCTTGAGGATGTAGTCTGTACCAGTCATTGCGCGGGTAACAACTTGATCTTCGGGGTGCGTCAAAGTTTTCTTGACTTCGTCCCAGCTTAGTACTCCCTTCTTGATCGCATCTTCGATATCGGCCACCGAGTAAACGATGTCGTCAGCGGCTTCCACCAGGAATGTGATTGGGTTGCGAGCTTCCCCTGTACCGGTCTTTTCCCGAATCTCATTGACGAGATTGTTTTCCGAAGCGAAGTATCCAGGTTTCGATTTGGCGTGGTCGCCTCCTGTTACTGTCATGTGGGATGCCGCTGTGTATTTACACGACGCTGACAGCGTTCCGTACGTCAGGTTCAGTCCGTTGAAATCGGCAAGAATCTGAAGCTTGGACACAAGTCGAAGCGATTGTGCATTACCTTCGAACTTCAAGAAGTCCTGGACCAGTTGACTGTTTTCACCGAACTCGCCTCCCAGACCTTTCTCCCCGAATCGGGTGGAAAACCATTCGCGAATCGCGTCCTCGCCGGAGTGGCCAAATGGCGGATTGCCGAGATCGTGAATCAGACCGCAAACCGCCGCGATGGCTTCGATGCACCGGGCCTCTTGAAGATTGATTACCTTCTTGTCTTCATGCAACCACTTCCCCACAGCGGTTGCCAAGCCGCGAGCAACTGACGAGACCTCCATCGAATGCGTGAGCCGCGTCCGAACTGCGTCGTTCGGCTCCAATGGAAAGACTTGCGCCTTGTCTTGCAATCTTTTGACGGGCGTGGAAAAAACGGACCGATCCAAGTCTCTCTCGAACTCAGCGCGATGGTCGCCGGGATTCGTTGATGGCCGTGGTCGCTCTTTGCAGAGCAGTGTTTGCCAGTCCATAGCGATCACTCGCTCCTTTGCCTCTTGCCACCCGGGTCAGTGAAACCCAATTCGAACGATCTCCACCAGCTCAGCACGAAGTTTGGCCCATGAACTGAACTCCACACAAGATACCAGCGGCCAGAACCTCACCGCCACTCCACGAGGCTGAATGGAAAAGACGCCACTTATGTGTCGGTGTTACGAGCCAAGCGGGAGGCAGAAGTGAGATAACCCTCCGCAGCGTACGGCTCAAGCGTCGGTCACTCGTTGATGTGGCCAGAAATTCGGTCCAGTGCCACTTGTGCGAGCCGAGCGACTTCGGGGTCGGCGTCAGTGGCCAGGACTTCAAGTTCCGAGCGCGTCGAAGCGGGAGCGAGGTCGGCCACAATCGCCATTGCTCGGTGCCGCAGTTCGGGACGGGTTCGGGACTCCGGCGACCGCACAAAGGCGATCAGTGGCAGCGTCCCCGCCGGGCCGAGGCTGCGGATTTGCGATGAGTCGAACGAGCGGACTTTGGTCATCCCGACCTCGGCCAGCAAGCCCTGCAGCATCCCCTGCAAATCGGGATCGTGGGGCGGACGCGTGTTCAACAGTGGCAACTGCCAGCTCGTGGCTTGGAGTCGGTCGTAGTAGCCGCTCAGTTCGTGATGGCCATCGGGGGTGCAGGCCATCGACTGGCCGGGGGGGATCGTCCAGGTCTGGTCCGCACCGCCTCGCAACTCGGTGGGTTGATCTGAAACAGCGATACAGCGGCCCACTTGGTCGTCGATTCTCCACAAGGTTTCAGAGCTTGACGGACAGGTGAATAGACACATTTCGGAGTGACCGCTGATGGCCGAGGGCTCCACGTTCGCCTTGCCGGGAACGCTGACCATGAGTGGAGTCTGAGCGGCAGCCCGGCACCAGAACTGACCGTTGACCAGCTCGATCTCCTCGGGGCGATGAACGATGAACTCGGTCTGTTGGTTGACACGAACTAGACCCTGCGAAGGGGTAGTGACTTCGCACAAACTCTCCGCCGGGGTCCGGACATGGGCACCCGCCGCGAGTGCGAGATTGTGCGGCTGGGCGACGCGGGTCCATTCGGTTTCCGTGGACTGGCGGACTTCCACGGGACCGGTGGCGTGTGTGAGAGTTGCCACGCTGGCCACAGCGGGGTTCCCATCGGAGTGCAGTAGCACCATCGCCAGCAGCAGACAGGCCGCGACCGTCAGGAGTGCAACGAGGGGACGCCTCGTCAGACTGCCGTTCCGGGAAGCACGCCCCTCTGGCTCCCCTCTCCCCCCGGGAGAGGGGCTGGGGGTGAGGGCCGTGTGTCGAGACGAGCTTCGCTCCAGAAACGCAGTTTCATCCCATGTCGGCACCGGGAGTGCAGCCCGCAACTGAGCGTCCAAATCGCGCGCCTCGACCCACTCGCTCATGGCCACCGGATCGGACTGCAACCGCAGCTCAACCAGCGATCGCTCCTCGGGACTCAGTTCGCCATCGAGCCACAAAGCGATCCAATCAGCAGGCAAGTTATCGTGCATCGGCTCGCCCTCCGCTGGATGAGAGCCTGACCCGCAGCAGGCCGCGGGCTTTGGCCAGTCGTTCATTCACCGTCGCCCGGGCCACGCCCAGCCAACCGGCCATCTCGTCGTAGGACATCTGATCGTAGTAGTGCAGGTACAACACCTCTTGTAGCTCCGGGGGAAGCTCCTGAATCTGCTGACGGAGTTGTTCGTTCTCGTCAGCGGTCGCGGCGAGCTGGGCCGGGTCAGGGGCGGTTCGGTCCGATGATGTCTCGAAGGGCAGACGACTGGCCCGCCCGCGACTGCGATGCCAGTCGAGGCACAGATGCTCCGCGATCCCTCGCAGCCACGCATCAAAGCTCTCGACAGCGGCCAGTTGAGAGAGGCTACGAATCGCACGAAGCAACACTTCCTGAGCCAGTTCCTCGGCATCGGCTCGCTGCCCGACGCGCGACTGGCAAAGCGCCACCAGACGCGGAAACGATCCGCGCGCGAGAGCCCCCTGAGCTGCGCGGTCACCCGCCACAGCCCGGCGGACAACCGCAGGGTCGTTAATCGCCATCAAGAGTCCATGCCAGGAATGCCGGAGAGCGGGTCGTCGCTCAACCGGCCAGAGAGAGTCGTTGGCCGCGATCCACTGGACTGGCCCAATCTGTGGATCTGTGAAGGAATGTTCGAGATCGAGAATTCTGGGAAGATTGGTCCCGATTCCGCCAGTCTGAGGCGGGGCGAGTTGCGACTGTCAAATTGAGTCGAATCGATCCGCCAGTTCCGCCATCCCGGAGGGATGAAAGAGATTAGCCGGTGGTTGAGCGTCAGCGACACCACCGGTCACGAATCATTGCTGAATTTCCTGCATCCTGGAGGGATGCCAGAGGACCGATTCGCTCGGCCAGGATCGGAGCCGCGAGACGAATGCCAATTGGCGTATGGACTTTCACAAACCTTCCACTCCCCTCATTCCGGAGACAAGCCATGTTACGCTGGACGAAACTGACACTGTTTACCGCTGTGCCTCTGACTCTGATTGGGGCTGCAATTCTCAGTGCCTTCGGGCGGTCGAATGCCGCAGAGGAACCAACGGTCGCAGCGGTCGCAGCGAGTACGACCGCAGACAAATTGATCGTTCACGAGTGGGGCACATTCACGACCTTCTCGGGATCGAATGGGGTGCATCTCGACTTCCGCCCGCTGCTCGACAATGAACTGCCGGGTTTCGTGTTCGATCGCGCCAGTCAGTCGGGACAAGTGAACTGGTTCAGCAAGGGGCGATTGCGGACTCGGGTGCGGATGGAGACACCGGTCACGTACTTCTATACCGACCGCGAGCGCACGGTCCGAGCCAAGGTCGAGTTTCCGAAAGGACTGCTGACCGAGTTCTATCCACCCGTGGTGTCGATGGCTCCGGCCTTCGACGAGAAGCTGGGTCTCCAAGGCAACGGAGAGCCGATCGGTAACGGCATGCTCGACTGGGGCGAGATCGATCTGTACCCGGTCTCCAGCCTGCGAACCCAAGTTAAGGATCAACAGACCGCCGAGTGGATGGCCCAGCACCTCGCCCACTCAATTCTGCCCAACGCCGATGGCAATCACTATGCCGCCGCCCGCAACACCGACTCTGCTCTCGTTCATGTTCGCCGGGAGAGAGACCCGAAGCAGAACGACACGCCGCTCGTCCGCCGCCCGCGTGGCGAGTTCATCGAGAAGTTCCTCTTCTATCGCGGCGTCGGCAAGTTCGATGTCCCGGTCAGCGTGACCAACACCACCCCTGACAAGTTCTCGGTGACGAACACCGGAACCGAACCGCTGCCCCGCATGATCGTCCTCCGCGTCACCGGCGATCAGCGCAGCTATGCCTTCGTGCCCGCACTGGCCGCTGGCCAGTCAGTCGACCTGCCCGCCCCCGACCAGAATGTCGATTGGGATCCACTGCGGGAACTGGTCGTCGCCGAGTTGATCCAGACTGGCCTGTATCCGAAAGAGGCCCAGGCGATGGTCGATACCTGGTCATCCTCGTGGTTCACCGAGGAGGGGCTGCGGCTGTTCTATCTGGTCCCCCAGAAAGTAACCGACGAGATCCTGCCACTGACGATCTCTCCAAAGCCCGATGAGCAACTGCGAGTCATGGTCGGTCGGGTGGAGATCATGGCGAAGTCGCAGGAGACTGAGTTGCTGCAAGCGGTTGAACGGAATGCCAAGGCTCGTGCGAAATGGGTCGAGGTGATGTCCGAACTCGTCAAATCGGGAGAACTCGATCGAACAGGCCAGAAGGAAAACTGGTTGCCCCCGATCCCGTCCGAGTTCGTGGCCCTCGGTCGCTTCGCTGAACCCGCCTTGGCCCGCGTACGTGAGATATCTCCGGACAAGGTCGTCAAGAACGAGGTCGACATGCTGCTGCAACAACTGCGGATGGAGGCCATCCAGGCCGAGCAGGAAGCCCGGAAATCAGCCCAGGTTCAGTAGTCGAGATGCCCCAGATTTCCCCAGCGGGGCACAGCTGAAACCCAAAGGAGGGAAGCGGTCAGCTGTCGGTCACGCATCAGCATCCCCAGAAAAGCGGCCAATGGAGTCTGCCCCGCGAGACTTCCGAAGAGGTGTGGTCGCCATCCTACGCAGAAACCGCTGGGATTTTCGCCCCAAAGGGGCTCGACTCGATAGCCCAGGGCGGCAGCCCTGGGAAACGTGGCCCCTTTTTATTCGATCAAGGCCCCACGGGCCGTCACTCGCTGGTCGAGTCGAGTGACGGCCCGTGGGGCCTTGAGGAAGGTTTGGCTTCCGATTTCCCAGGGCTGCGCCCCGGGCTTTCGAGTCAGGCCCCGTGGGGGCCGAGGAGCGAAAACCTGCGTAGAATGGCGACCACACTTTTTCCGAAGTCTCGGAAGACTTGGGAAATCTAGCGTTACGCGCTGGATGTTCGCCTTGGGAATTGACGGACTCGGAAGTCTGTGATGTGGCTGTTTCTCGCCCACTGGCAATCGTTATCGAGACCAGTATGATGGGTCGAGCTTGTGTCAATTCTGGGGACCGGTCCGCGCGGCTGGCCCTTGAAAGACTCAAGTGGGAGCGGTGGCTGTTGCCCTCCATCCGGCCCGCTTCGGCTCCCGCTCAGGAGTCCAGCGGGTCCCCCTGCGATTCCTCTCGACGGAAGCGGACACCGCTGATGGCCGAGTTGTTCCACGAGTGTGGCGTTGCCGCGATCTACCACTTTCCGACTCCCGACGGAAAGCCCAGTTCCCTCGCCCCCAAGCAGGGGAGCCAGGCGGCCTCGCGGCTGATTCCTCGGTTGTTGCTCGATATGCAAAACCGTGGCCAACTGGCCGCCGGCATGTCCGTCTATCATCCGGGTGGCACGCTGCTCGTCGAGACTTACAAGGATATTGGGGCGGTCAGCGAGGTGTTCCACCTGAGGCGTGAAGAAGAGGCCGAGCAGCTGATGGCCGACCATCAGGGACCAGCGGCCATCGGGCATGTGCGGTATGCCACTTGCGGCAAGGATGAAGTGAGCTACGCCCAGCCGTTCGAGCGGCAGCACCTCGAAAAGCGCAAGTGCTTTGCGTTTGGCTTTAATGGTCAGTTGGCGAACGAGAAGGAACTGCGGGCCGAAATCCTGGCCTCGGGCGATGTGCATCTGACTCGCGATACCGATACCGAAATCCTGTTGCATATGCTCTGTCAGGAGATCTCCCAGCAGTCGAAGAGCGACCTGCTGGATCTGTTGCAGAGGCTGCATCGGAAGCTGGACGGGTCGTACAACATCGTGTTCCTCAATGCGTTGGGGGAGATGTTCGTCTCTCGCGATCCGCTGGGGTTTCATCCGCTGTGCTATGCGATGGAGGAGGGGCTGTTCGCGGCGGCGAGTGAGAGCGTGGCCTTGGCCAATTTGGGGTTCTCGCGTGAGAGTATTCATGATGTCGAACCGGGCCACGCCGTCATTATTCAGAACGGCAAACTGCGCGTCGAGAAGTATGCCGAGAGCCCCCGCCATGCGCACTGCTTCTTTGAGTGGATCTACTTCGCCAATGTCTCCAGCACGCTCGATGGCCGAGGTGTGTACCTGAGCCGGAAGGCCCTCGGCGAGAAGCTGGCCGACCTAGAAGACATCCCTTACGAAAAGGATGGAACATCGATCGTCGTGCCGGTGCCCGACACCGCCAAAGCCGCAGCCGATGCGATGGCTCACCGGATGGGTATTCCGTCTCTGGAGGGGCTGATCCGGAATCGGTATGTCGGTCGGACCTTCATCGAAGGGAACAAACGCGGCAACACCGCCAAGGCCAAATACACGCCGCTCCGCGATGTGCTGAAAGGTCGTAAGGTGTTCCTCGTCGATGACACCATCGTGCGTTCGACGACCATGCAGATTCTGATCTCTCAGATCTTCGAGCGTGGTGAAGCGGACGAAGTCCATGTCCGCGTCGCGTGTCCGCCGATCGTGGCCCCGTGTTTCTACGGGATCGATATGAAGAGTGTGGACGAGTTGTTCGCCTACAAGTTTCTCCAGGGCGAACCGCTGACTCGCGAGATCGAGGACGCCATGGCGAAGGAACTGGGGGCGACCTCATTGCGGTTCCTGCCACGTTCCGCGATTGCCGAAGCGGTGCAGATGCCTCCGGAGAAGTTGTGCCAGGCGTGCTTGACAGCAGAGTACCCCACACCGGCGGGAGAGCGGATGTACCAGCTTTCGCTACCGGACGCGAAGTAGGCGATATCGCTCCGCGACTCGCTCTCAGCACGGAATGCACACGACATGGGAGTGCCGGATTGTGCAAGCCAACTTCAGGGGAGTGAGCCCGCAATGGCCGAGCGACCAGTGACCTCATACAGCACCGCCAATTGCACGCCCGCGCGGCGGACTTCGGTCAGGAACCGCATGCCGGGCGGGGCGTTCTGTGACGGCTCGGTCGGTTCGTCGAGCGACTCGCGCGGGTCGGAGTGACGACGGAAGACGAGCACGTACCGGACTTGATCGCGGATGCTGTCGTCGTAGGCGGCGAGCTGGATCTTGTGCTGTGCCAGCAGTGGAGACTGCGACGCCATGCCGTGGAGTTGCAGGGGATGCAAGACCGGGGCGACGTGAATCGTGGTCCCGACTGGCACCTGTTCTACGATTTGCTGGTGCATCGTGCGGGTGATAGAGTCGCCCCAGTAGGTCGGTTCGAACCCCAAGGCATGCGCTCCGCGTAGCCCACCGACGAGCCAGTTGTAGTAGCTCAACTGGCAGGGGTGCAGAGTGATGAGGGTGTACGACTCGCTCAGCAGCAGGAGTCCCACGAGCGGGAGGGCGAGGCTCGCGCCGAGCCGTGATCCCATGGGAACGATCGCTTGTGTATCGCGGCTCAGCGGGAGCTTCGCCCTCCCGTAGATGTCGGCGACACCCCGCCCGATGCAGACAGCCCATAGCGGGAACGACACAAGAAACAGCCGCTCCCCGTCGTAGACTGTCATGCCGGGGAGGGCGAACAACAACAGTGGGAACAATATCACGGCGAGCAGCAGGTCCGTGGGATAGGCTTCCAGC
>JAYSUV010000603.1:0-1166 GCA_043718945.1 Planctomycetota bacterium
ATTCCATGATCAAGGATGCGTTCACCCGAGAGAAGCAGATTCAGGGATGGAGCCGTCGAAAGCGCAGGGCTCTCATCGAAGGTCGCGCTGAACAACTTCCTGCCTTGAGCCGCACGACCCGAGCAAGCCCCACCAGCGCTGCAAGTGTGGAATTGCAGCGGGCATGAGGCCTGAATAGTGTGTGGAGATCAGTGGCACCGGGGTGATGTGCGCGACAGCCCTATCTCTTCATGAGCTTCCAGGACCAGCCAGGGAGCAAAGATGCACCCGAAATATCAGATCCGGGTCATCCTCCACTGCTGCAGACTCCCCGTAACACCGCATGAGCATTCGGCCCGCACGCCCGGTCAATGAGAACAGCAGTACACACGCAGAATCACACCAAACATGACCAAAAAAGCTCCTGAGAGTCGCCCTTGGCTGGATTGCCCGGATCACAAGCCATCCACAGTCGCCCCACATCACGCAAGTAGACCGATACCCAGAACGTGCGCGTTTCACGTGAAACATAGTCACTGACCGCCGGGAAAATCGTCCTCGTATCCGGTCGCCTTCACCGTATCCTTGCGCCCCGATCGGGCGCCCGGCCCAGTTCCCCCCTCCGCGACAGCGGAATTCCGCACTACGGGGCGCATGATCCGTCACCAAAGGCGACATCTCTGTCCATCCAGGACGCACACCGCTCCGGTCATCGTGAACACTCATACGCGGTTCCGGGTCTTTGTTGAGCACCGAAGGCCGGCGCACCTGATGCTGCAGTTCGCAACACTGAATTGCACGGTACGACTCAGGTCGCACGCTGCACGCGCCGCACTGCACGTGTTTCACGTGAAACATGCCGGGATATGGAAGCTTGAAGCTGTCCAGACACTGAGTACGCCCCTTCATTGCCGGTGCATTCGTGTTGCGATTTCGCCACCGTCAATCACACGGTCCGTCTCGACGGGCTCGACCGCCGGGGCGACTCACCGGGTCTCCCAAGAAGGTATCCACGTTCACCACCCCCGGGCGCGAAGCGCCCCCACAGGTCGACACGCGCGCCCGCCCGCCGCGGAACGATCACCTGACATGCGTGCCCGGTCTCGACAGGCTCGACCACACAACGTGCCAGGCCCGGTCTCGACAGGCTCGACCACACAACGTGCCAGGCCCGGTCTCGACAGGCT
>JAYSUV010000604.1:0-1165 GCA_043718945.1 Planctomycetota bacterium
GATCTCGCCGTTCCGCCAGTCGCTCCATTCGCGAGTGTGCATCAGTTGGCCGACAATCAGTCCATCGATTTCGGCGACAAAATAGCGGGCCTTCAGCGGATCGAGCAGCGCCGCCCGGACGCCCGATGTCAGCACCTCGACCGAGAGCACGATCGATTCGGTCTCCCAAGCCAGCCGCCGGTTGAACTCGACGAGCGTGTCGAGGTCTTCCAAAGTGGCGGAGCGAATAAGCATGTGATGAGTCAGCCTTGGAGGCAGCGCACGGACAGATCGACGAGCAGAGCATGATTCCCAAGGTGTTCGAAAATGACAATCCCTGGAAGGGGGATTGTGGGCTGAATCCGAGCATTTATTCGTCACGCGCGGGCTGGAATGAGGCCATGACTCGGGCATCGTGTTGACGCGCGGCCCTCACCCCCAACCCCTCTCTCGGGGGGAGAGGGGAGCCGGAAAATGGCATCATTCCTGACCGCTTGGAGAATAATATTCGTCACGCGATCAGAATTTTACCGTAGCCACGCTACGAGAGAATGCCTCACTTCCACCCGCGCGGTTTATGGCCCGCGACGATCGTTTTGGGCATTGGATACCGCCAGCAAGATTTTGATTGTCCGGCCCGTCGCTCCTTGTTGCGGGAGGAGGATGGCTTTTGCCTGGTCCCCGAGTCGACGAGTTTCTTCCGGATTCTTGAGCAGACGACGAACAGTCGCGGTCAGCTCTTCCGAGGTGCGAACGATCAGCGCAGCATTCACTCCCAGCAAGAGTTCGACGACCTGCCGGAAGTTCCCCGTGTTCGGTCCAAACAGAACCGCCGCTCCATAGGCTGCGGGCTCGATCATGTTCTGTCCGCCGCGATTGGTGAGGCTCCCCCCGACGAAGGCAATGTCGGCCAGTCCCCAACAGGCGGCGAGTTCGCCGAGGGTATCGAGGAGCAACACTGGTGATTTGTCTGTGGAGCAGACATTGCCATCGGCTTCGTTGGTCAGCCGATTCTGATCTCGCTGTCGGACTTCGGTTCGCCGCAGCAACGGTAGCCCCCGCGACTGGATTAGCGCTGTGACCTCTTCAAAACGTTCTTGATGCCGGGGGACGAGGACCAGTCGCAACTGCTCGAACTGCGGGCGAAGGGCTTGGTAAGTGGCGAGCGCGAACTGCTCTTCAGGGG
>JAYSUV010000605.1:0-3218 GCA_043718945.1 Planctomycetota bacterium
CTCTCCCCCACACGGGATGTGGCTTTCGGAGAGGACTCCACTGTAGGGAGAGGGGGCAGAATCTCACGGCTGCCGACTATTCCGATGCACACACGCCGCTTGATGCGAACGGACTGACCACCGCGTACGTCGGTCTCGATGCAACTTCGGTGCGGCAACAAGGTCCGCACGCCGAACCCGCCGAGGGCCGCATGCCGCTCGTGGGCATCGTCTTTCGCGACAATGCCAAGACCACCAAGCACTCGCGTCGCGGGGCGCGCTACGTGGCGGACCTCGTGGATCTCCCGGCCATCGGACAACAGCTGCGCGATGAGTGCGAAGCCGTGGGCTTCGATCTCGCGGACCAAGTCATCGCCCTGACCGACGGCGGAGCGGGGTTCGAAGAACGTCTCACCGCCGCCTTGGCGGGGCTCGCGAAGCACATGAACTTCATCCTCGATGTGTGGCACGCGGCCGAACATGCCGCATCGTCTCCTCAAACGTCGCCAACATCTCGACCTTATCACCAAGCCTCCGTGAGTCCCCTGAATGACCAAACACCGCCACTCTGCAGAATCCACACAGCCTGGAGCCAGGGTATCATAGAACTTGGCCAGTCACGTGACCCCGCCATGACATTCCCCAAGTTCCAGAGTGCCAATGAAATAGACCGGGCATGTCTCCATGTCCGGTCTGTGGTTCATCCATCCGACGGCCATGTCTACTTCGACAAATCGAGTGGCAGCTCGGTATCCGCAACATCCTTCACCGAGAGGTCGCCGTACACCACGCGAGCCTGGGCGGCCTTGGGGAAGTGATACCAGCAGACGATGCGATCGGCTTGCCCCACTTTCACACCGCTGCCGACGTAGTGAAAGCTGTCGTGCGTGGTCTGGTCTTCTGCGAACTGTTTGATCGGGGACCGATAGATTTCTCGCAGCATGATCTTGTCCCGAATGGCGATGAGTTCTTGCTCGGCGGTCGTGCGATCGGCCTCGGGCTTGAAGCTGGCCGTATTGAACTTATCCGAGTCGAAGGGTGCGTCGGACGAATCGGGGAACATGTTGTCATTGAACTTGGCAGCCGCCCCGAGGTAGACGATAAACTCTTCTTCGGTGACAGTCGGTTTGGCCTGTTTCTCGAACAGATAGCCAGCGGGAGGATCAAGGCTGAAGTCTGAGGGTTCGAATTTTGGGTTCAAAACAATCTCATGGTTCAACGCGCCGATCGGCATCATTTTGGACCACTTGGTTTCAGCCGGTTGATCACGGTCGGCGGCGGTTTTGGGGTCGAACGCGGTGTCATTCGGGGCCCAGATTCCGACCACCCGCTTGGCGGTCGCATCAAACAAGAAGTCCATACGAGCGACCCCATACTCTCCATTATCGACCATGACTTGGACAACATTGGCCGACGACTTATCGACTTCGCGCTGACCATTCAAGGCGATCGACTTGATGCGTGCGCTTCCAAACTTTCGCTCGCGAAGAATATCTCCCACATAGGCAAACGGGCCGCGTTGATCGGGAAGACCGTATTGCGGCAGCTTCAGCACGGCGGACTTGTCTCGATGATTGATCCACAACGTTCGCCCGGCCCGAGCATCGGTGATTTGTACGCTGAGCGGCTGTCCAGCCTCGTCAAGCATCGTTTCGCGGTACTGTCCAGGATGGCGGTAGGCATGCCGCCGGAGCTCCTTCGTGAGCCAGGTGCGCTGCCCGTCCGCGCTCGTCGTGCGGATGTAAAATGTTGTGGTCCAAGTGAGCGACTGGACCTCATCGACGCCTGGGATTGCAGCGGCGAAGACGCTGTCGGGCGGGGCTCCGCCGGATCGAAGCCAGAGTGTGGCGCATGCGACCAGAAGTGTTGCCGCAATCCATTTGAGTGCAGACATGGGGAGCCTTCGTGTACGAAGTGGGGGGGACAGGGACACGGGTTGTGAGGCGACCAAGGCTTCCGCGTGGCGCTCCCGCCAGGCCTCGAAGTCCGGTGCGGGAGCCGATCCCAAGCCAGCTTGCAGCTTCACTTCCCAATCCGCAGACAGCGGTGTTTCAGACATCACAATTCTCCAGAAGTCGGTGCAGGATCGAGAACCTCGGCCAGCTTTCGGCGAGCCCGTTGCAATCGTCCATGGATCGCCTGCGGAGTGAGCTCGAGCACTCGTGAGATCTCCTCGTAAGTCAGTCCACTGAAGTAGTGGAGCAGGACAATCTCCCGAGAGAGTTCATCCAAGTGCTCCAAGGCTTCGCGGACATCGAGACGAAGTTGCTCGCGAGTCACATCGCTCGCTGGCTCCAAATTCTCGGGGAGCGGCTGGCTCCCCGTTCGTGCGAGGGCCAGCCGCGACGCTGTGCGGCGGCAGATTGTTCCCAACCATTGGGGAAACCGCTCACGATCTTGAAGTGTGGCGAGCGTGCGATACGCCACGACAAACGCTTCTTGAGCGGCGTCCTCGGTCAAGTGCCGATCGGAGAGCCGGCTGTAAGCGATTCCGACCGCCAAGCAGTAGTAGCGATCGTACAGCAACCCGAACGCAGCCAAGTCGCCCTGGCTGGCGACTGTCACCAGTTCTTCATCGGATCGCTGCAAGGGACGGTCACTTTCCACAAGTGCGGGGGCATTCACTGACGCCACCAGTTTAGTGCGAATCGAGAGGTAGAAATGAGCGCGGCGGGGGTTAAGAAACCGCCAACGGAAAGCTCGTGGTGCTCCACCAAGGCTGAATGGATGGGATGGAGTTCAGCTCCGGACAGTCTCAAGCCTGACTCCAACTCCGTCCTGTGTCACTCCTGATAGACCTTGCCATTCTTCATAATGACGGTCAGATTCTGGGGATTCTCCAGGATCAACCGATCGGCCAGTGGGTTTCCGTTGACCAGCAGCAGGTCCGCCAGTGCCTCTTCCTCAACCACTCCCAATTTGCCGATAAAGGGGCTACGAGACCCCGACAGGGCGAGCAGCTCCGCGTTATCCGCCATCACCATCTTGAGGGATTTCGCGGGGTGTACCACGGCATCATCTTGGAGGGAGGGGAGAAAAAAGGGGAGAGGGGAGGTCTCTTTATTTTTCTCTACACAACCAATCAATGAGACCTTCAGCATTTCCTTCTGCACGGTTTCCGGCACGCGCGGCCCTTGCTGGCGCATTTTTGAAGTGGCGCTATTGGGACACTGATCTCACGGAGTCCACCGAAAATGGTCTGTTCGAGGTGTCAACTCTGAGAGACTCGGCGTCGCACG
>JAYSUV010000606.1:0-3208 GCA_043718945.1 Planctomycetota bacterium
TTGGTTGTTGAGCGGACACAGTGTTCTCAAACAGAGAGGGAACGAATCGATGGATTTTCATTTTGATGTTGACCCGGATTTGGATCTGGCAATCGGCACGGAGTTGAGTCTGGACGAGGCGGAGGGCGAGTTTGAACTCGAAGACTTCGCCGCGCTCGGGATCGACCCCTTGTCTCCCACAGGAGCCAAGCCCGGTTCTGAAGAAAAAGTGCGTGTGCTGGCGGCTCGGTACGCTGCGGGCGTGCCCTTGTGGCATGATTCCGATTGCTATGACCATGGACCGGTCGATGCCTCCTTCGCGGATTCGGACGATGCCGATGCGCTGGATGAATTGGAAGTGGTCGTCGACGACGACTTCTAGTCATCTGACGGGCTGAGACCACTCAGCTCGGCACGATCACCGCCGCGTACTTTGGGTCTCCCAGAGTCATCCACCGGGGTGCCCGACCAGGAAGGTCAGGCCCCGGTTTTTTCTTGCGCGAATGTATGAGCAATCACGACCCGGCAAAGTGCCCCAGTGAGTCCACTGAAGTGCCGAGTCACCTGCTCTCGACAGCCGACATGCCAACGCCTCTGGGATCGTCCGGTCGTTTGAAAGTTTTGGCCGCAGATGAACACGGGTGAAGAGGTGTAATTGGAGTGTTTCGAAGGGTGATATTCCATTTGACCGCTTCTCTCTGATCGGTGTTCATTGCACGCCAATCGGTTGAAGTCCGCTCGTGCTGAGAGAACGTCTGCGGCTCTACCCGCTTGGGGTTCAACTGCGGCCAACTCCTCTGATGAGAACGTCGAGAGAAGACGGACGCCCTCACTCACGCGTCGGGTGGCTGGACCAGTCACACGACGCGTGAGTGAGGGCGTCCGTCCCCCAGTATTTCCCGAGTCACCGGCTCTGAGCCTGTCCAGCACAACCTCTTGTGGCTTTGCAACCCAGACACTCGTTGCCGTGCCTAGGTCACCCTGCGAACTCCACCGTTGGCAGAATGGGCCTCACGCGGAGTTGCGAACAAAAGGACCCCCTTGCCATTTATCCTTCGCGACTCCGCGTGAGGCACTTGGTGTCTCTACACGTCGAGTAAGCTCGTCAGCTAACCGGCCTCATTCGTCCCGATCAGCACGGGGTCGTGCAGGTAGTTCCCATCGACCGAGTAGTTGCGGAACTGCATGGAGTAGTTGGCTTCGAACCATTTCTGGATGTCAGGGACGCAGGCCTCATCGTAGGTCGGGCCAACGTGGTGCAGGCGACCTTCGACGATCTTTTTGATCTCGCCGTCGTCGACGATCACCTCGCCCCGGACGAGGACATACCGGGGGAGTTCGAACATCTTTTGCAGGTCGTCCTGTGGCTGGTAGATCGTCACATCGCCGTCCGCTCCTGGCCCGAGGTGGCCCTTATGTTTCAGACCCAGCATCCGCGCCGGGGCGGCACGGGTGATGATCGTGATCTCGCTCAGGGTGTACTCGCGGGTGATGTCCTTCAGGGTACATGACGCCAGCACCTTGGCGGGCACGCGGGCCAGCACCTCCTCGCGGCGCGACCGGTCCATGAGTAACGCAATGATCTCCGGGTAGGCCAGGAACGACCCGCCGTTCGGGTGGTCGGTGCTCATCGCGATCCGCCACGGGTCTTGCGCGAGGAGATACCACTCCAGCCCGATCGCCCATTGCAGGGCATGGACGAACGACTTATCCCGGTACTCGACCGGCACGATCCCACACCCGGCTTCCATCTCCGTATCGGCACTGAACCACTTGCGACCGAATATCTTGTGCAGGTAATACCCCAGTGGGCCATCGCCGGTCATCGAGGTCGTCGGCCCGAACATCACCTGCCCCACGTCGAGGGTCAGGTTCTCGTGCGTGTTGAAGTAGTCGACCAGTTCCGGCACCTTCGAGCAGAACGTCGCCTGTTCGTCCGGGTTGCCGCCATAGCTGTGGAACTGGATGTGGGTCAGGTGGCCGCGATGGCCTTCGAGGGCCTGCATCGTGTCGAGGGTGGTGGTCCAATTCCCCGGCATCCCCAGATTGTTGCAGTGGATATGAACCGGGTGCGGCAGCATCAGTTCGTTGGCACAGCGGGCGACCTCGCGAATGATCTGCCTCGCGGTGACGTTAAATCGATCGACATTGTCATCCAGGCCCGACACGTTGTGCCCGCCCGATTTCCAGACCTCGACCCCTCCGGGATTGACCAGCTTACACGCATACCCCTTCGACGCATTCAGCAGCCACGCGATGTACGCCTTGACCCGCTGCGGCTCGTTGGCCGCGATCTGCTTCATGATGTAGTGATTATTCCCCATCAGGACATAAAAGCCCTTGTCGATGATCGGAGTGTCCTCGAACTCCTCATGCACATGCCGGGCCGCAATCGGAGGCACAGCTGCGTCGAAGGCGGTGGTGTAGCCGAGACCGGCGTAGAGGTAGCCCGTGGCAAAGGTGCTGGGGACGCTGCCGGTGGTGCCGGACCGCTGGAGCAGCGTGCGGTGAACCATGGGAGACGTGCGTTTCTCCTCGGGCCGCATCTTGCGGGCGGCGTTGACCTTGGGGCCCGCAATGTGGCAGTGCATATCGACACCGCCCGGCATGATGACCATCCCCGTGGCGTCGAGGGTCAAGTCTCCCTTGGCTCCTGGATCGAGCGGAGCAGCGATCATCTTGCCATCTTGGACCCAGAGGTCGCGGACTTCGCCGTCGATGCCGTTCGTCGGGTCGTACACCTTGCCGCCGGTGATCTTCAGAAGTCCCATGTTCAGTTGCGTTCGTGCGGTCGCCGTCGCCGGGATTGCGCCCCGGCCGGGAGTTGCCTCCGGTCTGCGTCGAATCATAACGGGAGCAGCGGGATGGAAGCCACAGCAAGTGGAAACGGCGAGCGTCCGGCGTCAGCCGGATGGTCTTTCGCCACGCCAGGAACCATCCAGCTGACGCCGGACGCTCACCGTATTCGTCGAATCCGTGAATACTCCTCTTGACGTAATGTGTGTGTGTGTGTGTACTTTGCGTCACTGATGGATCTGCCCACATTTTACGGAACGGAGGCCAATCATCTCCCGTAGAAAGTAAGGGTGAGGAGCATGCGTGCAATACTGAAAAGGTCTGTCTTGGCGGCAATTGTTGCTGCAATCGCAGTGGTGAGTGATGCTGGGGTGTCACGGGCGGAAGCTGCTGATCATTTGACTCAAACATCAACGGCTGGGGCCCAGGCGGA
>JAYSUV010000607.1:0-1156 GCA_043718945.1 Planctomycetota bacterium
GTTTCTTTTCCATTTTCGCCAAACAGCCCCTCGCATCCACGATTGCCACCCCCTGATGACCTACCAAGCGATTCATCGAAATTGACCCCCCGATTGCTCGCATTTCGGCCCATGCGCGGGGCATCTCTCCACGCTGCACATTTGGTGGGCGCAGCGGCCTTTGGCGGCGTGTCGGGCGGTGATCTGTGCGGCGTTGTGGCCCGATCCGGTCGACCCCTCTTTTCCCCTGCGTTTCCGACAGTTGCTGTCGAAAGACTTTGTGGACGCCACTCTCCATTGCCCCAAATCCGCTCTGAAACAGGCAGCGGTGGCAGAGAAGAGCCAGATCTGGCTGGATCTCTACAGCCGTGAGTGTGTGAAGCTGTCAGCCCCGGTCAAAGATCGGCTCGTGATCATCGTGGATGACCTGTACCAGTCCGGTGTTACAATGTGGGCCTACGCCAAGTTCCTCAAGTCTCAGGGGGCAGCGCACGTCTTGGGACTGCCCTGCGTCAAGTCACTACGAGACTCGGACAACACATGAACAACACGGGAGCAGCCACAGCATTGATGCTCACCAAAGGGGTGGGGCGAAAGGCCCTGTTCGATTTGATGCAAAAAGTGTCGGCAGATGACCTGGTCGATCTGGTCGAGCATCCGGCCAGGCTCACTCAAGATGGCGGGATGTCGGAATCGATGGCTCGCGGTGTGGCCGGATCGTTGTTGCAGTCAGAGCAGATCCAGCATGAACTGGACGACATGGGAGTCGTGACTCTGACCATCCGCGATGAGAGCTACCCGGACAGACTCCGTCACGTTTTGGGGCGTGATGCTCCGCCGGTCCTGTTCGCCCTCGGGAACTTGGAACTCCTGAAACAGCCGTCGGTCGGATTCTGCGGTGCCAGAAAGGCATCCGAGAAGGGTGTTCGCGTCGCGACGGAAGCTTCCGCCTTGCTGGCGAAAGAAGGGATCGTCCTGGTGAGCGGGTATGCGTCGGGCGTGGACCTCTCCGTCCATCAAGGCGCGCTGCAAGCGGGCGGAGCGACGATTTTCGTGCTGGCCGAAGGGATCTCGCATTTCCGAGTCAAGGCGAGCATCAAGCCGCTGATTTCGGAAGAGAACTACCTCGTGCTTTCGGAGTTCCCGCCGGGGCTGCCTTGGATGGCCCGCAGTGCTA
>JAYSUV010000608.1:0-9030 GCA_043718945.1 Planctomycetota bacterium
CTGCGCCCAATACTCCATCACCCACCCCTCCCTGTGCCGCCAGCCTCCCTAGACGGGCAGAATGGTAATCGAGAGGAGAATTAAAACAACAGGCCGTGACATCCGCCCGCTCGCTGGGGTTTGGTGGGCGAAGTCTTCACTCGCAGGGAGACCGGCAGATTCTGCGGACTCGCTGAAACTCCGTCCGCTGTGGTAGGGTACATCGCTTGATGGCCGGGCGTTCACTGCTTGGTTGTCAACGCGGAGCTTCCTTCCTCACCGCCGAAAGATGCTGGACATGACTCAATCCCGTCGTTTCTCCTGGCTGGTCATTGCCTGCCTCGCGTGGGGGGCCATCAGCGGTCCCTCACTGGTATTCGCCCAGGCAGATGCCCCCGGAACTCCCGCTCCGAGTACCGGCAAGCCGGTTCCCGAGGGGCCGCAGCTCCCCATTCTGGTCGTCAACATCGCCAGCATCGACCGAGTGCTGACCGATGTCGACTATATGTTCAAGACAGCTGAGCGGCCCGAGATGATGAATCTCGTCACTGGGTTCATTGCGAACACAATTGGCGACTTGAAGGGGATGAACCGGCAGAAGCCGTTCGGCGTGATTGTGTTCCTGGCCCCCGGATTGCCACCGATTCCCACTCCAGTGGTTTACGTTCCGGTGGATGGGATTGAGGAGTTGATGAAGATCGTGGAGACGGGGCGCGTCAAGCCAAGCAAGGTTGATGGCAAGGAGGGGCATTACGAACTCAGTGGACGCCGACAGAAGTTTTACTGTGTGGTGAAGAAGGGGTATGCCTACCTGACCAACGACTCCAACAAGCACATGCTCGAAGCCGAACTCCCTGAACCCGCCGCCTACGCCGAGCCGATGGCCGCCCGGCATGACCTCGGGGTTTCGGTCTTGATCAAGAACATTCCGGTCACCATCCGGACCGTCTTGCTGACCTTCCTGCGACAGAGTACCGAAGCCCAGTTGCAACAACGTGACGACGAGCCCGAGGCGGCTTACAAGATGCGACGGGCCAGCGGCCTCAGCACGGTCGAACTGATCGAGCAGGTGATGACCCAGTGCGAGCAGTTCCAGTTCGGGATCGACGCCTCGCAGGAACGCAAGAACGTCGAAATCGACCTGCTGATGGATGCGATGCCCGATAGCGAATTGGCCAAGCACACCAAAAACCTCGCCGGTCGCAAGTCGTACTTCGCCCCGCTGTTCAACGACGGACAACCGCTGACCGTCTCGGCCAGTTGGAAGATGGACAAGCGCGAGCAGAAAGCCGCCGTGGCCATGGTCGAGGCGATGAAGATCGCCCTCGCCAAGGAACTCCCCGAGGGGACCGCCCCCGGCGTGGATCCGCTCTTCGACTCACTGAAGGCCACTGCCGAGCAGGGCGACATGGACTTCTGTGTGCAGTTTCAACCCACCGCGACCAAGGAGTTCGTATTCCTCGGCGGACTGCGCCTCGTCGGCGGCGAATCGTTCGGCAAGGGGCTCGCCCAACTCCTGACAGCTGTGCAGGGAGAGGAGGCACTCGACAAAGTGGAACTGAATGTCGACAGCCATGAGGGGATCGCGTTCCACCGACTGGCTGCGAAGAACGTCCCTCAGCGCGAGCAACGGGCTTACGGCGGCTCGCCGGGAGTTTACCTCGGCACGAGCAGCCAGACGTTGTGGTTCTCCGTCGGAACGGACAAGGCGATGCCGAGTCTGAAGACGGCGATTACCCAGATCCAGGCGGGCAACGCCACGACGCCCGGCGGCGGCACGGCCTATCCGTTCCAGATGATCCTGCACACCGCTCCCTGGCTCAATCTGCCAGCGACCGATGACAACGAGGCCTCGCGTCAGGAGTTTGGCAGGAAGGCATTCAATGGCGACAGCGATGCACTCCGCATCTCCGTACAGCCGACCGAAACCGGAACGCGGACCCGCGCGGTACTGGACGAAGGATTCATCAAGCTGATCGGCATGCTGTTGGCCCGGCAGTACGACCAGAGCCAGTTGTAAATGGCGTGACTTGGATTTGTCTCTGTGTGATGTAGGCTTAGGCCCCGAATCTCCCGTGACAGGATTCGACAACTCCGACCCCGGAGGGGTCACAGCCATTAGTCGGTGGTTGAGCGCAGCGACACCACCGGTTGACGAGTCCCCACGGAACACCGCATCCCGGAGGGATGACAGAGGAAGTTTTGTGCCCCACTGCTTCGACAGAGACGTGGACGCGATGAAGAGACAATCAGTTCTCGCTTCTTATGACCTCTGGCATCCCTCCGGGATTAGGCATCCCCCACTCTTGGAAGCCTATCCCACGGGCTCACTCCACAAACAAGAACTCATTGCTGTTCACAACCAGTCGGCAGGCGTTGGCCAGTCCGTGGTGATCGGCGTAAGCTTGCAGCTGGGTCCGTTCATCGGCAGATGGTTCGCGTTGCAGCGCCAGTCGGTAGAGCGACTCGATCGGCTGCGAGGCCAGTTTCGGGTCGTTTGTAATGCGGGTCGCCAGGTGCTCGCACTGGCGAATCACGAATGGGTTATTGAGCAGCGCCAGGGCCTGCAGCGAGGTGACTGACTCGCTTCTCACCGGCGTCAGCTGATCTCCGGCGGGGCAGTCGAGAGCGTCCATGAACGGGTCGGGTAGAGTGCGAAACAGGAACCGGTAAATCGACCGCCGCGAATTGGCGGGGTCGTCGAGTGGGAATGATTTGTAGTCGACGTTCGGGGTGACATGGATTCCCGGTGTCATCACAAACTGCTTGACCGACGGCCCGCCCATGGTGAGGTCGAGCCGACCGTTCAGCGCCAGCAATGAATCTCGGATCACCTCTGCATCGAGTCGCTGGCGATGGCCTCTCCAGAGCAGGCGATTACTCCCATCGATCACAGCGGCCTTTGGATTGTGAGTGGCCGCTTGGCGGTAAGTGGCGCTGGTCAGGATCAGTCGGTGCAGCTGCTTCAGTGACCCGCCGGAATCGCGAAAGTAGACGGCCAGCCAGTCGAGCAGTTCGGGGTGCGAGGGTGGGCTGCCCATGCGGCCAAAGTCGTTGGGTGTGTCGACGATCCCTTGCCCAAAGTGGTGGTGCCAGACACGGTTCACAATCGACCGCCATGTGAGCGGATTCTGTGGGCTGGTGATCCAGTGAGCCAGAGCGGCCCGGCGCGTCGCTTCTTGCTCGGGATGCGAAAGTGTGAATCGCGACTCCAAACCCGCGATGCATTGCAGTGTCCCAGGCTGCGCTTCACCGATCGGTTGCGTGATCTCGCCTCGCCGGAGGACTTGCACCTCGCGCGTACGGCCGATGGAGATGTGACCGCCGTCTTGTGGGAAGTCATTCGTACCCGCGAAGACCCGGCGCGGTGCGGGCAATGCAGACAGCTCGTGGCTCGTCCGCTCTTTCCAGAAGCCGAATTCCAACTCTTCGGTCTCGGGTGCGGTGCGCTCGCTGGCGGGTTTTAAGACGGCTGTGGCAAACGATGCCAGCACCGGAGCCGCCCGCATCGGAGTGCGCTGCGCGGAGACCGACAACCGCATCCGACCAATCGTGTGCATCCGGCCATGCAGCTGATCCAGTGTGATCCGCACTTGTGCGTTCTCGGTGACGGTGATCGGGGCTTGCAGTTCAAACACCGCGAGGTGCGATTGCCCGACCTGCGGATGGATGCCCCAAGCTGTGGTCGGATCTCCATCGATCGCGCGGGTGATGTCCCAGCCCGCTTGGTCAAAGTCGGCAGTCGCATTGCAGAGTGCGATCGGAGTGTACGATTTTGGTTGCCCATCCGGAGAGAGTTCTAGGCGGATCTCGCAGAGGTGCAGGTTTCCATTCTCCTGTCGTCCGGGACCCCGCACCGGCAGCGAGTTATCGGTCAGAACTTCCAAGCGTAACGCCGTCCACTCGCCGACGGGCAGTAGTGCGATCACGGTGGTGACCTCGGTCAGTGGGCGATCTCCGGTCGCCAGCAGCGACTGATCGGGTTTGAGTTCCAGAACTGTTCCGTTGGCAGTCGTGAACTCAGTCGGCGCGAGCACAGACCACTGCAGCTGAGAGGCCCTCAGCCCCTCTTCCCACTGAGCGTACGCAGCACGCGACTCCTCATTCCAGAGAGCCGCCACCACACTCTTGTCGCTGGCGGTGATCGCCTTCTGCTGGCGTTCTAGAGCCAGTCGGCGGGCGAGTATGGTCGGATCAGCGTCGAACACCTTCTCGGCCTTCTCAGTTCCTGCAAAGACCGCTTGCAGCGCGTAGTAGTCGGCCTGTGAGAATGGGTCGAACTTGTGATTGTGGCAGCGGGCACAGTGGACGGTCGAACTGGTGAACGTCGACATGACTGTCGTGACAATGTCGTCGCGGTCGAGGTAGCGCCCAATCTGGCGATCGATCGAGTCCTCGCGAATGCTGGCCAGCGTACTCTCGTCCCACGGTCCTGCGGCCAGCATGCCGAGAGCCGGAGTCAACTCGGGATGCTGGGGCCACAGAGCATCCGTCGCGATCTGTTCTTCGACGAACCGGGCGTAGGGTTTGTCGGCGTTGAGAGACTCGATCACGTAATCGCGGTAGGGCCAAGCGGTCTCGCGCGGGCGATCTTGATCGTTGCCATGTGTCTCGGCAAAGTGAACCAGATCGAGCCAGTGACGGGCCCAGCGTTCGCCGTATTGAGGCGACCTCAGGAGCCGGTCGATCAACTGATCGTAGGCTTGCGGGTTCGTGTCGCTCACGAACGTCTGCACCTCTTCGGGGGTGGGCGGCAACCCGATCAGGTCGAAGTAGACCCGCCGAATCAGTGTGCGGCCTTCAGCCTCAGCGGTCGGTTTCAGACCCGCTTCGACAAGCCGGGCATAGACGAACCTGTCGATGGGGTTCAGCGACCATTCCACAGGGAGTCCTGCGGGAGTCGGAACCGGCGACGGACTCAGCGGACGCAGTGACCACCAGTCAGTCGGGTCCGCATCGCTACCCTCCGTCGCGACCTGCGGCCAATGGGCTCCGTCATCGATCCACCGCCGCAACAGCCCGATCTCATCGAGTGTGAGTCGGTCCCCTTCGGGAGGCATTTCGAGACCCGGCTCGAGGCCCGCCACCATACGGATGAGCGCGCTCTGCGCACTTTGACCCGCCACGATCGCCACCCCGAGTTCACCGCCCCGCAACGCTGAGCCACGCTGATCGAGGCGGAATCCACTCCGCTGTTTTTCCTTCCCATGGCAGCTCAAACACGAACGCTCCAGCACCGGCTGGATGTCGCGAGCAAAGTCGACTTCCGCAGCTGCGGGTTCCGGGAGGTCGGCAGCTGAGAGTGGCGGAGAGAAACAGAGGATCAGCCCGCCGAGCAAATAGGTCAACGCCCATTTTCGAGTCGGCTTGAACTGAAGAGGCAGAGAGTTCCCAAACCACACAGTGGCGACTCACTCGAAATGAAGGAGTGTCATGACGCTTCGGAGTGTACATCAACATGCGTTGATAGGCACAGTGCGGCGCGTTTTCGTCGCGCGGCAGGGGTGGCCCAGACATCGCTTTGGATGTCTGGGTTGCAGAGCAACAAGAGGTATAAGAAACGTGGCGGCAATTCCTGTGAGATGGTAGACTATTGGTCGAACGGTGGGGATTCCGATCCAGTGGGTGGACCGATGCGATGCAACCCGCCAGTGCCTCTTGTTCCTTCGTCACCCAGACGCTCAAAGCAGCGTCTGGGCCACCCCGCCGCCCTCGTGTCGAACACCAGCACGTTCGACACCGTGGTGACCATCAGCGGGTACGGCGATGTCCTGGAAACGGCCTCGGCGAATGCCCTGGGTCATACGAACAAATCTCGCACCGATGGAGCGGGCCGCACGCTGCAATCACTCGACGCCACCAATGCGATCACCACGTTCGTCTATAACGCCAACGGCCAACGCCTCTCCGTCCGCGACCCCAACACCGTGGGCCAGGACTGCACCTACGACGCCCTCGGCCGCGACCTCAGCTGTACCGACACAGCTGGGGCCGTCACGTCCCGCACGTACGACCTTGTCGGGAATGTGACGACGCAGACCGATGCCAAGGGCAAGCTGACCAGCATGGTCTACGACTCACGCGGTCGCCGCACCACCCTCACCGACCGCATCGCCGCCGTCACCGCCTGGGTCTTTGACGCAGCCGGGAACGAACTCAGCATGACCGATGCCGAGGGCCAGACCACGGTGTACACGTATGACAACAAGGGCCAAAGGATCACGATCCAGTGGCCGGATCATGTCAGCGGACAGACTCCCGGCGGGGCGAACTATGGCATCGAAACCACCAACTTCGACGCTGCCGGGCGCGGGTTCCGCAAGACGAACCAACTCGGCGACACGATCACCTCGACCTACGACCTCGCGGGCCGCATGCTCTCCCGGCAGTACCGCACCCTGGCCAATAGTCCGAGCGGAGGGACGAGTAGCGTGGACACATTCACCTACGACGCAGCCAGTCGGATGCTCACCGGCGTCAAGGGGGCGAACGCGAACACCGTGGCTCAGACGTATGATGTCGGTGGCCGAAAAGCAACAGAATCGCTGACCATCGCCGGGCAGACCTACACCGTGGGGACCGCTTACGACCCCGCCGGAAGAGTGAGCCAGTTGACCTATCCCGATGGGACGGTCGTGGGGCGGACGTATGATTCTCGGAGTTTGCTCTCGACAATCGCGCTGGCTGGAACGAACATAGACACTCGAAGCTACGACGCTGGCGGAAGGCTCGCAAGCGAAACCTTGGGCAATGGACTCGTGGTCACAAGAACCTACATGACAGGTGACAATCTTCCGCTGGCGATCAGCAATAGCGCTGGCGGTACTTACACATATGGTTGGGATGCGAATAAGAACAAGACTGGTGAGACGATCACTGGGGCCATGAGCGGGTACACCTCGACGATGGGGTTCGATGACCAGAACCGATTGACCGCTTGGAATCGTTCAAGTGGAGATAGCCAAGCGTGGACCCTTTCGGCTGTGAATGACTGGCAGAGTTTCACGAAGAACGGCACAGCTGAATCGAGAACACATGGGCCGGCGCATGAGGTGTTGATTGTGGGGGCCTCTGCGATCCAGCACGATTCGCGCGGCAACATGATTCTTGATGAGTTCGCGATCTCGCGGACCTACGACGCCGATGGCAAAGTCTCGCAAGCCACCGTCCCCGCCGGATCACTTCGCGGCATCGTAGGCACGCATACCTACCAATACGACGCTCTCAACCGTCGCGTCCGCAAATCGGTCGGCGGGGCAACTCCCAGCGACACGATCTTCGTCCACACCGGTGAGCAAATCACCGCCGATTACGCCGCCGGAACAGCCGCCGCCTCGCCCGCTGCGAAATACCTGTGGGGCAGCTACATCGACGAACTCGCCTGCCGGGTGAGCGGAGCAGGCGGCACCACAAAGCTCTATCCCCACCGCAATCAACAATACAGCACCACCGCCCTCACCGACCAAACCGGTACAGTGGTGGAGCGCTACGCCTACACTCCGTATGGCGATCTCGTCACCCTCGATCCCACCACGCTGGCCGTCCTCACCAGTGCCCCGTTGACGCGCTACACCTATACCGGTCGCGAACACGACCCTGAAACCGGCAGCTACCATTTCCGCGCCAGACCCTACTCACCGACCTTGGGAAGATTCCCCAGCCATGATCCGGAGGAGTACCCGGATGGATGCAATCTTTATTTTGGTTGGTTTTCACATCAGTCCCTTGATCCATTCGGTGAGTCCTTGGTGATTCCTAATGAGGGGCAGCAGAAAGACATGCTCGGGATGTTGAACAAGTTGTGTCCCGAAGGAAAGTTCAAAATGGGTGCTTCTAATGCAGTGCGATCAACCCTAGGACGGTTCTGCAAGAAAAGTGGCTGGGAGAAAAGAGTTGTCCCAACTAACACGGGTGAGTGGAGAGAAAGCTACTTCTGGGAATATGGATATGACTCCGCCACACACAAGACCTCTTGCAAGTGTGTCTGCGATGCGATCAACTCATACAGAGATATTGGTTTGTACCAACGGACTGAACAAGGAGGCCACGTCACTGGATTGCTCTACAGCTATGTATACGTCGGACCGCCAAGAACCAATGGCTATGTGGGCAGGGGTTCATCATGTCCGCCGATACCTGGACATGTTCCAGCTCCAAGTTGGATCATTTTAGGACATGAACTGTGTGGCCATGCAGTGCCAATGATGAGCCATCCATCGGACCCTTCTATAAGATATAACGAAAAGGATCCCGTGATACAGATCGAGAACCAGATTCGCAAGGAACATTCGTGCCCGAAAACTTGCACTCACCCAGGCAAGGTCGATTGGGGAGAGAGAGGAACTTTCCTGCCATGAGGCGTTTTCACTGGCTTGTGGTCGCGATAAGCATGGTAGTTATCACTCCATGTTGGTGGTATGTCACTGCCATGTCACATGTGCCTGACCCTTCTCGAATGACTGTTGATGAAGTCCTACATGTTATAGATCGTTATGCGAAGTTCTATCAGTTTGAGAAAATGGCGGCCTTTCTCGAATCGGTGGATGGAAAACGCCTAGCGATGCTTGACTCTCAGCAGAAGGCCGGATTCCATCGGTATTTGGCAGTTGCTGAGGATACACTCTTGATTCCTGGAGTCTCCTTGGCAAGGGAGGCTGAAGTAATACATGAAAGAATGTATATTGAGATTCCAGGGCTCGGAGACGATTCAAATGTACCCGACAGGTTAAGGAGTCGCGTATTTGCCGCAGCTAAGCGGTTAGCAGGGGACTTCAATGCGTGTGAGGCAGAGAAAGCAGAGAAAGCAGAGAAAGCAGAGAAAGCAGAGAAAGGCAGAGAAAGGCAGAGAAAGGCAGAGAAAGGCAGGAAGGCAGGAAGGCAGGAAGGCAGGAAGGCAGGAAGGCAGGAAGGCAGGGAAGGCAGGGAAGGCAGGAGGCAGGAGGCAGGAGGCAGGGAAAGGGGTCAGGTCTCATTGTTTTCTGCGGAGCCATCGATTACGATCAATTGCATGCCCAGAACCAAACGTGTGTGCCCGGCGGGTGAGGTGTTCCG
>JAYSUV010000609.1:0-9015 GCA_043718945.1 Planctomycetota bacterium
CCTTGCTGGCGCTGCGGGCTGGAGAGCTTCAGTACGAGAGCGACACGGCGTCAGCCTACCGAGGTCCCCGACGCTCGGAACGATGTCATACACAATCGAAGTGGAGTTCATCCGACTATTTTGGGGGAGGGGCATTGGCAAGGTATTAACCTTGTAGGGCGTGCTTGGTGGACTTCCCCACGAATCGTGGGGAAGTCCAGATCCCTGAATCTATTCTCACTCCACTTTGACAACGACATTTCTTTCCGGGAGGTGTTACATTGCTTATCCCGAAATGGTCAAATAATCCACAAACCATGCGTGAATCGCGATCCTGAAGCGACCAAGAGATGGTTCCGTGAATTCAACACTTCACAGTGGAACGATGAGGATGATGCGCTGGCGACCCGTCCATTTCGGCTTCCAATTCATCGTCACCCTCCTGGTGATCGGCCCTCTACCGCTCCGCGCGGTGGGCCGAGAAACGGAGTCGATAGGTAGCGAGCCAGCGGTTCCTGCCATCCGCCGAACATCCCCAGTGGCAATGCTATTTGATGATCGTATCTTGGCCGACAACGTGGTGGCTGTGCGGCAGCGGATCTCGAAGTTACCGAAAGCGGAACGGTTTGATGCCTTGCTCCGCTGGGTGTGGCCATCGAACACGCACTCAACGATTCGCACGGCTGGCCAGTTCACTCAGACAGACCCGGCCCCTGTAGCATTGGGGCCACTGGTCGGAGCTGACATTCGTGGCGGAGTTCTGGTGTCACCGGTGTTTGATCTCTTGGAAGTCGCCTCGACCACCGGGCGGTTGGAGGAATTGCTCACGCTGGTGGAGACACTGCCGGAACCATCGATTGAGGAGCAGCGCCGGGCGCGCGCGGCTCTATTGGTTCTGATCCACCTCGAACGGGGACGCCAAGAAGCGGCGGCGACGGAGGCCAGTCGTTTGTTGGATCTGGCCCAGCGGTCGCCCTCTCGCACGCTTGCCGAGATTTGGCCGCAGACTCTCGTCGTGCATCGCGGAGCAGGCCATGTTGCGGTGGACGACTTGCTGACTTGGCTCTTTATCAATCGCGGTCAAGCGGATGAAAGTCCCAGTCTGTGGGCGTGGCAGAACCATCTGGCGTCTCTGGCGGGACGCCGCAGCGCGGGAGACGCCTTGCGGCGCGACCCGCAGATCGAGCCTCCGGGAGTCACGCAATGGATGGGGGTCAGTCGCCTGCGAGCGACGACGCGCGGGCCCGGCCTCCCACTGCCGCAGTGGGGTCAAAAACCGAATCGCATCACGAAAATCTCCGGTCATGATGAGGACTACTTGTTCTTTCGCAGCCCGCTGCAAGGCAACTACGAACTGGACTGTGATCTGGCATCGTCTCAAAGCCAGTCGATGGTCGGCGGGACCGTGTTAGGAAATGACGGGACGGTCGGGCTATGGCGGGGAAACCTCCGAGACGGGCCTCGTCGGCATCCGCTCGCTGTCCCGCTGTCTGGAGCCGGTTCCTGGGTCCACTATCGTGGCGCAGTCCACGACGGGGAAGTGAAACACTCTTTGAACGGGCTGCTCGTGCATACCGATAAACTCGGTGCCCATCCCGACCCATGGGTTGCCGTTCGGAGTTGGTCACGAGTGCATGGAGCCGTCCGCGATCTGCGTGTCGTGGGCCATCCCACGATTCCCGACAGCGTGACCCTCTCGGCCGCCAGCGACTTGCGGGGCTGGTATCCCTATCACGAGGAATTGGCTGGTGCAGCTGGTTGTCATTGGGAACATCGTCCCGATCCAGAGAGCGATGCCTCCCAGAGTTCAGGACAGATCGTTGGGCATCGAATGAGAATGGACGATGTGTATTTTGAGAGCCTGCTCTGCTATCAGCGCCCCTTGGATGATGTCGGTTCAGTGGACTACGAGTTTTTCTACAAGCCGGGAGAACTCCACGTTCACCCGGCCTTGGACCGGCTGGCCTTGATACTGCGTCCCGAAGGAGTGCGCGTCCATTGGATCACCGACGGTCGCTTCGACACCAGCGCGGTCGCTCCCGACAACTTGCTCGACGAGCCCCTCAGCCGACGCGGCCCCGCTCAATTGCCGCTGAAGCCAGATGCCTGGAATCAGGTCACGCTAGCCGTCAATGGCCAGCAGGTGTCGCTGACTCTCAACGGGCAGTTGATCGATGAGCGGTTCGTCGAACCCCACAATCGTCGAACCTTTGGCTTGTTTCATTATGCCGATCAAACCGAGGTCCGCGTACGGAATGTCGTCTTGCGGGGCAACTGGCCCCAGACACTCCCCCCGATCGCAGAGCAGGAATTGGCCGACCCAGCTGTGGCGAAATTGGATGCGGATCTGCCCCAGCTCCCGTCTGTGCTGACCCATGACTTCGCGACCGATGGCCTGCCGGCCAAGTATTTCAGTACCGCCGACTCGGATCAGCGAGGCAAATTGACTGTCCGTCCCGATGGCGTGTTCATGGTCCGGCCAGGGGGCGGAGACTGGTTGGACCGAAACATCCGTGTGCCACTCTCTTTGCACGGAGATTTTGATGTCGAAGTCGCCTTCGAACAATTGAAAATGCAGAGCGACAAAGATGCCTGCGTGATGCTGGTCATCGAATTGCAGGACGAACAGCAGCATCAATGTCGTCTGCTCCGGATTCGGACGGCGGACAAGCTGCAACAAGTCCAACCCTCGCTGTCGGTGATTCATGAGGGGGGCGCTCGCTCGTTCTCTGCCGCTTCGATCCAGGAAAGCGAAGCTCTCGGTGGACGGCTTCGTCTGGCTCGACGCGGCAAGCTAGTGTATTACCTGTATGCAGAAAATGACTCTCCGACGTTTCGTCTGATCGGAACGGAACCCGTCTCGGACAAACCGACGATCGCGGATGGTCTGCTGTTGCATGCCTTGTGCCATGGGAACGGAGTAACGCAAGTGGTCTGGAAGAGTCTCACGCTGCGGGCCGCGCGGATGACACTTAAATCGGACTCGACCGGCAAGATGTCGTTCGTGCCGCGTTGACCGCTGTCGATCGGAGCTGTCGAGTGGGCGTAGCGGAACTGGAAGCGCCGGTCGCCCAGAGGCGTGTGTTGAGTGATGAGGTGGTTCGCCTTCTCGGCCCCGGAAATGTGTGGTACGAATTCTAAGCAGGGCGTGGGGGGGGCGGCTTTGAACGCAACCGTCAGTGCTGATAGGCTGCACTACCCCCGTGTGACGCTCATCAGGTGTGACACGTCCCTCCCCTCCCCTCCCCTCCCCTCCCCTCACTCTCCCTCCTCCACAGGCCCGCCATGCTGCGATCACGCTCCTCTTTCGTGTGGCTTTTTTCCTGGGCGGCACTGACCCTCGTGCCGATGGCCTCCAGCGATGGTCAAGAGAATTGGCCGCAGTGGCGTGGGCCCCATCGCGATGGCATTAGTCCTGACACAGGGCTGCTGAAGGAGTGGCCCGAGGGGGGCCCGAAGGTGCTGTGGCAGGTCGACACGGTCGGGGTGGGCTACTCCTCTGTGGCGATCAAGGACGGTCGCATCTATACGCAGGGAGACCTGAACGGCGTCGAGCATGTGCTCTGCCTGGATGCCAAGTCCGGCAAGGTTCTCTGGGCGACACAGCCGGAACCGGTGAAGCAACGGCTCACTGAGCGGGTCGCCAAGGAGTTGAAAGACCTCGACAGCAACAAGGACGGGACCATCGACGAGGTCGAAGCCATCAACCGCCTCGGCTTTGAGTACAACAGCTTCGATGCCAAGGCCCCCGGCGACGCTAAAGAACTGGCCACAGCTCGTACGCAACGGCTCTTCAAGCAGCTCGACAAGAACCAGGATCAGAAGCTGTCGGGAGACGAGGTGACGAATCGCTTTTACAACGAGTTCGAACGCATCGAGCAGGAAAACAAAACCGCCGACGCGAAAGCCCTGGCCACCACTCGCGCCTCGGCGTGGATGACGGCCTACGACAAGAATGCCGACCAGACCATTGACCGGGAAGAGTCCCGCAATCGCATCGTCGATCACTACTTTGACCGCATGGACAAGAAGGACGAAGCGACGAAGAAAGGGGACCTGAAGCTGACGGTCGAAGAGATGGAGACCTACCTCCAGATGCGGGAAGCGGGCAAGGATGGCGTCATTACCGCCGAAGAGATGAGTGCCTACTACGCCAACCGCTATCCCAGCGGCGATGGCCTCCTGACTCCCGACGAAGTGCGGGGCTACTTCGGCGGATACCGCAATGGGCAAGGCGACGGCCCCCGCGGCACGCCGACCGTCGAGGGGGATCGTGTCTACACCGAAGGCGGCGATGGCGACATCACCTGCATGGACACAGCCACCGGCCAGACGATCTGGCACGTCAACCTCTCCAGTGATTTTGGGGGAAACCGACCGGGCTGGGGCTACAGCGAGTCGCCACTGCTCGAAGGGGACATGCTAATCGTCACTCCGGGAGGCAAGCAGGGAACAGTCCTGGCCCTCGATAAGCAGACCGGCTCCAAGATCTGGCAAAGCGACGAAGTCACGGAAGGAGCGCACTACAGCACGCCGGTCGTGGCCGAGATTCAGGGCGTCCGCACGCTCGTGCAGTTCGCCCGCGAGAGCGTCTTCGGCCTGACCCTCAGCAACGGGCGGTTCCTCTGGAAGTACAGCGGGGCGGCCAACGGGACCGCGAACTGTGCGACGCCGATCGTGGCCGACAACATGGTGTTCAGTTCCAGCTCGTACGGCACCGGGGGCGGCCTGGCCAAGATTCTGAAGGACGGCGACAAGCAGAAGGTCGAAGAAGTCTACTTCGAGAAGAAGCTGGGCAACCATCACGGAGGCATCGTCAAGGTGGGCGACCACATGTATGGGTTCGACAGTGGGCTGCTCTGCTTGGACTTCAAGACCGGGAAGATCGCCTGGCAGAACCGTAGCGTCGGCAAGGGCTCGCTCGTCGTCGCCGATGGCATGCTGTATCTGCTGAGCGAGGGGCACGAAGTCGCCCTCGCCGAGGCCACCCCCGAAGCCTACAAGGAACACGGACGCTTCAAAATCCCCAGCCACGGCCGCCCCAGCTGGGCCCACCCCGTCGTCATCGGCGGTGTGTTCTACATCCGCGACCAGCAGTCGCTGACGGCCTATCAGGTGCGCCCGACGGAGGCGAACTGAGGCTTTGGAGAGGTAGGGTGACTGTCGACTCCATCCATGCGAACACATAAGCTGACGGTCTACCAGATCCTCCCGGGCCAACTCGCATGACTCCTCAACAATTCGTCGCCACATGGAAAAAAGTCACGCTCTCGGAACGCTCGGCGTGCCATAGCCATTTCATGGGGCTGTGCGAGCTACTCAGCCAGCCCAAGCCCGTCGACGCCGACCCCGAAGGAGCGTGGTACACCTTTGAACGGGGGGTGAGTAAATCCGATGGCGGCCACGGTTGGGCCGATGTCTGGATGAAGGGCCATTTCGGCTGGGAGTACAAGAAGAAACGCCGCGATCTGAAGGCGGCCTATGACCAGCTGCTCCTGTACCGGGAAGACTTGGGGAATCCTCCCCTGCTAGTCGTCTGTGATATGGACCGGTTCGAGATTCACACGAACTTCACTGGCACGATCAAGACCGTTTACGTCTTTGACGGGCTCTCATTGTCATCTCTCTCCAACTGAGTCCCTTCAGCTTCTTCGCACGTTCTTTGGGAGATCGATCCGTCCCGCGTGAACTTCGTCGTGGCAGTAGCTGCACAGCACGAGCAGATTTTCGGCGCTGTTGGAGCCGCGAGCGGCGTGCGTGGTCAAGTGGTGTATCTCAAGGATTCTCGCGTCAGCTGTCGTCCATTTCGACATGTTCCAACCACACTGCTGGCAGGTGCTGTGGTCACGTTCGTAGACTTCACGTTGGACATCTGATGGGATGTGTCGATCATGAGCTTCCGCAACCCGTTCCAATGACAGTAGGATATACTCACCGGCATTGAGGTCTGGTCGCCCCGTAAATCGCGTGGCGACCGCGTAGCCCTCCTCCGTGCGTAGCTCACGCGCGCGGCGTCCGAATTCACTCTTATCTCCAGAAACGTAGGCGAGTTCTTCGGTCGTGACGACATGCCCTACGTTCTCTTTAAGGAACTGGAGAATCTTGGCTTTCGCACCCCCTGCCCCTTTTCGGATTCGATTGGCGACATGCCAGCGTCGCGCCAAGTCCGAATCGACTTTGTCGGATGTCAGCATATACTGGTCGGACTTCAATCGGACTCCGGATTCTTCGTCAGGCGACGCACCCGTCAGAATCCGAAACCCTCGCTCGACTCGGAGTTGTCGAACAATAGTTCGGTAATCAGCAGTGTCTGTTGCGATATCGAGGTCCACGCCATCGACCGCCTGACCTATCCGATCGAGGAGGAATGCTTCAACGCGGTCGAGTGCATTCGAGGCGACTTCAACTCGAACCAATGCCGACGGAGTGTTGACGCATCTTGACTTGAACTCTTGGTCGGCTTGGTCTCGTACGAGATTGCGTAGCCACTGGCGGTCATGCCTCTCTGGAATTGTGGAAACTGCTTGCAATCCTGCAGGTGTGATTCGTGACATCTCAATCGCCGGGCACTCGACCAGCCCAGCGGCAGCAAGGTGCTTCATGGCCCAGTTCAGTCGAAATTCAATGATCGAATCGGTCGAATCGGATACCTTCTCGGCACATTCGCTCTCCGACAGTCTGAGCCTTTCTGCGATAGCAACCGAAACGGTAGAGAGGACTCTGGAATGGCCATCTTCGAGGACTTTGAGAATCGGCCACAACATGCTTTGAAAGCCGGGAACACTCATCGAGCTGACTCCTTCATCGACCACGATACGACGCTATTGTCGAAAAATGTTTTCGAGATGCCAGGTCAGATTGGCGGGATTGGGCGGAAAGCGTCTTGGCAAATGAATGCTCTGGCCAGCAAATGCCTTCAAATACTCATGGGCTGCTGTCGATTTGCTGACTGACACAGCTTTTGAAATGACGATTTCGTTTGTCTCAAGAACGCCGAGCAGGCCACGGTCAAATGCCTTGTCGTGAATTGCGCACAGGCATAGTCCATTTCCTGGATCGGTTCGAGTTTCCTCACGAGCAGCCCATGGAACTATATGGCTGGCAACCAGTAATCGCGTGAGATCCATTCCGCAAATGCAACAGGTGTTGTCGTAACTTGCCAAGATCGTTTTGCGGAAGAACGACTGGCAAAGCCGTTCCATGCGAGTCACGGGCCGTTCCGTCCGCTGGAACTCCTCTTCGAGTGTCACTTCCTGTCTTGCTTCATTTTCTTGCATCGTGGCTGGAAGTCCTGCCAGGATTCCGTCTACCACAGCGACTAGCGACTCCCAATGCCCATGAAACTCATTCCAGATCGCCTCGTCATCGTAGCTCCCGTGAGTCAATCCAGTGACACCGCGACTCTGCAATAGTGAATCGAACGCGCCGAAGTTTCCGAGCTTTCTTGCCACAGCACTCGGAGTACGCTCGATCAACTTCGCTAACCGTATGACCTCTGGATTGTTTGCTTTTGTCTTGGCGAATGGAATCTGGCAGTAAAGGTAGAGGGCAAGGATTGACTCCTCCCGCTCCCACTTTGTTCCGTACTTTGCTCCTTGATCGTTGTCAGCCATTGTCAGAGGAACCGTTCAGTAAGCGGTGATTGAAAAGGTCATCAAAACGCCGATCAAATTGATGACCCCATGATGATGGCCCGCCTACGGTTCTGCGGAACTCCGAAGTTGCTCGCCAGGAGAACGCCGGATGTGACATGAAACCCAAGCTCTTTCCCACGTGCAATAATCGCATCGCCTTCAGCGGACTTGAGCAAGTTCTGGACGTTCTCGATCACGAATGCCTGACAGCCGGACGATTCCACGACATCCATGAAATATCGCCACATCGCACGCCGAGGATCGCTCGCACGATTGCCCGTCAGGTTAGAAAATCCCTGACAAGGAGGGCCACCGATCACGACATCCGCTTTAGTTTGAATCTCGCCTCTTTCGATTAAATCGGCAATGTCGTCAGCAAGAACATGGTCACCGAGGTTTTCACGATATGTCGCTGCGAAATCCGGCTCCTTTTCCACTGCGAGGATGGGGACGAATCCCGCTCGTTGGAAGCCGAGCGTCATGCCGCCAGCTCCTGCAAACAGGTCGATCAATGTGTATGGCTTCGTCACACTCTCGCTCCATCGATCAGGTCGTGATCTCACGATTATCATTGCAACTGAGCCAGTGTACACCTCTAGTGGAGGCTCAACCACTGAGAGAGGTAATCGCGGCAGCAGCCAAAGAACTCGACCAGCTGCGGTGCAACTGGTTGAATCCTTCCGAGTGGACGAAGACCGAGTATCTCGAATTCCCCGGGACAGTGGGTGGGCCGTGGGATCGGTATATTGTGAGAGCCGTGTCAAAATCTCCGGGCGCTGACGCTTCCGGCTCGGGGGGATCCGAGATCGGGACCGTGCGCTATCCGCGCGTTGTCCCGAAGGACGACGCCAGCGCGGCCAAGCTCAAAAAATGTTGAGCCCGGTTGAAAATGGCGGCGCTTTCCGGGGGAAAATCTGGATGAAATTGGCAGCGCACATGCGTGCAGTTTGACGAAGCCAGAAGATGGGGCGTCAGCCCCATCGGATCGGTTTCATTGAGGTGCCCAGGACGTGCGAAGTGACATGGAGAATTGGAAAGCGATTCGCCAGGACCTGCTGGTGAACGGGATCAGTCAGCGAGCGGCGTGCGCGAAGTACAAGCTGGGCTGGCACACGTTGAAGACGATTTTGGCGCATGCGGAGCCGCCGGGTTATCGACACAAGGAGGCTCGGCCTCGGCGGGTGTTGGCCCCGATGTTGCCGGTCATTCACGAGATCCTGGAAGCCGATCAGAAGGCTCCGAAGAAGCAGCGGCACACCGCGAAGCGGATCTTTGAGCGGCTCAAGGCCGAGTACGGATACCTGGGCGGGAAGACGGTGGTCGAGGATGCGGTGCGAGCCTGGAGGCAGACGCATCAGGAGGTGTTCCTGCCGCTGGTGCATCCGCCGGGTGAGGCGCAGGT
>JAYSUV010000610.1:0-9015 GCA_043718945.1 Planctomycetota bacterium
GCCAAACAACGCGGCGTCGACTGGCAATTCCAGATCACCGACGCCCGCACCAAACTGAAGCGGCTCTACCCCGTGATTAAGTGTGGATGAGGCACTAGGGAGTCAAACGTCGAGATGGCCGCATGCCCCTGCATATTCGACTGCCCGGCGAGGATGAACACCTTGAGCGGCTTCGCAGCGTGGACGCGATTCTCTCCGCCAATCAGGACGAGACTGACGAGACAGGCAATGGCGATGGATGACTTCATGGGGTTCCCTTGGTCTGGTGGCACGCAACAAGTGGAGTGTATCCTCCACCCCTCCAGGCCGCTTGGCTCAAAGGCACATCGAACCGTGAATTCGCGCACAGAACATGCCGTATCCTCTTTGCCTGCGCACGTTTCGCAGGTGGAAGTCCCCTTATTGGAACGGCTCTTTGACCGTTCGCCGGACGTGGCCTTTTTCGTCAAAGATGCGGCGGGGCGATACGTCGCCGTGAACGAGTCGCTGGTGGCGCGTCACGGATTGAAGAGCAAGTCGCAGGTCATTGGCAAATGCCCGCGTGACATCTGCCCCGGCGACTTTGGTCGGATCCCCACCGAGCAGGACGTAAAGGTTCTACGCACTGGACGTCCGCTAGTGGACCATCTCGAGTTGCAATGGCATCGACCAAACGATGCGGTCTGGTGCCTGACCACGAAGCTGCCGATTCTGAATTCCAGCGGAGTGGTCGTAGGTTTGATCGGCTTCTCTCGCGATATTCGCGTGCCGGTCGAACCTCACGAAATCCCCACTGGCTTCGGGAGTGCCCTCGAAGAATTCGAGCAAAGCCTCTCGTCTGAGGTGACCCCCGCGTGGCTCGCAATCCGTTCCAAAGTGTCACCGCAACGACTGGCACGCCTCACCAAACGGCTCTACGGTCTGACGCCAAGCCAGTTCATCACCAAGTCTCGGATCGCAGCTGCGTCGCTCATGCTTCGTGACACCGATCAATCCGTGGCCGACATCGCACACGCCTGCGGCTTCTACGACCACAGCGCCTTCACCCGCGCCTTCCGCTCCGCCATCGGCATCACTCCCTCCGAGTTTCGCTCTCAGTAATCGCCTATCTTGAATAGTTCTATTCAGTAGAAAATAGACACTCCGCGCTGAAACCGACAGGGTTTCAGGAGAGTTCAACACTCGCAGTTGCTTGGCCAGAATCATTCGTGTCACACAGGCCCGTGGAATGGAGTCTGCGAGCCACTGCCCTCTGATCGTTTGCGTCGGACTCCAAGACCGGCTGTGGGCTTTAGCGCGGTATGTCAAAAGTCAGCCTCGGCAAACAGTGGGACAGACATTCCTGTCTGTCTGACTTGCAAACCAATTTCGACAGCTCTTGGCGGATCCCGTTCGATGGCACCATCGCCTGGGTGCTGGTGATCTCTGGCTCCGGGTATCTGCTGAGCAGATTTCTGGCTAGTCGATTGATGGAGGCATTCGGCATCGGACTGGTCCAGACTGTGAGTACCGGACTTGTGGCAGCTGCCACGTTCGGATTCGGTATCTCTCCGAACTGGACTGCATTCCTGCTGAGAGCGCTGGCTCACGGTCTCGGGTCTGGTGCGATTGGCGCGGGCCTGAATGGGTACGCGGCTCACCATATGTCAGCTCGACAGGTGGTCTGGCTGCACGCCTGCTAATGCATCGGGTCCCTTATCGGCCCGATCCTGATGTCGAACATGCTCGCCAGGGGTCGCCACTACAGCGTCGGATATTCGGCCATGGGCGGGATGATGCTGGCCTTGTCCATCCTGTTCCTAATTTCGTGTCGGTCCTGGGGAGAGACATCACCCATCGCCGAGAAGAAACGGTTGCCGGTCGGATCCGTGGTGCTGTTCGGCATTCTGTCATTGCTGCATGAGAGACTGGTTCGCCGCCCGGATGGCCGATGATTGCAGGCGATGCTCGGCAGTCTGTACTTGCTCAAGCACTGGAGTTGGCCTCGTTCCACACAAATGCCATGCAACTCGAATCGTTCAGGAAGAATCTTCTGCTGGGGCGTATCGCTCTGCGGTCGAATCTGCGAGCCTTCCGGAATTCGGTGGGTTTTCCAGACAGCACAGAGGCTGGAGATCGTGCCGTAGGGGATCGAGTGGCGTAAGCGTGCGATGGGTGGTCAGACGATTTTTGTGGCGGGCGGATTGGAGTCGCCAAACGCGACGAGCACAGGGAAGCCGTTCTTCGCGCTGGACCTGGCTGCGAGGGAAATACCGTGGAAAGAGTGGGAGTCGTGGCCGCTCCCTCTCCCGCGCCGACCGTGAAGTGGGGTGCCCCGTGGCTGATCGTTAGCAGAGAGCCGCTCCCTGGTGTCCGTTCTCCCCTGCAAGAGAAACCCCAGTGAATGTGCCGTTGCCACGCTCGCCAGGGCGTGGAGAATGTCGGCCAACCCTATGCTCTGGCGAGTGTGGCGATGGAACAGGATCAAACCCCGATGACGAACGCGGAATCCCAAACGACCTCAAGCGGCACGCGACTGGCCTGGCTGGTGGTGGCGCTGCTGGTGCCGGTGGCGTTGCTGAACTATCTCGATCGTCAAATGCTGGCGGCGATGAAGGGGTCGATGATGGGCGACATCCCGGACATTGCCACCAAGGCCAACTGGGGCATCGTGCTGGGCTGTTTCAAATGGGTCTATGCGGGGCTGAGTCCGGTCGGCGGGTATGTCTCGGATCGTGTCAGCCGGCGGCATGTGATTGCGGCGAGTCTCTTCGTCTGGTCCGCCGTCACGCTGGCGACGGCGTATGTGACGACGTTTCCACAATTAGTCTTTGCCCGGGCGATGATGGGGATCAGCGAGGCGTTCTATATTCCGGCGGCACTGGCGTTGATCTCCGATTTTCATTCCAGCGCGACCCGATCGCGGGCGGTCGGCTTTCATCAGATGGGTATCTACGCGGGCATTATCATTGGCGGATTCACCGGCTATGTGGCGGACGAACCGTCGTGGGGTTGGCGCTGGGCGTTTGGTGTCTGCGGTCTCGTGGGAGTGGCCTATGCATGGCCGTTGTTCGCGCTGCTCCGCAATCCGCCGCGTGACACGCAGACGATCACGGAACAACTCTCGCCGGTCGCAGCCGGTCGCGAGTTACTCACCAACGTGAGCTATCTATTGCTCATATTGTATTTCACGTTGCCCGCCATGGCCGGTTGGGTCGTGAAAGACTGGATGCCGGACATCCTGCGGGAGCAGTTCGGACTCGGTCAGGGAAAGGCGGGCCTGTCGGCGGTGCTGTATGTGCAAGTCGCGTCGTTGATCGGAGTCGGGATTGGCGGCTGGTTGGCCGACCGTTGGATGCGACACACATCGCGCGGTCGCATCTTCGTCAGCGCGCTGGGGATGAGTTTCTTCTTGCCGTCGTTGTTTGGCGTGGGAAACGCTGGCTCGTTGGGAGTGGCGATCGGATTCTTGATCTTGTTTGGTCTCGGCTGGGGCTTCTTCGACTGCAACAACATGCCAATTCTCTGCCAGATCGTACGGCCTCAACTGCGAGCAACAGGTTATGGAATCATGAATCTCGTCAGCATTGGCTGCGGCGGTTTTGCCGATTGGGGATTTGGCCTGCTGCGAGATCGTGAGGTGCCACTCAACGTCATCTTTGGCGTCTTCGCGATGACCGCGCTGCTGTCCATCCTTGTCGTGTTGCTCATTCGTCCGACCGAGCCCAGCTCTCAGGAGCATTCATGACTCACGCCTCCCTCACTGGCTTGACGGCCGTCACGCATCCTCCGTTTCACGCCGATGGGTTCGTTGAACCTCACGGTCGTCGAACAGCAAGCCGCGCACATGTTGGCTCAGTCTGTGGCGAGTATGTCTGCATTTTACGAGCCACCCCCACAAAGAGTCGGGTGAAGCCGTTTTTGCGTCTCACAGACTCAGGGTTCATTCATGGAGAGGGTAGTACTGGGGGCCCCGAATGATTCCCGATCCGAAAGGGATCGGTATGAATACCTCGGTGGTTTCATTCGGTCCCCAGACAACTTCGATCTGGAGGGGAGTCACGGCTTCTGATGGCGGAATCACGATCACCAATCGAGAGTCACTCGCGCACAGGTAGCTCCCCCCGTTAACGACTTGTTCCACAATGACTCGATCTCCCAGTCGGCACCGGACTACGGCCCCGACCGCATCGCGGTTCAGAGAATGTCCAATCAATTGCAATTGCAGCACTTTGGATTCCGAAGATCGCGGACTCTCATTGCGAAGGATCTCCGGAGGTAAATCCAGCTGGCCGCAGATCACATCCCAGTCGAGATCGTTGTCGAGATCGGCCACGGTCAATCCACGTCCCGGATAACGTTGTTGAAAAAACGGGCTGTTACGGGGAGTGTTTTGGAGAAACACCCCGTGGTGATTCCTCCAGAACAGGGGAGGCTGGGAGTAGTCTCCTTCCCGTCCCAATTCGTGCATGTTGTTGTCCGTGTGACCATTGATGACAAACACGTCGGGCCACCCATCCAGATCGAAATCGGCGATGGAAGTTCCCCATCCAATCCAGGGAATGCTCGCTGCGGCCAATCCTCGCAAGTGACTCACTTCGTTAAAAAATCCGCTTCGGTCCTGCTCGTAATAGGCATTGTGCTCACCTTCGAAGTTCGTCACAAACAGATCAAACAGTCCGTCGCGATTCGCATCCGCTGACGCCACGCCCATACCCGCTTGAGCGACTCCGTTGTAATCGTAAGCCACGCCGAGGGTCGTCGCTCGATCTTGGAATTGGCCATTCCCCTGATTCACGAGCAATGTGTTAGGATTCAGGTCGTTGGTGATGTACAGGTCGGTCAGCGCATCGTTCGTCATATCCACCGCCAGAACCCCTTGGGTACGGCCAGTGACAGCTAGGATTCCGGAGGCCTGCGAGACATCGGTGAAGGTTCCATCGCCGGAATTGTGATACAGCACATTGGATTCCGGTGACACCGATTTGGGACTGCAATACATGCGGATGTGCTTCTTCTGATCTCCGCAAAACGCATTCTCTTGGGGCGTCCACTGGGCATAATTTCCGACGTACAAGTCCAGCAGACCGTCGTTATCGATGTCGAGAAAGGCCGCACTGGTCCCCCACCGGCCATCATCCGTTCCGGAACTGCGAGAGACATTCTGAAAGGTCCCGTCACCGCAATTTTCGAACAGCTGATTCTCTCCGTAACAGTTCAGGTAGACATCGGAGAATCCGTCACTGTTGAAGTCAGCAACGGCGACTCCCGCAGAGAATCCGACGAATCCCAGGCCACAGGTCTGGGTCACGTCCATGAACTGCCATTCGCCCCGATTCCGGTAACATCCGTTGGCTCGGGTCGCTGCACCCTCCTCAAACAGGTTGTTGGTCAGGAATAACAAATCACGCAATCCGTCACGATCGAAATCAAGAACTCCGATCCCGCTGCCATTCGCTGCGGGAAATGGTTTCATCGGGCTGTCGCCAGATTCATGTCGAAAGTCGATACCCGTTTCGGCGAGTACGGAAGTGAACTGAAACTGCTCTCCGAGGGGAACCGATGCGGTATTCGATGGCACTCGTTCGGGGATCGTCTCGCGATTTGAGGGAGACAACGGTGGCGTCGGGGGAGCCGTATTCTTCCCACACCCTACGACGATCATGAGACCCATGACAACGATGCCGAGCGCACGAGTACGCAGCAGGTGATCGATGATTCGCACTGGGGCCGCAGATGACAAGTTGAAGGCCTCGACATTCGAATGGTCAGCGGGGATTGGATTTCCATTGTTGTTCGATGGCGTTGCTGACATCGGGCCAGATTCCAATTTGATGGTCCCGCAACAGCGGCAGGAGTGATTCACTGGCGCCCTGTGAAGCCACATCGCGATCTCGACGTGAGGGCATGTGGCATTCGATACAACGTGTGGCCAGCATTCCAGTATACTTTCCTGACAGTCCACAATCATCGACCTGATGACAGCTTTGACAGCGTTTTGAGAATTTATCGGCCTGACCTCGCTCCTGCAGGTGAGGGTTGTGGCAGTCCATGCAAGTGAGCGTCCCACTCTCCAGGTAACAACGACTCCGCATTAATCGACCGAGTTGATTCGCACTATGCGGGTCGTCGTTGCTGGTGTCACTGGCATCCAGATTGATGTCCAGCCACTGCTCGAGTGGTTCGCCAGGTTGATAGGTAAACGCGGGTCGCTTCGGATCGCCCCCCCCCGAATGGCATTGCGCACACACTTCGTTGGCCCGCTCGCGCGACAAGCGTCGAGGATTCACAATGCTTTGAGCCACCGAGTCCTCCGGAAAGCGACGATGATACTGGATGTGGTCGCGGGCCGCTCCGTGACAACGCACACAAGTGACCCCCAGAATCCCTGTCTCCTTGTCATATTGGTTGACCGACCCAGGAGCGTGGGCAAACCATGTGTTGTGACAATCCAGGCAGCGGGGTGTTGCCGGGCGAGAAAAATCAGCTGTTCCATCGATGTAGAGGCCAGGTGAGTTGCCCCAGCGATTGGCTTCCGTCATGTAGCTGACCGGAGTCTGGCAGAGCATGTCCCCGTACCACGCCAGAAAGCTTTGTCCGTGGTTTCCGCTTCCGACGGTGTACGCCACCGGAATCTCCAACGATCGCGGGGTGCCCGCGTGCTGATAAGTAAGCTGATGGATCACGCCCTCGCCACGTGCCACTGTTTCAAACGAGAAGTCTTTGACGCGAGTCAGAAACTTGTTGTGAGGAGGAGTCAGAACTCCCAGCACTGTCTGAGGCGTGGCCACGCGCATGGTCCGTGCGTGAGCCGTTTCCTGAAACCCGTTCACATGTCCTGCGTGGCAATCAGCACACTCCTCCGGCTTCAGCAGTCCCAGTGCGGTGGCATCGACCGAACTGTGGTGCTGATCTTTGGGTGAAGGCGTCGGCAGCGCCACCCAACCCCGTGATGTCGGTGACCGTTGCCCGACGAAATCATTCCACCCTTCGGGGGCCACGCGGACAATTCCAGCGTCTGCGTCTGCAGACTTGTCCTTGGTTTCCTCGGCCTTGATCTCTGTGGTGCGATCCTCGACAGGGGGAACCGGTGCTTGACCGCAGCCCGCAATCACGAGGGCCGTCACGAGCAGCGAACTCCACGATCTGAATGACGGCATGACGCGCTGCCGCCGAGGATGTTGAAAGATCTGAGTCACTCCGAAATACTCCCCCGCATGTTTCTGCATGAGCCATTCGCAATAACTAGCGGTCGCGAATGGGCAAATCTCGAAGGGAGGGAAGTTCGCCCCGTGACTTAACGGCAGCACACAAGTCCCGAATGAAAGGCTGGGTTTGAGATTCAACACCCAAGGTGTTGAGGAGTATTTCCGCTTCGGTCCAGTTACCCACTCGAGCAAACTTGTACGCTCGAATGACCTCCGCCCAATCGGAATCGGGGGTGTCGCGAAGAATCTGATCTGCGGCCGACTTGATATTTTCTTCCACACGCAGTTGGTCCGCCCTCTCTTGCCACTGCTTGGCTGAGGCTTCATTCCCGAGTCGGACATAACCTCGCTGCAGAAGAAATGCGATCTCGCTGGTCAAAGCGGTTGACTGTTCTAGCGGGATTAAGAGTTCAACGGCTCTTTCGGCCTGCCCCTCAGCCAAGGCCAGTGTGGCCAATCCCTTTCTGGCGGCGAGGGAGTCAGGATCACTGGATAAAGTCGCCTCAAAGCACTCTCGAGCTTCGGCCGCCTTTCCCAGCTGAAACTTAGTCTCACCCAGAGACACATGTGCGGATGGGCTCTGTTCGATGTCCAAGCTGCGTGTGATCAGTTTTTCGGCGAGAGCGGGTTCGCCCAAGGCCAGCAGGACTCGACCATATTCCAGGAAGAACTCCGCGGGAGAAATCTGCAAATCCAGAGCATCCGGCGACGATTTTAACACGACGCTCCACGCCGAAGCCGTCAGGCGAAGATTGCCTCGTTGGTGATGGATTGTGCCCTTGAGCAGTTCGCCTCGGGCTGCAAAACCCGGTTGATTGGCAAACTCCTCGGCCGCCTTCAGTGCCTTGTCGAAATTCCCTAGCTTCGCGTAGCAAGCCGCAATTTCGTGAACCACGTCGGCATGATCAATGCCACTCTTGTCGACATACTCCAGCAATGGAATCGCCAAGCTCCATTGCTCCTGCTGGAGCAGTGCTTTGGCCCACGCATGGAGATCTTGAGGCTCTGAAGCACCCACTCGTTCAAACAGCACAATGGCTTCCTGTGACCGCCCTTGCTCCACGAAGATTCTGGCCTTCAGGGAGAGTGCCCTCTCGTGATGCGGATGGTCCTGCAGGAAGTGTTCGACCTCCGTCGTGGCTCTGAGTAAGTCGCCCTGCCGAAGAAGTCCCTCCACAGTTCGGAGTGGACGCTCTTGCCACCACATCGCGCCCCAGAGTCCACCTGCGACACACAACAGGACCACTGACAGCTGAGTCGCAATTCGACGAAGACTGTGAGGCGATGTAGAACGCCATGCAGAATTGGGCTGCCCGTTCCCCACCGTAGATGTCATGTTGAGTTCCGATCATCGCCTCAAGAAACTGCGGTGGAAGAATCCACGAATCTCTCTGCCATTCTGTCCCCAATCTTACCAGCTGACACGGAGGGCGAACAGCATTTCGCGAGGCTCAGTCAGACGATGTTCAGTTTGTTCAGAACACGGAAGTTTTTCGATGACTCCTTGTCGTTGGGGCATACCATAAATCCCCATCCCCTCCTCCACAGACAGGTCCTCCTGAAAAATACACTCACTCGGTCACACGCGTGTATGCCTCAGAAAAGTCGGCAGTGGCAAACAAACGCCAATGAGGCACCGCGAGATTTGATTCTGGCACTGTTTGCAAACGGCTGGCAGAGACTCGACAAGGAGAAAACCAAGCGTTGGTGAGCCGCAGATGAACACGGATGAACACAGATCAAAGCAGATGAGAGATGAATCGGGGCGATGTCCATTCGTGGTTGAGCCTCTTGATCTGTGTTCATCCGTGTTCATCGGCGGCTCCCCTGGAATCATGAGGCACCGCGT
>JAYSUV010000062.1:0-19589 GCA_043718945.1 Planctomycetota bacterium
TCTCCCTTTCTCCCTTTCTCCCTTTCTTCCTTTCTTCCTTTCTCCCTTTCTCCCTTTCTCCCTTTCTCCCTTTCTCCCTTTCTCTGCCTCCCTCATTCGGCAGCGGGGCCTCACCGACTGTGCCACCCCGCCTCGTAGATCGCTCAGGCACAGCCTGACCTACCGGAACAGAAATTGTCATCACTATCCTGAATCCGATGGAATTATGCCTTGCAGAAGGCTCGCGGCGTATCCTAGCCGCAGAACCACAATACGCAGCATTACTAGCGAAACCTCCAACGCGTAGAACAAACCCCTTTCCGTCCATGACCAATGGATCAACCCCTCCGGGAAGATGAGCGCCGAATCGATCCATGCACCATTCTCCAACATTGCCATGCATATCGTACAGCCCCCAAGGATTCGGTGCCAATTTTGCTACGGGCTGTGCAAAATCGTAATTTACCCCTGACCTTCCATCGAATACAGCGTACTTGCGCAGGTCGTTCTCGTCGCTACCAAAGGAATAACGATCCGTCGATCCAGCACGACAACAGTATTCCCATTCAGCTTCGGTGGGCAGTCGAAAAACTGGATTAGCGGGGAAATCCTCCGGAATGTGAGTCTTCAACTTGTCGCAAAACAGCAAAGCATCATCATGAGATACAAAAGTGGCAGGGCAATCGGACTGGTTGCCCACATAATCCTTTCCTTTCCACGGTTCGGTCTGCATCACAGTAGTCCACTGAGATTGCGTGATCTCAGTTTTCGCAACCCAGAATTCGCGAGTAATCTCTACTGGCACACTTACTTTATCCCACACTCCAACGCCATCATCGTCATTCGGTCCCATTGTAAAACGACCGGAAGAGATCCGAACTAGCTGAATCTGGTTGATCACCAGTGGGGCCGGTTCGTCTTCCGCGAGGGAGACAACAGATTGAGACAGAATCACGAAAACACTGAATAGGGTTCTCATGGATTAATCACCTTCTCCCAGCCCTTGCATCCACCAGATTCCTGTGCCATGACATCCCAGGCTTCGGATGTGCATAATTCCATGCACAAGTCAAATGCGCCACTTGGATCTGCGTCGTCCACATTGCAGTTTTCTGAACACACTTGATGACACGCCGCACAAGTGACCCTTCCATCGCGGTAGTGATCTACCTTCGGCGGAGCAGGTGGCTTCTTGCATGGACAGGCGTGAGATAGATCTCCATGATGCACATAGAGATGATGCTCGAATTCATACGTAATATCGATTGCATTGATTCGCACTTTTCCGTCAAGGAGGCCATTCCAATCAACCCCTATCTTTAAATTCACTCCCCCTGCTTCGTATATACCGCTACGTACATTTGAAAGGCACCCATTGGGATCCATTTGAAGGTCATACTCGATATCTAGCGCTAATCCAAACTTCAGGGTGACCCAAGTGCCATGAAACCAATTTCCGCAATCATCTGGACATAGTATCTCTTGAAATGATATTCCTGACACGGCGACCAACGAATATCCAAGTGACACGCAGCCTGCAAGCAATCCGAATGGGTCGACTCCAGAGGACGCAAACCAGCCCGCGTACGTATTCGCCCCATCCGGGTACATGATCGGATCATGGCTCAAGAACCTCCCCTTGCGGCCTTCGTACATGCGGGCGTTGAAGTGGTACAGGCCGGTTTCGGTGTCGTACTCTTGGGCAGTGTAGAGGTACGGGTTGCCGATGAACGACGTGGTGCGGGTGGTCGTCCCGGCTCCGTCGAGGATCGTGGGTTCGCCGTAGGCGGTGTAAGCGTACCGCTCCACGACCGCTCCGCTGTTGTCGCACAGGGCCGTGATGCTGTATTGCTGGTTTCGGTGGGTGTAGAACCGCTCGTCCGACCCGGCTCCGATGGAACCCGCAGCTGTGCGGTCGATCAGCAGGACTGGTTCGTCGACGTAGCTGGCGTTCACGTATTTCCGCAGTGGCGAGGCCGCAGCTGAGGTGGCCGCGTACTCGGCGGCGACGGTTTGGCCATCGCGGATGAACACCGTATCGCTGGCCCCGGTCCCTCCGGTGACCTTGCGAACTCGTCGGCCCAGCACATCGTACTGATAGGCATGCGTCCCCTCGACACCGGTCGACGAACCGGCGGGAATGGTGGCGCTGGCCAGCATGCCATCGGCGTTCCAGGTGAGCTGCTTGCCTTGCTCATCCTGCGTCATATTCCCACGCGAGTCATGCGTGACCGTCGCCGATCCCATCGTGAGTATCTCATGCGTCGGCCCATGCGTGCGAGCTTGCGTCACTCCCGCATCTATAAAAGAATTCCAATCCCCGACCGACGACAGCGCCCACGCTTGGTTCTTGGTCCCGTTCGTCCGGTTCCAAGCTGTCAGCCGATTCTGATCGTCATACCCACCCGTCGGCACCGCGAACCCGTACCCGCTCATCGCCCCGGTAATCGTCTCACTGGTCTTATCTGTTAAGCTGGCTACCGCGTCCTCGCCTCTCTCCTCCCTACTCGGTCGGCGGCGAGGACTTGCTTCCCAGCCATACGTATAATTACCCACAGCTGCATTCGCGATGAGCGCGGGAAGGTTATCACCGGTGAGATACGCTCGCGTCACGACCAGTCCGTTCCCCAAAGTCTCACTACTCAGCCGACCCCCGGCATCGTACGTGCGAGTGTCAATCGTCCCACCCGCGTACGCAATTGTCGAGAGCAAGTTCCGAGAATCATACGCCCGCCCGACCAGCCCCTCTTGTGCCCAGGCACCCAGGTAGGCCCAAAGCGGCCAACCTGGGCCACCCCGCGTTCGCCCGGCGTACGTGATTGTCGAGAGTAAGTTGCGAGAAAGAGTGAGAAATCATGCAAGATCACGTCGCGCGTTGCTCGGCGAAGCGGAGCTACGAGGATATGCGTTCCCAAGCCGGAGCTTGGGAACGAGTTTCAAACTACTCAGTCTTTCGCCTCACGAACCGTGTGCAGAGTTTTCACACCTCGCGCGCTCGATCGTGGCCCGTCGATGTGGCTCCAGAATCTGCTCGGGCGTGACCTGCTCATTATTAAAAAAACGGTAGGCCGCCTGCGTGTCGCCCCAGCCCTGCATGGCCGCGTTGACACTCGCTTCCGGATTCGCCGCCAAGGCTTCGATCACCTTTCGCCCCCGCTGATTGAGCCGCTCATCCCCCAAATCGATCCCCGACAACTCGTCCCCAATCCCTTGAGACATTCCGCGCTCCTGCAAAAATGACAGTGTCATACCTGCCAGATCCCATGCGCAAATATCATGCCAGTCCGTGGGGAATTCTAAGGGAGTTGTGTGTAAACGACAGCCCCCCAAAGCTGTCAGGGCGTGCCACCCAATTCACTCGTCTTCAGGCTGCCCGGCCTCTACGGGCGTGCCACCCGACCCGCCCGCCAGAATCACTCGGATTCTCTGGGAATCGCCTCATTCGGGCGTGCCACCCGACCCGGTCGGCACCGCGAACCCGTACCCGCTCATCGCCCCGGTGATCGTCTCGCTGGTCATATTTGTTAAGCTGGCTACCGCGTCCTCGCCTCTCTCCTCCCTACTCGGTCGGCGGCGAGGACTTGCTTCCCATCCGTACGTATAATTCCCCACAGCTGCATTCGCGATGAGCGCGGGAAGATTATCACCGGTGAGATAGGCTCGCGTCACGACCTGCCCGTTCCCCAAAGTCTCGCTACTGAGCCGCCCCCCGGCATCGTACGTGCGAGTGTCAATCGTCCCACCCGCGTACGCAATTGTCGAGAGCAAGTTCCGAGAATCATACGTCCGCCCGACCAGCGTCCCGTCCGGCTGGGTCAGCTGGGACTCGCGACCGGCTGCGTAGGTCAGGGCCACGGTATTGACATACTCGCCCTTCACGCCGGTGAACAATCTGGACGCAATAAGGTGAAACAAAGAGACCTGACCCCTTTTCTGCCTCTGCCCCTTTTCTGCCTCTGCGCGCTCATTCCCATCATCAGGCAGTGAACAATCACTCAGTCTTTTGTCTCGCGGATCGTGTGCAGAGTTTTCACACCTCGCGGGGCTTCCTCGGGCATGCCAACCGACTCGCGCATTACAATCCTGAATCCGATTGTGGAAATCTTGTTCTTTCTATCTCTATAATACCTGGTAGATGATCGGCAGTATGCCGCCGATGACTCGAAACTTCCGCCACGGAATACAACGCGTCTGTCTGGAGGAATCAGTGGATCGTTTCCACCCAGAAGGGACTCTTGATATCCATCCAAACACCATTCACCCACATTTCCGTGCATATCATAGAATCCCCAAGAGTTTGGCAGTTTGGATTTGGCAGTCGACGGGAACATTGGAATACTCTGCGCCGACTCAAAAACAGCATATTCGTGAAGTTTATCGATGTCCGCTCCATAACAATAAATCGAATCGTTCCCCGCCCGGCATGCATACTCCCACTCAGCTTCCGATGGCAAGCGATATTCCACCTTGTTCCCTTCGGGATTCACTGATGCAATCATCGTGAGCTTTTGGCAGAATTCAGTTGCATCATTATAAGACACATAAGACGCCGGAACTGATGAACTGTCGCCGTTGACGTATTCCAGACCCATCCAAGGTTTCGTAGACATGATGTCGAACCACTGCGACTGAGTCAATTCACTTTCCAACAACCAGAACGGTTGTGTGATTGCAACTTCAGCAGTTCGGTGATCACCTCTTCCCACCTCGTCCTGCCTATCTGATCCCATATTGTATCGCCCAGCGGGGCAGTAGCGGAACGCGAGTCCATTGGGCGTGACCAGCCGCTCGCCAGACACTCGTTCACTTGCATTACAAGCTTGAATGAATGCCAAGTATATTGTCACAATTACGGCAACGTGCTTCATGATCATGGATTGATGTATCCTTTCCAACCTGGGCAACTGAAGTCTTCGAAGACTGAAAGATCCCCCGCAGTACAACGATCCATACACTCGGGAAAGTCACCATCTGGGTCTGAGTCGCTGAGATTGCAACTTTTACTGCATGCGTCATGGCATGCCCCACAAATCACTTCGGCATTATAGGTCGTTGGGTGCGGAGGTAGCGGAGCAGGTGGCTTCTTGCATGGACAGGCGTGAGATAGATCTCCATGATGCACATAGAGATGATGCTCGGCTTCATACGTAATATCTATTGCATTGATTCGCGCTTTTCCATCAAGGAGGCCTTTCCAATCAACCCCTATCTTCAAATTCACTCCACCTGCTTCGTATACACCGCTACGCACATTTGAGAGGCACCCATTGGGATCCATTTGAAGATCATACTCGATATCTAGCGCTAATCCAAACTTCAAGGTGACCCAAGTGCCATGAAACCAATTTCCGCAATCATCTGTACATAGTATCTCTTGAAATGATATTCCTCCCACGGTGACTAACGAATATCCAAGTGACACGCAACTAGCAAACAATCCGAATGGGTCGACTCCAGAGGACGCAAACCAACCCGCGTAGGTATTCGCCCCATCCGGGTACATGATCGGGTCATGGCTCAGGAACCGCCCCTGGCGGCCTTCGTACATGCGGGCGTTGAAGTGGTACAGGCCGGTTTCGGCGTCGTACTCTTGGGCGGTGTAGAGGTACGTGTTGTTGATGAACGATGTAGTGCGTGTGGTCGTCCCGGCTCCGTCGAGGATCGTGGGCTCGCCGTAGGCGGTGTAGGCGTAGCGCTCCAACACGGCTCCGCTGTTATCGGTGAGGGCCGTGATGCTGTATTGCTGGTTGCGGTGGTAGTAAAACCGCTCGTCCGTCCCAGCACCCACCGACCCCGCAGCAGTGCGGTCGATCAGCAGGACCGGTTCATCGACATAGCTGGCGTTCACGTATTTTCGCAGCGGGGAGGCCGCAGCTGAGGTGGCTGTGTACTCGGCGACGACGGTTTGGCCATCGCGGACGAACACCGTATCGCTGGCCCCGGTCCCGCCCGTGGTCTTGCGAACTCGTCGGCCCAGCACATCGTATTGATAGGTGTGCGTGCCGACCACGCCGGTCGTCGCTCCAGCGGGCACCACAGCTTGCTTCAGCATGTTGGACGCGTCCCAAGTGAACGCTTTCGCCTGTTCATCCTGGGTCATGTTGCCGCGTGAGTCGTGCAGCACCGTCGCTGCCCCCATCGTGAGCAGCTCATGGGCCGGGCCATGCGTGCGGGCTTGTGTGACTCCCGCATCCACAAAAGAGTTCCAGTCACCGACTGCCGAAAGCGCCCATGATTGATTCTTTGTCCCGTTCGTCCGGTTCCAAGCTGTCAAGCGATTCTGGTCGTCGTACCCATTGGTCGGCACGCTGAACCCATAGCCGCTCATCGCACCGGTGACGGTCTCGCTGGTCTTGTCTGTGAAGCTGACTACCGCGTCCTCGCCTCTCTCCTCCCTCCTCGGTCGGCGGCGAGGACTTGCTTCCCACCCATACGTGTACGTACCGACAGCGCTGTTGCTGATCGCCAGCGGCAGATTGTCACCTGTCAAGTACGTCCGCGTGACCACTTGCCCGTTCCCCAAAGTCTCACTGCTCAGCCGACCGCCAGCGTCATACGTCCGAGTGTCAATGTTCCCGCCTCCATACGCAATTGTCGAGAGCAAACTCCGGGAATCTCTTGTTGCTATGCAACCCAGACATCCAAAGTGATGTCTGGGCCACCCCGCCTGGGCCACCCGACTGGCGCTGCTCTACAGTGGAATTACAGTGATCCTTTCATGGAGACGTGCATTCCAATTCCGAATATTATGACAAGTAAAAACCCTGCAATCACACTGACGACACTGATGACGATGCCGCGAATGAATGACCTCTTTTCACATGGCAAGGAGTATTCAAGGTAGACGGGGACACATGCAATAATAAATTGAAATATTCCAAACAAATTCTCGTATCGCCTTAATTGAGGGAATGTTATAAAACAAACGATGTCACAAGCAAGCCAAGAAATGAACAGGGCAATGGATGTAATCGAAGCCGTCACGACAAACCGCATAGTATTCCCCTCGCGTTTAGTTAGCATGATCATCTGCATTGTCGATCACTCCTCAATCACGGGAAGTATATTGATACCTCCTCCTCCTCTACCATTCATGTACGGCGGCCAATTGGTCGGTGGGAAGTTGATCTGGTGATCTACAAGAGGCGGGAAAAATGTTCCGTCTAACGGGTTTGGGCTTATGCCGAGTCGCTGTGCAACTGCAGCCCAGCTGTTGCCGCAACTTTGAAGAGCGTCAGCCACAGTAGTGTTGCAATTGTAGGTGGGTCCACATCTGTGGCCGGTGCCATGAGGACGTAGTTGGCCCGCAATGCAACATGCATCAACAGTTGCGTCTGTACAGACTGAACCTGGTAAATCCGATTGACCACTATGGTCATTTACACCTGTTTGCGGGAATGGCGTTGGTGATCCATTTCCACCACCTGGAACACCCCCGCCGAGTTCGCCAAGCCCCGCCTCAACGAAACCGGCATCAATCCAAACGTGGTAGCCCCCCATCATTGCCCCCAATCCGCCCCCTGGAAGGTCCGCTTGTCTCCTGCATACTTTTACTGTGATCTTGGTTCCTTTCTTGTACCATGTTCCATTTGCACAGCACATGTCTGATGAGTCGGTGTCACAAATCGGCGTACACTCTTTCCATTTTGGTGGATCTGGTTGGCTCGGTCCTGGAGGAGGGAGGGTGGGATTGAAACCTGGGGGGTAGTATCTACTCATATCTCCATCCATTCCTCCAACATTTATAATCGGATCGAGCCCCAATGGATCGATCCTGTCTGGGATGTAGTACCCTGCATAAGTGTTCGAGCCCGAAGGATACCCCAACGGGTCGCGACTCAGAAACCGATTGTGTCTCGAACCGTAGTACCGCAAACGGAAGTAGAACGTCATTGTCTCCTTGTCCCATTCGCGAGCGGTGAACATCCAACGGTTATTGATAGCCGATGATGCGCGGACGGTTCCATTGCTCGGATCGAGGATTGTTGGAGTGCCGAAAGTAGAGTATGAGTAGGCTTCGACGGCGGTTCCGGTGCTGTTAGTTAGACCGCGAACATGCCAGTTCGCGTCGATATGGTAGTAGAAGGGTTCGGCGACACCGGCCCCGAGCGAGCCAGAGGTTGTGTAGTCGATCATCGCGACCGGTTCGTCGATGCGGCCCGTGTAGGCGTAATTCCGTTGCGGGTTGCCTGCCACAGCACCGGCGAGATAGTCGGCGATTAAATCGTGGCCGAGGCTGACGAACACCATTGATTGGCCGCCTTCGCCAGTGGTGGTTTTCTTCAGGCGGCGGCGGAGCGCGTCGTAGGCGTACGTGACATCGGCGGTGCCGTTGCTGTCGGTGTCAGCACTGGCCAGGTGGCCGAGATTGTCCCACGCGAACGTCTGGCCGAACCCGTCGGTGAGGATGTTGCCGCGCGAGTCTTCCGTCACTGCCGCAGCGCCAATACTCAATAATTCGTGGGCCGGTCCGTGAGTGCGGGCTTGGGCGACGCCATTCGTCGTCGTCGAGGACATATCACCGACTGGAGTCAGTGCATAGGCTTCGTTCAGTTGCGTTCCGCCGCTGCCTTGGTTGCGAGCCACCAACCGGTTCTGGTCATCGAAACCGGTCGTGCCGGTCGACCAGCTGTAACCCGACAGGGTGCCGGTGATCGTCTCGCTGGTCTTGTTCTTGTTCGCATCCCAGCCGAACGAGAAATTCCCGACCGGGGTCTGGCGAGTCTCAGGTAGGTTGTCGTTGCGGTAGCTCATGGCTTCCACGATCCCGTTGCCGAACGTCTGCGAGGTCAGACGCCGACCCGCATCATACGTCCGGCTCATCAGTGTCGTCGATCCCATGTTGACCGAATTTAACAACCCTCTCGAGTTCAGCGACCGCGAGACAGCCATTCCGTTCGGATAGGTCAGCGTCACCTTGGGCACGCTGAAGTCGTACGCCAGACTCGTGGTATAGGTCTGGCCATCGGTAGTCAGCGACTCGCTGGCGAGCCGTCCGTTAGAGTATGACCTCCCCACGCTGTTGGCATATTGACCACTCGTCGCAGCCAGCAACCGCGATGCAGCGTCATACGTGAATCCATCGACACTCGAAGTCGCTCCGCTGGGGGAATTGGCTAACGTCCGGTACTCGCGCGAGAGCATCCGGCCTGCCAGATCGTAGACTGATGTGATCGTGTCGCCGAGTTGGTTCGTCTTGCGGAACCCGCGCCCGGCAGCGTCAAAGGCGGTCGCCTCGATCCCATAGTTCGCCCCGCCGGGGTTCTGACCGCTGACATGATCCGGCCACTGGATCGTGATCCTTTGGCCCTTGTTGTCGTAGGTATAGGTCGTGGTCTGGCCCTCGGCATCGGTCATGCTGAGTTCGTTCCCAGCTGCGTCGTAGACCCAGGCGGTGACAGCGGCGATACGGTCGGTCATGGTCAGGCGGCGACCGCGCGAGTCGTAGACCAACGCGGTGAGCTTGCCCTTGGCATCGGTCTGAGTCGTCACATTCCCGGAGAGGTCGTACGTGCGGGACGTGACGGCCCCAGCTGTGTCGGTACAGCTGAGGTCGCGGCCCAGGGTGTCGTAGGTGCAGTCCTGGCCGACGTTGTTGGGATCGCGGACGGAGAGGCGTTGGCCGTTGGCGTTATAGACGAACGTGGTAATCGCCCCGGTCGCGTCGAGCGCGGGGTGGCCCCGGTTGCCGCTTTGGGCTACCGGGGCGGCGCAGCCGAAAGAGGTTTGGGTATCGACAGGTTGATCACGACGAACCTCTTGTGCCAAGTCGGGGTGGCTGTGCGACAGGAGGTTCTTGCATCGAGAGTTCACTCTGGGCGAACCTCTCATGCCGCTGGCACACCGGTAGGCCCCAAAGCGGGCCAACCGGTGCTACCCCGCTACGTCGATTACGGTGCCGCAGAAGGCTCCTTGATCGTGCGAGTGGCGATGCGGTTAGGTGACGCAGTAACAGGAGGGGTTGCCAGGGTGAGCTGTCCTCCATAACCTCCTGTTGCTCAGCAACCCAGACGCTCAAAGCAGTGTCTGGGTCACCCGGCCGCACCCGCGTTGCCGACCATTCCCCCACGCCGACTAATCCTTCACCTCAAACCCGACGCTCTTCTTGCTTTTGGGGTCGCCGTTGTAGTTAATCGTGACCTCTTCCCCGGCCTCGATGTCGCGCAGGGCGGTGAACTCTTTGCGGGATTGTGGCAGGTCATAATACCGGGCGTTGGGCTTGAAGCTGTGGTTGTAGAGTGAGCCGTAACCCAGAGCGAGGCCGACAGTCCCATCGCCCCAGGCGTAGACATAATCCATCAGTGTCGAGCAGATGATGTCCTCCTGCTTGCAGACGAGCATCGGGACAGTCTCGAAGGTGGTCCCCTTCGGAATCATGATGCGGGCGAACACGCCGCGTCCTTTGCCGGGGATGCGTCGGACTTCGAGATACTCAGATTGGTTCAGACTCATTCAGCGGCCTCGGAGGGCATCCTCGCAAGCGAAACAAGACTCCCCACGAGTCCCATTTCTTGACGATGCATGCACCGGAATCATCCCGCATTCTGAAAGCGTTGCAAGGGTGGGCAGATGCATCCTTGCAACGCAAATCAGAGACCCAAGCGTCTGAACATGGCGTACTCGACGCCACCTTACTTGATCTCTCCCCGCGCCTGAGCCACCTTCTTCTCGACGTTCGTTTTCAGAATTCCCTCGGGAGCTGACTTCACCGCAGCTTCAAACTGTTCCAGGGCCAGTTGAGGTTCCTTGACTTGCAGAAAGATGTCCCCCAGCCCTTCTCGCCATTGCAAGGTCAGGATTTGTGACCGAGCTTCAGGAGCCGCTGCGAGTGAGGCTTTCGCAGCGGCCAGAGCGGACACCGGTTCGTCGGCCTCCAGCCAGAACTGCGATGCGTCCTTAAAACTCCAAGCTGCGGTCTCGGCTTTTTCGGTGGCTGCGGCCTCCAGTCGTTGGGCGTGACCTGTGGCGATGGACTTGTCGAGAGCCCGAATCTTCTCGATCAATTCTTTCGCACGCGGCTTGTTCTCGCGATCGGACCGTTCGTAAACAATGGCTAGGATGTTGAGGGCGGCGAGATTGTCAGGGTTCTCTTTCAGCTGCTTCTCGTACCGCTGGATGGCTTCGTCCTCCTTCCCCTGAAAATGAAGAAACCCAGCCACCTGTGTGCTGTTGACGGACCGTCCGGCTTTGTGCTCGGACTGCGAAATCACATAGTCCGCTGCATTGAGATAGCCTTCGCTATCCGAGGTCTCTCGGCACACTTTCATGAGGGCTTCCGCAGCATTCTTCTTGGTGCGCTCGACGGTCGCCGATTTGAATGCGGCTTCCAGTGGTTGGCGAGCCTCTTTGTACTTTTTCAACCGAATATTCGCGATCCCTTGTTGCAGCAATGCCTCGGGCCGATCGTCTGCCGAGACTGAGGACGTGGCGAGCAGCAGCACTATCAGGGTACAAAAAACACGAGTCATGGGAGCCTCCCGGTGTGATTGCAATGACCGCTCTGGTCGGCGACATCGCCGCCCGATATCCGACACATGTCAGTGTATGGCGAGTGCCGGATGGAGCAAGAGCAGAAGTCACCGCAAATCGTCATTTCGTAAGAATAAGGCGTACACGAGCAATGACACTATTGCCACGAGGGCGGCCCCGTCACCGTCAACGAGTTTGCATCACCCGGGACGTGTCTCCGAAAACACCAGCTTGGGGTTCAGTTCCTTGCAGTACCGCAACATCCCTGCCGACTCAAACAGCAGCACCACATTCTCGTCTTGGTCCCTCAGTTCCCGACACGCCGACGGAGTGCGGACAGCTGCCAGTTCGGCCGGGTCACCTGTCACCCAACGGGCGAACTGGTAGGGTAGTCGATGGAACGTGGTGCGAGATTTGTATTCGGCTTCGAGGCGGTACTGCACGACTTCGAATTGCAGCTGACCGACGGCGGCCAGCACGGGTTCGCCGGACATCGTTCCAGGATCGTGCAAGAGTTGGATGGCCCCCTCTTCGGCGAGTTGCAGGATTCCCTTGTCGAACTGTTTACGACGGAGCGTTTCGGTACAGCGCAGCACTCCGAAGCAGTCGGGGGAGAAGTTCCATTGACCCTCGATCTGAAGTGGTGGCCCTTCCGTCAGCGTGTCTCCCAGCCGGAACTGCCCCGGAATGACCAGCCCGATCACATCCCCGGCATAGGCACAGTCCATCGTCTCCCGTTCACGAGCAAAGAGACGCTGAGACTGCTTGATCCGGATCAGCTGCTCGGTGCGGGAGTGGGTGATCTCCATGTCGCGCATGAAACGTCCGGAGCAAACGCGAACGTATGCCACGCGGTCATGGTGCCGGGGGTCGAGGTTGGCTTGGATCTTGAAGATGACACCCGCGAACTGGGGGCGGTACGGGGAGATCTCGCCCTGGTTCGACATGCGTGGTCCGGGAGGAGGTGCGAGTTCCAAGAATGACTTGAGGAACGCCTCGACTCCGAAGTTATTCAGCGCACTGCCGAAGAACACCGGAGTCACCTGGCCCGCCAGAAAGTCCTCCCGCTCGAACGGCTCGGCGGCATGATCGAGAAGTTCCACTTCATCGTTGAGAGCCTGCACTTCCTCTTCGTTCAGCAGTTCGCCAGCCGCCTCAAGCGAGCGAGTTTCGGTCGGCACGCGATTCGACCCGCCGACGACATGCTTAAACAGCTTGATCTCGCGGCTCACGCGATCAAAGATTCCGCGAAACGCCTTGCCGGTGCCGATCGGCCAGTTGAGCGGGATCGCGTGGATGCCGAGGACCTTTTCGATCTCGCTGAGGGTATTCAGCGGATCACACCCCGGACGGTCGACCTTGTTCACGAAGGCCAGAATCGGGATCTTGCGGTCCGAGCAAATCTTGAACAACTTACGCGTCTGGGCCTCGATCCCCTTCACCGCATCGATCACCATAATCGCGCAATCCGCAGCTGTCAGTGTGCGGTAGGTGTCTTCGCTGAAGTCCTCGTGGCCCGGCGTATCGAGCAGGTTGAGCTGGAACCCCTCGTACTCAAACGACAGCACTGTCGAGGTGATCGAGATTCCGCGTTCTCGCTCGATCGCCATCCAGTCCGAGGTGACCGCCCGCTGCGTCTTGCGCCCGCGCACCGCTCCGGCCTCAGCGACACAGCCCGAGTAGAGCAGCAACTTTTCAGTGAGCGTGGTCTTACCGGCGTCGGGGTGCGAGATGATGGCAAACGTCCGCCGCCGCTGGACTTGCTCGAACACTTCGCGTTCCAAAGCCGTCGTCGCGGGGGCATCTACCGGCGAAGGCAAGGTCGGGATCGTGAGCGACTCCTCGGGAGAGGAGAGGGTTTCATTCATGAGTGAAGTCCGACGGGCAAGAGAGTGATCGGCGATTGTATCACAGTGCAGGGGACTCCGGGCGCTGACGCTTCCGGCTCGATACGTCGTTGCTGCTATGAGCCGGAAGCGTCAGCGCCCGGAGATCGCCACACAATCAGTGGATTCAAGTCGCGACGATGAAAATCAGATGCCGGAGGCGAGTCGATGACCACATATCAAAGGGGCCGCAGTCTTGCGACTGCGGAAAGACTTGCGACCGATAATCGCACTTCTCTTTGCGGTCAAACTTCAATGGGGCCTGCGAACAAGTCGCAGGAAAACACCTCCAGCACCCGTAGTCACAGACCTTCTATGTGAGGTAGGGAGCGAGCTTCTCGCCGACCGACATCACTACGCTTGCCAACGTGGCAATTTGTGTCAGAGGCTCGATGGATGACCACGCTGCTCTGATCACCTGCGTACTCGGAGTCGAACGAGCGAATTGAGCCTGGATTGTGTCGATGTCAGCGATCGCATCTCTCTGGCGAGTCGCCTCAAGTTCGTCGCAATGCTTGATGGCATCAGCGAGACTCGCCAAAGTCTCGGCTTGCTCCTCGTATTGGACGTTGACCTGGTTCCCATCCCCCACAGTCACCGTACTCTGGCCACTTGCATTGATGTTGTTGACGATCCCAGCAAATCGATCCCGCGGCGTGTACTCGCTGGGGCCTTCCACCTTATCGACACCAGCAGCGGTGATGGCGTAGTAGCTTGTCATCGAGGGAATCTGTTGACCACCGCTTGTGGGGACAACTCGAGCCTGCTGCTGCTCTTCGACCCAGCCATTGTTGATGAGGTATGTCAGGTTTGACACCACCTCACTGACCGACAACCCATGATGCGACTTGAGGTCTTGCCGCAAGTTCATGATTTTGACAGCCGCCCCCTTTTTCCCACGAAGACTGGTGGCGTTTGCGTTTCGGTTGTAGAGATACTGCAAGATCAGTGACCGAACCTGATCTTTGGGTCTGGCAATCCGGGCAACCATGAGGTAGATTCCATGGAGTAGTGAATGTGCTGCACGAACCATTCGTGCGGCGAAGTTCAAGCCGTGCCCCATGATTTCCAGTCCGGGGGCGCGGCTTTTTTTGATTGTATCGGCCTGAGCCTGGCAGTTCAATCTGGTTTTTCTTCTTTTTGCTGTCAAGAACTATTTTCGATGAAGTCCCGTTCAATGCCCAGTTACTGCGTCGAAAACTCCGGGCGCTGACGCTTCCGGCTCGATGTGCCACTAAAACACCGGGCCAGAGGTCCAGGGGCAGAACTCTTCGTCGCCGATGCCTTGGGCTTCACTCTTCGTCGGTTTGCCACTCGCGACGGCAAGGATCTCTTCGAAGATTTCGGTGCCGACCGACTCGATGGTCTTGCCATTGAGGATCGGACCGGCGTCGATGTCCATGTCGTCCCGCATGCGGTCATACAGCGGAGTGTTCGTCGAGACTTTGATCGTCGGTGATGGCTTGCAACCGAAGCAGCTTCCTCGACCGGTGGTGAAGACGACGACTTGGCAGCCGCCGGCGACGATGCCGGTGACGGAGGCGGGGTCGTAGCCGGGAGTGTCCATGACGACGAGGCCGCGCTCGGTGATCTTTTCGGAGTATTCGTAGACGGCGTTGAGAGCAGTCGTCCCGCCCTTGGCGACGGCTCCGAGCGACTTTTCGTAGATCGTGGTCAGGCCACCCTTCTTATTGCCGACCGACGGGTTGTTGTCGATGCTGGCCCCGAACTTCGCGGCGTAGTCTTCCCACCAGCGGATGCGTTCAACCAGCTTATCGGCGACGCCGCGATTGACGGCTCGGCGGATCAGCACTTGTTCCGCTCCGTAAATCTCCGGCGTCTCGGCGAGGACAGCTGTGCCGCCTTGGGCGACGAGTAAGTCACTCGCGTATCCGAGAGCGGGGTTGGCGGTGATGCCGCTATTGCCGTCGCTGCCGCCGCAGTTGAGGCCGAGCATCAACTCACTGGCGGGGATCTCGACTCGCTGGAGCTTGTTGACCTCGGGCAGGAGTTCCTTGAGAACGGCGACCCCGCGTTTGACGGTCTTGGCGACGCCGCCCAGATCCTGGATGTTCATCGTGATTGGCTTTGGAGCCTGCGGCCCGAGGTTGTCGAGCTGGACTAGATTGAACTCCCCGGTGAGGAACGAGGCCTGTGAGGTCTCACATCCCAGACCGACGACGAGGTAGGCGGCGATGTTCGGATGCTGAGCAAACCCCGCCAGGGTGCGGGCCAACTGGCGGTGGTCAGTCCCCCCGTACTCCATCGCGCAGCCCCCCTTGTGGATCAGCGCGATCACGCCGTCGACGTTGGGGTATTGTTCGAGAATCTGCTGTTCGAACTTCTGCGCGATGAACTTCGACGAGGTGGCCGAGCAGTTCACTGTACTGACGATCGCGATGTAGTTCCGAGTCCCGACGCGCCCATCCGCTCGGCGGTAGCCTTGAAACGTCCGTGGCACTGCTGCCACCGGAGCAGTTGGGATGGCCGTGCAGTATTCATAGTCGTGAGACAGCGTGCCCAGCCCCAGGTTGTGCTGATGCACCCAATCGCCGGGAGCGATGTCGCGCGTGGCGTAGCCGATCAACTGGCCATACTTGCGGACCACACCTCCGGTGCTGACGGCTCGAATCGCCAGCTTGTGGCCGAGGTCAATCCGTTCGCGGCTAGTGACTGAGTTCCCTTGCGGCCCCACCCATACCGTACCCGCCGGAGCAGGCCGCCGAGCCACGACGACATCGTCATCGGGGTGCAGCAGCACAAACGGGGAATCAGTGGTGATCGCGGTCATGGGAAATATTCCGGGGGGGAGTCGCCAGAATCGTAGCAGAATTCGTCAGAATTCTGCCGTTCCAGCACGACAGTCCTCAGGCCAACGAGCGGCCCGTAAACCTACTCGAAAGACTTCCGAAGGAGTGTGGTCGCGATCCTACGCAGAATTCCCTAGGTTTTTCGCCCCGAAGGGGCTCGACTCGACAGCCCAGGGCGGCAGCCCTGGGAAACATGGCTCCTTTTAATTCGACCAAGGCCCTACGGGCCGTCACCCGCTGGCCGAGTCGAGTGACGGCCCGGTGGGCCTTAAGGACGGTGTGGCGGCTGATTTCCCAGGGCTGCGCCTTGGGCTTTCGGGTCAGGCCCCGTGGGGGCTGAAGAGTGAAAACGTGCGTAGAATGGCGACCACACTCCTTCCGAGGTCTCCGAAGACCTCGAAAGTCTGACGTAGAGTCCAACGACTATTGGGCGATCAGCTCTCTTAGCTTCTTGAGGAGCGGCGGTATGGCCGTGCGGGGTTCTTCCTCTTCTTCGTATTCCAGGACCACGTATCCGCGGTAGTTCGCGGTCTTCAACATCGCGATGATGCGGGCCAGATCGGCTTCTTCCTTCTTGCCGCCATTCGGGGAGACGGTGACCTTCACCTGGGCATTCATCGCGTAAGGAGCGATCATCTCCAGAGACGCATACGGGTCCGCAGTGCGGAAGTTCCCGCTGTCGAAGTTCACTCCGAAGTTGGGGGAAGGGGCCACACGCTTCACGATGGCGAGAAGCTGTTCCGGCGTGGACGTGATGCCGCCGTGGTTCTCAAGGGCGAGGACGACGCTCTTGGTCGCGGCATAGGCGACCGCCTCGTCAATCGCGGCCACGCAGCGGTCGAGGGCGGCGGCTTCGGTGTCTCCCTGGGGCACGTTGCCCGCGAAGATGCGGATGACTGGGGCCCCGAGTTCGCTGGCGTAGTCAATCCACTTCCGAGTCATCGCCTTCTCGGCATCGAGGGCATCCCCGGCGGGCTTGCAGAAGTCATTCCCGATGGCGGTGCCAGAGATGTCGAGGCCCAGGCGGAACGTCCTCTCCTTGATCTGGCGGATGTATTCCGGAGTGACCTCCTTGGGGAAGTAGTAGCTGGTTAGCTCGGTGCCATCGAGATTCTGCTCCGCACAGAAATCGATGAAGTCGAGCAGGGTCATGGTGCCGTCCTTCTTAGGCGACGGCCAGTTCTGAGGCAGATGGCGATGGAACGAGTAGGCCGCCAGCGAGAGCTTCAGATGCGACTTCCCGTTCCGCACGATCGGATCAGCTGCGGGACTCCAGGACGGCACAGCCAGACCCGCCAGAACAGCGGCCCCCGTGTGCAGGAATTGGCGTCGAGGCAGGTTCCAGTTCATCTCAGACTCCCCAGCAGGTGATTCAGTCAGTTCATTCTGAAGTCCGGGCGACCGAAGTGCAAAGGTGTTGAGACACGGAGTGACAAATGTGTGTGTGTGTGTGTGTGTCAGAAAAGGAGGCCGTGGCAGAAATATACCACGGAGGCGGCTGCGTGATTCGATTCCGGCATTCCGAGTGCCTCACGCGAAGGCGCGAAGGGATCCGCGCTGCCCCTCAGGACGGACGAACTGCCCATCTTTTTCGAGGCTTCTCGCCTTCGCGTGAGGCACTTTGTTCAAACCGCTGGCTGAGACAAGACTCGGAGGCACGGAGAAATCCAGGTGTTTGTGAGCCGCAGATGAACACAAATGAAAGCGGATAATAGATGAATCGCGAACGATGTGCTCTCGGGGTTTCGCCTCTTCATCGGTGTTCAACTGCGGCCCCCGCCTTTTGTGGTGTGAGGCACGGCAAGGAATTTCTGCCGTCTTTTCTGATGCACACACCTGACAAGTCTCTGAGTGCCCAAATAAAAAACGCCAGTGAGGTCGACTTTCGACCCCACCGGCGTTTGGCGATGTTCATTGAACAGATGAATCAGTTCGCTTCGGTGCCCTTCACCCGATTGACGGTGGCATTCTGCGGAATCTGGAAGTGTCCGTAGAGCGTCTCGCCTCCGCGAAGGATGTAGAACTTCAAGGGGTTGATCGTCTTAAAGTCCTGGTGGTCGAGAACAAAATCCACATTATTTTGGGTGACGGTCTCCCAAACATGCAGACCCACCAGCACATCCCCCTTCTTAATCCCATTCGCGTCCGCTGGGCTGGTCGGTTTGACATCGGTCACCAGCAAACCGCCGCGGTACGGCTGGTTGGCCAGAAGATTGGTGCCATTCGGGATGCTAGTCAGCTGCATCCCCAAAACGTCCCACGACTTTTCCGAGGCAACGGTCGCGGGCACGACCGGGACGGGAATGTTGACTGCGACCGGGGGAGCCGCAACCTGTGGAGGCAGTGCTGGCTTTGAGGCGGCGTACTGCTGACGATTTGCACCGCGAGGATTCGTCATGAGGGACAGAGCCTTGGTCTCTGTCTTGCCTTCCCGGCGAAACATCAGGTCCAGCTTATCGCCCACAACCCGGCCCAGCATCGTCCGCTCCAAGTCGGCCGAGTCGACAACCACCGTGTGACCCATCTTGAGGATCTCATCACCCGGCTTCAGACCCGCAGCTTCCGCAGGCGAGTTCGGTGCGACAGACCGCACGATCAACTTGCGATCTGCGCCCCGCTTGTGATCGAAGGTCGACATCCCGTGGAAGACATCGGGATTCTTCTGGCTCATCAGCTTAGCGATCTCGACACGGGCATCGTCGATCGGAATGGCGAACCCGATCTTCTGAGCCCCAGCGCGGATGGCGACGTTGATCGCAATCACATCCCCATCGGCATTGACCAGCGGGCCACCGCTGTTACCCGGATTGATCGCGGCATCCGTCTGGATGAGGTTCTTGTAGGACTGCTCTTCGTTCAGTTCGACATCACGGCCAATCGAGCTGACGATCCCCTTGGTGACCGAGTGCTTCCAGCCGAAGGCATTGCCGACCGCGATCACGTCCTCACCGATCATCAGGTCGGACGAAGTCCCCAGCGGCATGACGGGCAGGCTGGCGGGCGTATCGATCTTGATGATCGCCAAGTCGGTCATCTTGTCGGAGTTGAAGACGCGGGCCTGGTAAGCGGTCCCGTCGCTCAGCGTGACTTGAATCGTTTGCACGCCATCGATCACATGATGATTCGTGACGATATAGCCACGCTCATCAATGATGATCCCCGTGCCCATCCCGTTAATCTTGGGACGGCCGGACTGAAACAACACGGTCGCGGGACCGGGCTGCTTCTCGGTGTGGATGTCGACGGCGGATTTCATAATCCGGTCCAGCGCAGCCACCTGAGCGGTTCGCCGAAGCGAAGGCGAAGGAGTCACGGTGTCGTCGGCAGGGATGTGTGAACCCGCAGAGAGGGCGACACACAATCCAACGCGAATCAGGAACTTTGTCATGCGGACCTGTCCTGGACGGGGCTTTCGGGGTCTCGTCAGAGTTGGCAGAATCCTTCA
>JAYSUV010000611.1:0-3193 GCA_043718945.1 Planctomycetota bacterium
CCAGGCGGACGAATGACTCTCGTGGTCCGGGCCTTCAACGGCCTGAGTACAAACGCTGTGCCTCGCATAAAGTGTAGCATGTGCTACAAAATGAGGAGAGAGTTATGAATTGCATCTGGTAGGGTGCCCTGCTCGCCCGATATTGATTGTGAGCCTCTGTCCTACAGTCAACCGGCAGTTTTTGCAGGTGCTGTTGTCATGTGAGGTGTTCCGCTGGTTGCTCCACATGGTCCGCCTCCCATTCACATTCCTGATACTCTGTGGATTCACGCTGCTCGTGGGGGACGCCTGCGGGCAATCTCGCCTGCGCGGTCAGCGACGAGACGCGTGGCGTGATCGCACAGACGAGTTGTTTGAAGTCGTGGTCGACGAACAGCCTCGCAGTGGCCCACTGTTTGGAGCGTGGGGAGAGGCACAGCCGAGCGACCCTGACGCTGAGCCCGAACCAATCGCCACTGATCGTCCGGACTTCACGGAGTCCAGTACGACTGTGGGAGCGGGTGTCGGCCAGATTGAGATGGGCTACACCTACACCAGAAACGCCGGCGAGAACGTGCGAGGGCATTCGTGGGGTGAGCCGCTGTTACGGGTGGGTGTCTATGCCGATTGGTTGGAACTGCGGGCCGCTTTAGCCCCAGTCAGCCAGATCACCGATGGCGGCAGCGCGGGAAGTCGCGAATCGGGCGTTGAGGATTTGTATCTGGGGGTCAAGCTGGGACTGACCTCGCAGTCCGACTGGCTCCCCGAACTGGCCATTGTTCCGCAAATGACGATTCCCACGGGGACTTCGAACTTTACGACCGACCACACCTTGCCCGGTTGCAACGTACTCTACGGCTGGGATGTCACCGATTTCGTATCGACCGCTGGGAGTACTCAGGTGAATCGGGCGGTTGATGGAAATGATACTTATGTCGAATGGGCGCAATCGTGGACGATCGGGCTGGCGCTGGACGACGACGTGGGGTTCTACACAGAGTGGTTCGCTCTCCTACCCGATCGATCCTCTGGAGTGGCCTCCGAGCATTACTTGAATGGCGGTCTGACTTGGCAACCGACCAGCAATGTCCAATTCGATGTGCGTCTGGGCACGGGCCTCAACGATGCCGCAGCGGATTTCTTCGGAGGAGTGGGTCTCTCCCTGCGGTTTCGCTGACGGAGAATGTCTAAATCTGGATTCTCTGATTCGACAAGTAGTGGTTCGGTTCTTCGGCCGGTGTAGATCGACCGGATTGCCAAAGAGCATCGGTCACCTAGAATTCTCCGGTGACTTCACCCCCCGCCCGCGTGCCGAGTCGCTGCCACACCGTTCGGTCGAGATTCTCGCTGATGGACCGCACGGACCCGTCCATGAGCAGGGAATGCACGATTCCCTCATGAAAACTCCGCGCAGGCAGGGCTGCATAAGTCACACGGGTGGCTGTGGTGCCTTCTCGCCACGAAACCACATCAATGTCGTATTCTTTGCCTGCCACCGAATGCGGAATCCTCGCATTGGGGCCAAATGTCGTCGTGAATCCACTTTGCTGACAAAGTCCGTCCGCCCATTCGGTATGGCCGGTGTTCTGCTGCGTGCTTGTGCCGATGCAGCAGTTGTCTCCCGTGAGACTCACGGCAAACGCTTGGTCAGTGGGTGCCGTGGGCCCTGGATCGGTTCCCGTGTTTCGAAGGTAAGGCGTGAATGCTTTGGCTTCCGACGCACACAGCGTGTTACTCATGCCATCGGTGAAATTGGCGGGCCGCATTTTGCTGTTGGGGAAGAATGCCCCATCGCCGCCAGTGCCATTGGTCGGATCGTAAATTTTCCATGTCCCGAAGTTCATGACGTAGTTTGCGGGGTAGTCGCGTCCCACGCCAGTCGAGGGATTGACTCGCAGCATATCGTTCGGCTCACTGGGGCACAGGTAGGTCGGAATGCGTGTCGTGGCCACACTCACTTGTGCAGCGTAGCCACTGCCCCAGTCGATGAGGTTCTGTGTATTCGCCTGATCCATGTACGGCAAAATACGAGCAAACGCCGACCACTGACCACCGACCGTCGTCGTGACACCGGGAACCACGCAGTAGCTGGGAGGAAATGTGGTATGAGAGTCCAAGTAGTTATGCAGCGCGAGGCCAATCTGCTTGAGGTTGTTCTTGCATTGCGACCGGCGAGCCGCCTCCCGAGCCTGCTGCACCGCGGGGAGCAGTAGAGCCACCAAGACCGCGATGATCGCGATGACGACCAGCAGTTCGATCAGTGTGAATCCGCGTTGCCGAAGCCGTGTGTGGTTTTGACAGGCAGGAGGCGACCAGAATCTGACCACGGAGGCACGGAGGCACGGAGAAAGCCTAGCCGACGTTGAGTTCTGTGATCTCAACGACATCTCCGAATCAAATCCAAGTGGAGCAGAACCTAGCCATCGGCCCGGCGATCGATTTGATGCCGCAGCTGTTCCCTGATCTGACGAGCACATCTGACTCTTCCTCTCCGTGCCTCCGTGCCTCCGTGGTAAAATTTGACCGACATTTGTGACGCTCAACAGGAGAGGCAAATGAAGTTCGAGTTTCATGGGAAATTCCGCCTTTGTTCATTACGATTCCAGTGCAAACGCTCGACCGGAGGTCGCACAATGTAGCATGTGCTACAAAGTGTAGCGTGTGCTACACCCACGTCAAGCCTCATTCTCTCGGCATTTCATGAAGCCCAAACCGCCTGCGCTCAGCCACTCCCGCATCCGCCAGGATCATGCCTCGGAAACGGCTGAGGATTACGTCGAAGCCATCGCCCGGCTTATTGATGAGCAAGGACGTTGCCGTGTCGTCGACCTAGCCACCCGCTTCGGCATCAGCCATGTCACGGTCACGAAGACGGTCGCGCGCTTGGCAAAAGAAGGGTTGGTCATTACCCAGCCGTATGGCCCGATGACGCTGACCGAGACCGGTGCCCGCATGGCGACCGAGTCTCAAAAGCGGCACGAAATCGTCTACCAGTTTCTCTTAGCCATCGGCGTCTCAGCGGCCACAGCTGCGGATGATGCCGAGGGGATTGAGCATCATGTGAGTGCGGAGACGCTGAAGTGCTTTCGGAAGTATTTGGAGAAGGCAGGCTCATGAGCGGCACGGCGCTAGCCGCCGGTACTTCTGACCGTCGTTCGTGCGGGAGTCGCGTTTAGGTGGGACAACGGTGAGGGGAACCGGCGGCTAGCGCCGT
>JAYSUV010000612.1:0-8990 GCA_043718945.1 Planctomycetota bacterium
GCACCAATAGGTCGCATTGACCAGCAGGCGGCGGAATCCCTGGCTTTGGAGATCCTGAGACGCCCCCATCGTGGTCGTGAAGACACGGGTCGACTTGCCACCAGTTCCGAGATAGGTATTGGTCCAGGCCACTGGCATCATCGGGGTGTTCTTGGGGCCTTCCAGCGCGGGATCTTCGGGCTTCATCCCGGTCAGGACTTGGCCCAGCACCAGCGGCTGGCAACTTTCCGGCTGTGGCAGTCGGACGGTGTAAACATCGGTGGGCCCCCAGACATCGCCAGTCTTGATACCCTTCAGAATCGGACTGGATTCCTGACCGCTCACGATGACTCCACGCGTGCTTTCTTTGCCGTGGTGGCCGTGGTGATTGATCCACGTTTCGCCCAGCACCTGCCGACCGAAGCCGCCGTCAGCTTCACCGGCTTTGCCCCACTTGTAGCTCTTATACTCTGAGTCTTTGTTGAAGTTGAAAGCGTGGGTGGCCGTCCGCATACCGATCACCGGTTTCCCGGATTCGACATAGTCGACCACATGCTTCATCTGGTCATTCGGCAGATCGCGAAACCGCGTCGCGATAATCATCAGGTCAGCTGTGGCCAGAGCCTCCAGGCCAGGGATGTTGTTGTTGCGATTGGGGTCGATCTCGCCCGTGTCCGGATTGATGGGGAACAGGACCGTACACTTGAAGCCATGCCGCTCGGCCAGGATCTTGCCGAGTTGGGGTAAGCACTCCTCGGAGCGATACTCTTCGTCGCCGCTGATGAGGACAATTTGCTTGCCCTTTCCGGGGCCTTCTTTCCCCTCGTACACGACCCATAACGGGTCGGCGGAGTACGCCGAGGAACCGAGAACGAAGCTGAGGCACAGCAGACAACTGGTGAAAATGCGACGTGACATCATGGCCTCTGGGAAGACATGGCCTCGGGCGAGGCACGGACGGGGAGGGAGAAGACGAATCGGCAACTCTTCGGTGGAGTCGCGGCGACCTCTCATCAAAGTGAACGCTTTCACTGCAAACGTCAAGCCCACCGACCTCGGGCCGGGCGAGTTCTCGTGAGGCGTCCTTCCAGTATAGACAGCAGTGATCCCGTCCGATAACAATATCAGCATCGGAACACGGGACGCGATCACTGCGCGTCCCGTGTTCGTTTTTTGTCTCGTGCATGCTCAAGGCCGACTCGTTCACAGGACGGGTGGCCTCGCTCCCCAGGATTCGGACATGGATCGCCAGCCTATCACCCGTGAAGGTTTCGACAAGATCCGCGATGAGTTGCGGCATCTCGAAGAAGTCTTGATGCCAGCTATCGCCGAGCGGATTGGCGAAGCGCGCGCTGAGGGCGACCTGCGCGAGAATGCCGAGTACCACGGCCAGCGCGAGGAGCAAGGCCGTCTGGCACTCCGCATCTCGCTGATGAAGACCCGCCTCGCCGGGTGTTACATCGTCGACAAGGCCGAAATGCCCAAGGGTGTCGTGACGTTCGGCTCGACCGTAACTGTCAAAGACCTCGACATGGACGAGGAAGAAAAATACGAGTTCGTCGGCCCCGGTGAAGAGGACTACGACGGACCGGTGATGAAGATCCTGACCACCAGCCCCATCGCTCAGGCCCTGATGGGCAAGAAAATCGGCGACAAGGTCCAGGTCAAGCTGCCGCGGGGGTCGATGAAGCTGGAAGTCTTGGGGATCGCCGACCACGAATAGTGGGGTTGGGCCGTAGGCGAGCGGCCAGACTTCGCGTCATCACCATGCCCCGGTCAGGGTCTCGGACCCATCAATCGTGGCGATCGAGTAGTAGACGAGAGAGTCCACGTTCTCGCTGATGAACACGACGCTCCCGTCCGCCCGACCGAAGTGGGCACCGCCGGTGTGCTTGCTGTTGTATCCGTGGTTGAGCGAACTGTTGACACAGGTCACGGTCGGTGATTTGCAGATATTGAGCGGAAACGCGGAGACGCCAACGGTGGGGGTACAATTGCAAAGTCATATTAGAACTCGCCGACGATTTCTCCGCCTGCACGGCTACCGAGGGCGCGCCAGACGAAGATGTCGATGTTCTCGCTGATCGACCGGACGGAACCGTCCATCAGTAGGGTGTTGACCATCCCAGTGTGATAGCTGCGGGATGTCACTGTTCCGTAAACGATAGCTGTGGCGACGGAACCCGCTGGGGGCGGTTGGTTTTCTCGGGCACTGATGAAATCCGAGTTCTTGAAATTGGGTATGAACGCCGTCGTAAATCCAGTTTGATCGACTGTGGCCTCGTGCCATCCGTTGCGTGTCCAATTCACGGTGCCGAACCAAGCGTTGACAGCCGTACCTGTTGTCGGAACGGGGACACCCAGCCCGGCGGGGTTGCCGTCTCCTCCAAATACCAATGTATTCGCCTTGACTTCAGATACAGCCAATGTCTGAGACGTTCCATCAATGACTGCATTGAGACCGTATCCGGCGTTCGGATTGAAGACACCAGTTCCATACTTCCCTGTGTTGGGATCCCAGACGAACCATTCCCCTCGATTGAAGCCATACGCCGGAGGATACAGAGGATTGCCAGTGTTGTTTTGATCTCGCACGTCACTTGGGCACATGTAAGACGTAATGCGCACTCCCTGTGATGGCGAGGAAGACGTATCGAACGAAAAGGTGGAGTAAAGTGCTGATTGCTCCATGTATGGGAGCAATCGGACAAAGATGGAGAGGTCGCCCCACAACCTATTGGCAGGACCAAAGCAATTTGACGGTGGCAGCTTGTTAAAAACATCATGGTAATTGTGCAGCGCCAATCCAAACTGCTTCAGGTTGTTCTTGCACTGCATCCTACGTGCGGCTTCACGGGCCTGTTGCACGGCGGGCAAGAGCAAGGCGATCAACATCGCGATGATCGCGATCACAACGAGGAGTTCGATCAGGGTGAAGCCTCGCCACGATGGCGGGCGGGAGACTGTGTGTTCGCGGTTCTGAGAAGTCAACATGGAAAGCCCTTCGGAGACAGGTGGTTGAGGAAGTGGTGGTTCGGTGAATTCATCTCTCTGACTCATGCTCAAGGCGGCGTGGGCGGCAGCGGCTTGCCGGATTCGTAGTACAAGTGATCGATCCCAATCTGAATGTCGGGTCTGAGCTCGCGCAGCTTCAGAAACCCGGCGTACGTCCATCTCGCGGGATGTGACGCCTCTTTCGCGCCGTCAACGGCAATCGTTCTCAGGAGGGCATACTTTGCCAGAATCACCAGATCCTCATCTCGCGGCGAAACCGCTCCCCCGCTGAGGAAAAGATTCTGGAGACTCGCGGGCCATTGGGTGTCGCTGAGAAACGACGGGGACATCTGGGCGGCGGATTCACTGCCATTGGAAGCGAGTTGGAGCGTATGCACGGAGGTCAGCTTCGGAAGTCTGGCGATGATTGCATCATTGAACGGACAGCCAATCGTCAGATTGCTCAGCGTGGGAATCGAGTTCACGATGTCCACGGCTTCGTCGGTGAACTGGTTACCGTTAATGACGAGATGCGTCAACTGATGAAAACGACTGACTCCGTGAAGGGTTTGCTGACCATTGGGCGATGTTGCGATGTCTAATCGAGCGATCCCCGGACAGGCTTCTGCCAATTGAATCAGTCCGGCATCCGTAATCTGAGTTGTCGAAAGATTGATTTCCCGGAGAGTGTCCAGCGGCTTCAGTGCGGCAATGCCCGCATCGGTAAAGGCCACACTTTGAGCATTGAAGTTCTCCACATCGTAAAACTGGCCGATACTGGCCAGAGATTTGTCGGTGAGCAATGGGCAGTTGATGACTTGGAGTTCACGAACGCAAAGCCCCCGAAGGGAGTCAACACCCTCGTCGGTCAGTTCCGCAAGTCCGATCAGGTGGAGAGTTGAGAGTTTCCGGCAGGCAGCAAGTTTCGACAGATCGGCGTTGTTGAAGTGATGAACATTGCTGAAGAATCCACACGCATCTACGAGAAACGAGCTGTCCGGTAGCTTTCCATCGGCAAACGGCAACGGCTTGCCCTCCGTGTCTCTCAGCCCCAGTGTCCCCCCAACCGAAAGCACCCACTCAGCGGCGGCACGTTCGGCGGCGTAGTTTACGGTTGGGGCTTCAGTCGGTTCACCCAGATCAATGAGCGTGGCCGTGGGCCGCTGTCTGCGAAAACGTGCCAGTCCTAAGAGCGTGTAACGGGGCGCAGACTGACGACAATTCAGTTCGAGTCCGTGCAGCTGCGGCAATTGAGAGAACGCGAAGAGATCGTCATCGCGCGGAGCGACTTTGCTTCCCACCAGAACGAGGTGCCTCAGCGAGCGAGGCCAAGTCACTTGGGAATAGATCGACGGAGACAGAACGGTTCGGTCATCGAGAGCTTCGGACTGTATGGAGAGTTTGGTGATGCCCGTCAGTTGGCCCAGTCGGCGGACGGTCTCGTCGCTGATCGAGTGGTTCAGGGATAGCGTCGTCAGGTCGGGCAGAGCGTTGAGAGCCGCCAAGGCATCCTCGGTCAATTGAGGTCCGCCGAGACGAACCTCACGAAGTTCGCCGAACGACGCCATCGCAATCGCTGTCAGACCAGAATGGGGCGAGGAAGCAATGTCGAGCGTCGTTAATCGCGGACACGCTTCGGCCAGCTTCGTCAGGCCCGCATTGGTGATACCCGGTTCAGCGATGGTCACAGCGGACAACTTCTTGAGCGGACCCAAGTGCGGCAGGCAGGCATTCGTGAGCGATCCCGCCCCCAGCGTGAGTGATTCCAATCGGCTGAGTTTCGCAATGCTGACGACCACGTTGTCGGTGAGTGCTGGGCACTGCTCGATGGTTAACTCGCGGAGACCGATCCCTTCCAGAGCTACGAAGACTTCGTCGGTCAGCTGGGGAAGATTGACCAGTTCAAGTGTGGTCAAAGCCCGACAACCCCGGAGCTTCGCGAGTCCCACGTTCGTCACCCGAGCGGCCCCGTCGAAGCGTACGCCACGAACCAGATACTTTTGCTGCGGCAACTCGCCAGCCTCAAACGGGATTACGTCACCGTTGCGATCCGCGATCGTGACCGTTCCCCCGAGGGAGGTCACCCACTCCGCGACCTCTGTTTCGGTGGCATAGTTGATGACGGGCTCAGTCGACTTGTCTTGGCCCGCTCCGAAGACGACTCGATCAATGATCTCCTCGTCGCGATTCGCCAGATCGGGTTGTGATTGAGGAGACTCGGAGCCGCTCGGGGCCAGCGGCGCACTCTTGGAAAACAGCTCCTTCAGTTCGCGATCAATGACAGCCAGATCGTAGACCCGCAGACTCGTTTCGTCGGAACAGGCCACATAGACCGCCTGCTTGTCCGCCGTGGGGGCGATGTCCGACACCGGGGCCTTCAGCTGTAGCTTGTACCAGAGCGAGAGCTGTCCCGCGTCGCTGACATCCCAAATGGAGAACCAGCCGTCGCGCGATCCGGTGATGTCACCGGTTCCTGTGAGAAGACTTCTACTTCATGATGGCACCGGTTCCAGCGGGACGGCTTCCGGCGGGGGAGGCGGCTCGGTCGGTTCGAGGGATGCCTTCAGCCGATCGAGGCGTACTCGCAGCTGGGGCAGGTCGGGGTGTTGGGGGGCGAGGGTGGTGGCTTGGTCGAGGGCGCGAGTCGCTCGGGCGTGGTCGGCTTGGTCGAGCAGCAGCTCCCCCGCCCGGCGGCAGAGGTCGGCGATCTTGGCGGCGGGCTCCTTAACGGTCGGCTGGCGTTTGAGTAACCGGCTGACGCCATACTCCCGCAGGAACTCCGCCCGCGTGGAATATTGACCCGGTGAGCCGGTGGCCGTCAGGCCCCGGATTCTTCGAGCGTCGCCCCGCGCCCACTCGTCCGGGGGCTGACGCCGCCCGGCTCACCGGTTTGCGGGTGGGGGGCGAGCGACGTGCCGCTCATGGAACTCAATTCCCGGCGCGCCAGGTCAGGGGGTGATTGGTCTCCAGATCAAAATCCGGCCAGTTCTGTTCGATCCACGCAGCTGCGTCGTGCAGGTTATGAAACCGCCGCTGAGCGAGCGGCAGACGTCAGTCTGTCGAGTGCATGGAGTGGGAGCGTGATCCGCAGTGGGACAGCGAGCGCCGGACGTCAGTCCGCCGTGTTCGCGGGCCGTGAACGCTACGCCCCAGGTGGAGATCGGTGCCGATGTCGATGCGCGAGACACGACCGGCATCTGTAAAACGTGCCGCCCTACACGGAGGGCTGACGCCACTCCGCTCGCTACCGAACTTACGAGCGGAGCCGTCGCGACGCCCAACGACTCGACAGAATCACGTCTGCCGCTCACGGAACTCAATTCCCGGCGCGCCAGGTCATGGGGTGATTGGTCTCCAGATCAAAATCGGGCCAGTTCTGTTCGATCCACACCGCTGCGTCGTGCAGATTATGAAACCGCCGCTGAGCGAGCGGCAGACGTGAGTCTGTCGAGTGCATGGAGTGGGAGCGTGATCCGCAGTGGGACAGCGAGCGCCGGACGTGAGTCCGCCGTGCTCGCGGGCCGTGAACTCTATGCCCCAGGTGGAGATCGGTGCCGATGTCGATGAGCGAGACACGACCGGCATCTGTGAAACGTGCCGCCCTACACGGAGGGCTGACGCCACTCCGCTCGCGATCAAACTTGCGAGCGGAGTCGTAGCGACGCTCAACGACTCGACAGTTTCACGTCTGTCGCTCGCTGGCGAGTCCCTACGGAGCTTGGGATTCCAACGGAACAGCTTCCGGTGGGGGAGGCGGCTCGGTGGGTTGTTGAGAGACCTTCAGCCGATCAAGGCGATCTCGCAGCTGGGGCAGGTCGGGGTGCTGGGGAGCGAGGGTGGTGGCCTTGTCGAGGACCAGAGTCGCTCGGGCGTGGTCGGCTTGGTCGAGCAGCAGCTCCCCAGCCCTGCGGCAGAGTTCGGCGATCTTGGTCGCGGGCTCCTGAGCGGTCGGCAGGCGTTTGAGCAACCGGCTGACGCCATACTCCCGCAGGAACTCCACGTCCCTCGGTGAGCCGGGTGCCGTAAGGCCCCGGATTCCGCTTTCGCCTCAACGCCACACGACACCACCCCGTCCGGGGGCTGACGCCGCCCGGCTCACCGGATCTCTTGTGGGCGGCGAGCGCCGGGCCGGTCACGGAACTCAATTCCCCGCGCGCCAGGTCAGGGGGTGATTGGTCTCCAGGTCAAAGTCGGGCCAGTTCAGTTCGATCCATGCCGCTGCGTCGTGCAGGTTGTGAAACCGCCGCTGAGCGAGCGGCAGACGTAAGTCTGTCGAGTCCCCCGCGAGCCGGGCGGCGTCAGCCTTCGCCAAACCCTTCGGTGAGCCGGGTGCCGTAAGGCCCCGGATTCCGCTTTCGCCTCAACGCCACGCGTCCCACACTTCCGGGGGCTGACGCCGCCCGGCTCACCGGGACGCTGGCGGTTCCAGCGGGACGGCTTTCGGTGGGGGAGGCGGCTCGGTCGGTTCTTGAGTGACCTTCAGTCGGTCGAGGCGTACTCGCAGCTGCGGCAGGTCGGGGTGTTGGGGGGCGAGGGTGGTGGCTTGGTCGATGGCGCGAGTCGCACGGGCGTGGTCGGCTTGGTCGAGCAGCAGCGCCCCAGCCCGGCGGCAGAGGTCGGCGATCTTGGTGGCGGGTTCCTGGACGGACGGCTGGCGTTTGAGCAACCGGCTGACGCCATACTCCCGCAGGAACTCCACGTTCCCCGGTGAGCCGGGTGCCGTGAGGCCCCGGATTCCGCGAGCGTTGCCCCACGCGTCCTCGTCCGGGGGCTGACGCCGCCCGGCTCACCGGTTCATTCCAATGGGACGGCTTCCGGCGGGGGAGGTGGCTCGGTGGGTTGTTGAGTGACCTTCAGCCGATCGAGGCGTGTTCGCAGCTGCGGCAGGTCGGTGTGTTGGGCATCAAGGGTGGTGGCCTTGTCGAGAACGAGGGTCGCTCGGGCGTGGTCGGCTTGGTCGAGCAGCAGCTCCCCCGCCCGGCGGCAGAGGTCGGCAATCTTCGCAACGGGTTCCTGAGCAGTCGGCTGACGTTTGAGCAACCGGCTGACCCCATACTCCCGCAGGAACTCCACCCGCGTGGAATATTGCCCCAGTGAGCCGGTGGCCGTCAGGCCCCGGATTCTGTGAACGTCTCTCCGCGTCTAACTCGTCCGGGGGCTGACGCCGCCCGGCTCACTGGGACGCGCGACGTACATCTCACTGTGGTTCAGCTCGCCAAGTGACGGGGTGCTGGTACTCCAGATCAAAATCGGGCCAGTTCTGTTCGATCCACGCCGCTGCGTCGTGCAGGTTGTGAAACCGCCTCCGAGCGAGCGGCAGACGTAAGTCTGTCGAGTCCCCCGCGAGCCGGTCGGCGTCAGCCCCCGGACTCTTCGCCTCGCCAGCATCCCCCACGCCCTCCGGCTTCAGAAATACATGCTGACTGTTGTGTAACACGAGTTCCTCGAACCGCTGGAGTAGATACTCGCGAGGTTTGCCGACACAACTGGGGTGCGAGGATAGCTCCATTATCTTTCGTGGGTTCAAAAATGCTGCAAGACACACGGGAAGACTATTTACGTCATGCGTGGAAGAGTCGTATTCAATACTATCAAAAATCGGAACTGACGGGACTGTCCCGCATTGACACAACATGTTTTCAATTGCAATTGTCAAAAGCCGTTCACTGTTTGCTGCATCAAGTAGCTCAACGACAGTAGTGTATGGGCTATCCTCAGCCAAGTAAGCATCTTGCCCCGAGAGACTAACAAGCAGCTCTGCTGCATGCAGTCGATCTTCTGTGGGCATTCGTCCGGCCAATGCTGCGAATCCTTTGCCAACAATTGACAAGACATAGGTATCTGTGGATTTCTTTGGTATCTCACACAATGCCTTCCACGCATGATTGGCCTGTTCGGTGCTCAATCTCGATGCGATCGACACTAAATGCCTCCCCACGAATGCGAAAGTGGTCTGCGTGAAAAGGGAGGCCGAGTCTTACGATACGGGTTCGTTCTGACGGAACCTGGATTGCAGA
>JAYSUV010000613.1:0-1146 GCA_043718945.1 Planctomycetota bacterium
GCTTCGCCTGGTTCGAGGCCCTCGGCTGGCTGCCGGGATTCAGTTGGAATGACTGTGGCATGATCGGGAGTGGAGCCAACGCGACCGTCGAGAACTGGCATGGTCCGGCGACGTTCGGCAGTGTCTGCTCCGGGAAAGCCGAGATCTTTCTGTGCGTCGGTGCACAAGGCTCACGTGGCACACTCCTGCCGAAGTTCCCAGGCGATGACCAGACGGACGGCGTCTGGATGTCGTGGTGGATGGAGTCGGTGGCCGAGGTCGATGAACTCCATGCAAAGGCCCTTCAAGGCGGCATGCTCGTCACGCATCCCCCCACGGACGAACCGTGGGGCGTGCGGGAGTTTCATCTTCGCCACCCCGATGGGCACATGTTCCGCGTCAGTGCCCACGCAGGTTCTGAATGAATCTTCAAAGTCTTAATGACAACCTCCGGTCGCGCTGGCAGGCGATCAACGGACCGCTCAGTGCCCGCGACTTGTGGGCCACTCTCTGGAGTGCCCTCGGGTTGGGGCTGCTGCTGTTCAGCTACTTCTTGATCCGCCCGATTCGCGAGGTCCATGGGGCCAAGCTCGGGGCGGACGGAATGAATGTTCTCTTTCTCCTCACGTTCTCAGCGCTGCTGATCGTAACTCCGTTGTGGGGGATGCTAGTTCGAGTTTGCTCCAAGCGGGGGCTCCCGTTCGTGCTGATGACACTGATTGCCGCCTCACTGGTCGGATTTGCCAAGCTCCTGCAGCCGGACGATCCACCTTTGTGGGTGTCGATGGCCTTCTTTGTGTGGGTCAGCGTCTTCAACTATCTGATGGTGTCTCTCTTCTGGAGCGTGATGGTCGACAGCTTCAGCCAAGTCACCAGTCGTCGGACGTTTGGCGTGATCGCTGCCGGAGGATCAACGGGGGCCATGCTCGGTCCGTTGGCGGCAAGCCTGCTCGCCCAGCGGATGTCATCTTCGGCGACGCTGCTCTTGTCCGCCGGGTTGATGGTGATCGTGCCGCTGGGTGCCACTGGCGAGGGCTTTGGCTCGCCAGTGTGAAGTGAATCATGGTTCCAAGGACAGGCAGGGGTGTAGTCGCGAATCACGGCAACCGGTCGATGGAGCGAATGTCTGCCTGACAGACCCCAGAGGGGTCTCAGAAATTAGCCGGT
>JAYSUV010000614.1:0-1144 GCA_043718945.1 Planctomycetota bacterium
CAACGCACCACCGCTCTGTTTCAGTTGGGTAAGCAACTCAGTTCTCTCTACGGTAAGGCGTTTCTCGCCTCGGCAGCCGGGAAGACAATCGGTGAGATGTTCCACGGTGAAGTGGCGATCTACCTGCGAGGGCAGGCCAAAGGACTGGACTTGGTGTTCGGCCACGAGACCACCATCGCCCAACACTCCGTGAGTGATCCCGCAGCCCATTGGGTCGCGGAACACGATCAAATGGCCGGGGCGGGGGCCGATACGCTTCCCAATTCCAACGCTCTGTTTCTGCCATTGATTGGATCGCAGAGAACGTTCGGCGCGATCGCCGTGCGCGTGTCGGATGCGGAACGGCTGATCGAACCGGACCAGCGTCGCCTCCTGGAAGCCTGTGCCAATCAGTTGGCTCTGGCACTGGAGCGAGACCAGTTGGCCATCGATGCCGCTGAAGCTCATCTTCAGGCCGAAGCGGAGCAGGTCCGCAACAGCCTGCTCAGCAGTGTCTCACACGATCTCAAGACTCCCCTGGCAGCCATCGCCGGAGCCAGCAGCAGTTTGCTGGAGTCAGCCTCACTCGACGAAGCAACTCGTCGCCAATTGCTCGAAACTGTGGCGGAAGAGGCCACCCGGCTGAACCGACTGCTGGAGAACATTCTTCAGATGTCAAAGCTCGACGCCGGGGCCGCAGCACCGAACAAGCAATGGCATGTCCTGGAAGAAATCGTGGGGTCGGCTCTGCATCGCACGCGAAGCGAGCTGCAATCCCATCCCGTGGAGGTCCGACTGCCTCGCGACCTGCCCTTACTGAATGTCGATGGACTTCTACTGGAACAAGTCTTCGTCAATCTCCTGGAGAATGCCGCTCGCTACACACCGCCCGATTCGCACATCCGCATCACAGCCGCCGTGGACGGTCAGTTTGTCAGAATTTCCGTCGCTGACGATGGGCCGGGCCTGCCTCCCGGATCGCTGGAGCGTATCTTCGAGAGATTCTATCGTGCGTCTCCGACCGCGGATGGAGGTCGCGGCAGCGGCCTGGGATTGGCAATCTGTCGAGCCATCATCAAAGCTCATGGGGGTGACATCACCGCTTCGAATCGACCAGGCGGCGGGGCCGAGTTCGTGATTCGCCTGCCCCTGCCTCAGAATGCTC
>JAYSUV010000615.1:0-3170 GCA_043718945.1 Planctomycetota bacterium
CGGCACCAGAGGTGATCTCGGAGTCAACCCACGATGCCAGAACCTCCTGTGGCAAAGCCACCCCGGTAGATTCCAAAGCGAATCAACCGGAGCTACCCCACCAGACCGCTGAGTGGCCCGTCTCCGCAATAATCCGGATTGCCGAAGCGGTCGAGCATGTGCCCCATGCCGTGGGCGAACGAGAGCAGCAGGCGGTTGTGCGGGACGCCGCCGAACTCCAGCGCACGGCCACCCTGATAATCGAAGCCGCCGCCGACCAGCACGAACGGAATATTATCGAGGGTGTGCGAGTTCCCCTTGCCCAACTCGTTCGTCCACACAATCTGCGTGTTATCGAGCAGGCTCCCCATCCCGCCCGGCTCCGGCGTTTCCGCCAGCTTCTTCGTCAGGTAGGCCAGCTGCTCGCAGTACCACTTGTTGATCTTGGTCAGTTTGGTCTGCGCATCGGCGTTGCTGTCGGGTTCGTGTGAGAGTGTGTGGTGGTTCTCGTCGATCCCCAGCCAAGTCATCTTGGCCTGCCCGACCGAGTTTGTGAACTGCAGCGTCGCGACGCGGGTGAAGTCGGCGGCCAAGCTGTGAACGAGCAGGTCGATCTGCATCTGGCTGATCTTGGGCAGGTTGTCGTTCGACTCGCGAATGCCGGGTTCCAGTTGCGGGATGGCGTGGCCGAGTGTGACCGCTTGCGACTCGGCAAGATCCTTCTCCATCTCGCGGACGAAGGTCGCTTGCTCTTCGAGCAGATGGCGGTCCTCGCTGCCGACCACGGACTTCAATTTGTCGAGATCGGTCTTCAGATCATCCAGCACACTCTTCAGCGTCTCGCGGTCGGCCACATTGCCGTAGAGTTTGGTCAGCATCTGGTATGGGTCATCAACCGGAGTAATCGGCTTGTTCGGTCCCGCATAGACCATGCGGGTCCAGGTATCCGCCCGATCAGGAACCACAACGCCGAATTCGAGCGAGCCGAACCTCGTGTGAGTCTCGGCCTGAGCTTGTAGATAGGTCTTCAACTCCTGGTCGATCGACATCCCGCTCGACCAGCCTGCCGGGGTGTCCGAGCCGCCTTGAATGTTGCCGGGGAACAACTCGATCCCGGTCAGCAGGCAGCCAATCCCGCGCATGTGGTTATCGCCATCGCCGCGAATCTTGTCACAGACTCCATGCAGCGTGAGAGTGCGATCGCGATACGGCTCCAGCGGCGACAGGATTTCCTTGAACCCGGTCAGCGGCATCTCGGAGCCCATCGGTCCCGTCAGCCGTTGCCCCACACTGGTCAGGAACTCTTTGACGATGTCTTTTTCTTTGTCGACTTCCGGCCAGAAGGCCGACGGCACGACGCCGTTGGGGCTGAACATAATGACCAGCCGCTTCTTCCGCCCCTCCGAATTCGCGAACCCCAAGCTCGGCAGGTTGCACAGAAACGGAAACGCAGCTGCGCTGAGCCCAAACCGTCGCAGGAAGTCACGACGAGAGGTGGGACGAGGCATGAAACGACTCTCGGGGTGGGCGGCTGATCGAGTGGGCATCAATCGGAGGGATGACGTGCATTGTCCATTGGAACACGGGAGGCGATTCTCTGCAAGACGCAGGTGGTGGAACATCAAGGTGATGTGTGCCTGCGAAAAGTCGGTCGCGGAAGAAATTCACCCCGCCACCCCGCCTCGATTGAGCCAGTACCGACTCAGCTGGAAGAGACCACGTCGAAGTAACACCTGCCCGCAGCAGTCGGCTCTCGCCAGAGGCAAATCACCAATCCCGCAGGTCACACTCCAGCGGATCCGGCAAGCCGTGAACGCCTCTTTTTGACCAGCCGGTGTGAACATCGTGGTCATCAGGGGTAGAGTTCTCCCGGTGACGAGGCAACCGCTAGACTGTCTCGACTGGACTTCTGTTTGAAACCTGGCCTCACTTACCCGGTGTCTCATGCCGCTTCCTCGCATTTTGGCGATTCATTCTCATCCCGATGATATTGAGATTCAATGTGCGGGGACTCTGGCTCGACTCAAGCAATTGGGCTGCGAGGTCGTGATGGCCACCATGACAGCTGGGGATTGCGGGAGCGCGGTTCATGGACCGGATGAGATCGCGGCCATTCGTCGCCAAGAGGCGAAGGAGGCAGCAGATCTGCTCGGAGCGAAGTATTTCTGTTTGGAGTTCAAGGATCTCCAAATCTGTCACGACAACGAGAGTCGTCGGCGTGTGACTGAGATGATTCGCCTGGCTCGGCCCGACATCGTACTGACCGCTCCTCCCGTCGATTACATGTCCGATCATGAGGTCACCAGCCTGCTGGTCCGGGACGCGGCGTTCAATGCCTCGTGCCCGAACTACAAGACGCAGCAGTGGGATCCCGCCCCGGCGATCACGAAGATTCCGGCCTTGTACTATGTCGACCCGATCGAGGGAATCGACTGGTACGGACAATCGATTCCGCCCGAGTTCATCATTGACATTACTGAGACGTTCGAGCTGAAGCTGGCCATGCTGGCCTGTCATTCGAGCCAGCGCGAGTGGCTCCGACAGCAGCATGGGCTGGATGAGTATCTCGATGGCTGTCGCCGTTGGTCCGCCAGCCGGGGGGCCGAGATCGGAGTCGCTTACGGCGAGGCATTTCGCCAGCACAAGGGGCATCCCTATCCGCATGACAACGTGTTGGTGCAGGTATTGAACGGTGGAGTGGAGACTCGCTGAGGCTGTGCGCCGGGAGGGCGAAGCTCCTGCCGAGCCGCGAGCTAGGGAGCATGTCTTCTGGCCAGAGCGGCTCGGCAGGAGCCTCACCCAGTGATGTGAACATCTCCGGAAGCCGTGAGGTCCGTGGCTTCCCAGGCGTGAAGCTCCGAAAACAGCACGACGCTCCAGAACAATCCGGAGCCGTAGCAACTCCTTGTCCCGCCAGTGACATCCGACAATTGCCCACCGCTACAGCTGTGGGACCAACGCCCCTCGCGACACCAACCCCATCAAGGCAACGCTGTGAAGGATTTTAGGCGGCGGCTGTTCCGGGGTTTGGGGCCTGGAGTTGGGCTTGTTCTTCGGGGGAGGGGGAGTGGCTCCTTCAGGGCGAACCGTTCGGCGACCGGCGGACCCTCCCCACGCTTCGCCGTGGTCTTCTTCGAGGTCTTTGCAATCTTCGATATCGTCTTGCCAGACAGGAGCCAGATTCCTGTCTG
>JAYSUV010000616.1:0-1141 GCA_043718945.1 Planctomycetota bacterium
GCCGGACTCGGAAGAAGACATCGCCGCCAGTTGGGCCAGCGAGATTCGACGACGAGCTGTTGAAATCGATTCGGGCGAAGTGAAGCTCTTGTCGTGGGAAGAGGTGCGGCAGTCGATTCGAGGCGAACATGGAACGCTGGCCGATTAAGTTTCACCCCCGAACGAGGGGCGAGATCAAGGACGCTGTTCTTTGGTACCGCGACATCGACGAATCACTCTCAGTCGAGTTTTCCGATGCCCTGGATGTCGCGATGGGCCGCATTGCGCGATCACCTCGTCAGTGGCCTGTTTATGTCGACGAGTTTCGGAATGTGCAGCTTGACCGATTTCCTGACATCGTCGTTTACCGTGTGAATGAAGCCGAAGTGCAAGTCATCGCGGTGGCTCATACGAAACGCCGACCGGGCTATTGACGCTCCCGGACCATGTGATTCGCTTCCACCTCAGAACGGCACGTCGTGGAGGTCGACCTTGGCTGGCCTGATGAAACGACCGAACAGTCGGTGGCTTGGGATGAGGGGGAAGTGCGGAGTCTGTTGCGCCCACGGCGCAGATCAGACAATCCGGATGGCGTCAGCCGCCGAACTCGTGCGGTGATTGAAGGAGTCCGAGTACGACGCAGTTGTCAATTCGACAGCGAGCGTTGGACGTGAGTCCAACGTGCCAGTGCGACGCTGTTCCGCATTCCGCACCCGGTTCGCAGAGAGATCGTCGCTCGGGCACGGGGGACTGACGTCCGCCCGCTCGCTGTCGATCTGGCAGCGAGTCGGCCGCGCCAAACTGGGCGATCCGTCGAACAAACTCCACCGCGATAATCACGCCGTTTCATGAGGACCACTTTGGCTCAAGCGGCACACGGCTCAGGCTTGGGGCCGAGATGGCAGGCGATGATGCGTTCGCAATTCACTCGGCTCCATGTCCTGGGGGTGCCGCTTGTTGTGAAATAGGATAAACCGTTTGACCCACAAGACGTACGACTGTTCGGTGCTGTACGCCTGATGCCGCACTCGACACGCATTCGCCACTTGGACCAGAAAGCGGGGCTCTCCTGGCGGTCGCGGGCGAGGATTGCGGTGGGTCCACGAACCGAGGGGGTACTGTGGCATAGCACGGCCTCCAGTGCGGCGTAGCAGGGAATCTG
>JAYSUV010000617.1:0-28567 GCA_043718945.1 Planctomycetota bacterium
GAGGTGAGGCTCCATCGCGTTGGTCCGAGAAGCGACAGGCCAGCGACGGTTCCCCACGCCGGGGCCATCCGCAAAGCCTCCTGACCCCGCCACCCGCCGTTTTTGAAAAGTGGTGCTGTCCAACTAAATTCGATCCACGGTTCTGTATTCTCCCCCGCCAGATCGGGGAGGGGCTGAGGGCGCGGGATTCGTCCGGACCCATGTTGGAGCTTGAAGATCGGGAAACGCCTGTCCCGACCAGCCCGGACCAGTCGGCCCCGAGGGACCACTTCGCCGCTGAATGCTGCGGTTCACCCCCTGCTGCAAGGCGGCACCGACCACTTGCACCATCGCTCGCGCCAGCACATGCGTCATCGGGTGATTCACAATATCCATCACCGTCGTTTCCGTCTCAGTTCGCTCAAATGCCTGGTGCTGCTTCAACTCCGACCAGAGCGCCTCGCGCGACAGGATCCCTTTGCGGAATCGCTCCACCAGTTGATCGAGGTCCAACTGATCGTCGAAGTGCGAGCGGTCCTCCTCGAAGTTCGACTGCTGGAGGCGGCGGGTAATGAACTCCAACCCGTCACTGACTCCGACGGCGGACGCGACCCCTTGAACGGTCTCCTGCAACTGGGGCTTCAGCTTGCCAATCTGTGCCGTGAGGAAAGCGATGCGGGAGACAATCTCATCATCACGAGTGCTGGCCGTCCGCTCGGCTCGCTGTTCCAGCACAGCGGTTTCCGTCGCGTCGAGGAACGCCCGATAGCGATCCAGAGCCGTCTGGTAAAACTGGCACTGCTCTTGGCTGACAGCTGCGAGTTCGGATTGAGCATTGACCGTCAACTGACGAGTCTTGGCGAGTTGCTCATCCAGGCGGCCTCGCAGTTGTCGGGCTTCTGAGGCAGCAGTGATGACCGGGGTCAGGCCGACCCGGCCTGCGACCTCCTCTTCGATCGTCTCGATCTGCGTCATCAACTGGTGAAACACCTCGCGCCGGCGGGTGAGTTCATTCTGCATCAGCACGGGGGTGTTCTTGAGGAACTCATACCCCCGCTTCGCCGTCGGGTAGCCAATCAGCTCGGACACCCAGCGATCCATGCGTCGAGTCCACCCGCGCTGGATGTACTCGGGGGTGAGGAACCGGCGGCGATACAGATACTGGAACAGCGAGCTGCGCTCATAGGTCGGGAGCTTTTCACTGGCTCCGGCCTGCACATCAGCGACCCGCTTCTCGTCTTGTTGGAGGGCAGCTTCGGCCTCGACGGCTTGCCTGGAGAGTGACGGGAATTCTGCATGGGCCTGCAACTCGGTCTGCACGACTGCTTGCAGGCGGGACTGCTCGGCCAGGTGCTGCGTCAGCTGTGAGTCAGCCGCCAAGCGAGACTGGGAGACCTCCTGCTCAGCGGCCAGGAGCCGCGCGATTCGCCCTTGCAGCTCGGCCAGCGTCCGCTCTTTGCGTTCGACGATCAGCAGTAACTCGCGCTGAATCTCGGCGAAAGCCGACTGGATTGTCTCACGACGAATGTCGGGGAGGTCGTGCTTCGCCAGTTCCAAGAGCGCTGACCCGCGATCGGAGACGACTTGCTCGATCTCTGTCTTCAGGTGCTTCTGGGCACCTTCGGCCCGTTCCGCCTCAGCCCGAGCCTCTTCATGGGCATCACGAATTTCCTGGAACACACGTTGTCCGGGAATCGGCATGGGTAAACCCTCAATCGGGCCGTGGGATAGGCTTCCAGCCTGTCATGATTCCGTACAAATGACAGGCTGGAAGCCTATCCCACGCAAGCCGTACGCCTACTTTCGTTCACGGACTCGCTGGGGTCGCCGGACCACCGAAAACCCCCCCAGCGCGACGACCGCAACCAACAGCAGCACGGGCAACAAATGCACCGGTTCTGCGGCATGTGCGGGAGAAGTCGGTTCTGTCGTCCCATGTCCGGGATGAGCCCCCGCCGACGAACCAACCGCCGCGACGAGCAGTGCCGCCCAAACGGACCTTAACCTCTTGTGCTGCATGATGTCTGCCGTGCTGTTCCGGGGCCTGCTTCATTGTTCGTGAATTAGCTTATCACGTCACTGATCCCGCTCCAATCCCGAGGAGACTGGAATCGTGACCTGTGTGTGGCTCAGTAAAGCGGGCAGAGGTCATCCACTGTGTCACCGAGTTGGACCATGACTGAAGTGTCTTGCCTGACTTCGCCAAGGAGCGAGGAAGTTTTGACAGGATTTACAGGATAAAACAGGATGACCAGACTCGATGTCAGATTCTGTATTCATCCAGTTCATCCTGTCAAAACTTCCAGCTGCTTGAATATCCATTCGCGTTTCGCACTCAGCCATTGGGGAACTCTTCATTCGCAGTACGAAGAGTGCTCCGTCACGTCTTGGAATTCGGATTCACCTCCCGCCAGGCAGGGCTCAAGCCGAATTCCAAGCTTTGACGAGGCACCAGTCCCTGCCAATTTGCAGCTGATGTCGGACGCATCCAGCGGACAGTGAGCTAGGCTTATTGGACCAGTCAATCCGGACCGACTGACCAATCGCTCCAATCCTGCAAGGCGCACCTCACCCATCCCGAATCATCGGAGTTCTGAGACTTCCAGGCATTCTCGGATTCTCCTGACTTCTCGGAATACTAGGCTTGCTTGGCGCTCATCCTTGCCTTTCCTCCCATCGGCGTGACAGTTCTTCAAAGGCATCCCGTGCCCGCCACCGCCCTTCTCTCCGTTCAAGCCTCCCCACCGATCCAGATCGAGCACGGGTATGTAGCCCAGATGCGCCCGTTTCCGTGTGACACGAGTCCGGCGTTCGAGGCGGGCTGGCGCGATCTGGAACAGCGGAGCCTGCTCCGAAATCCATTCCTCTCGCCGTCGTTCCTGTTCCCCCAATGGCGGTCCCCCACCAACTCGTCATCAGCACAGCTGCTCACAATCGTCGAGTCGCAAGGCCGTTGGTTGCTGGCTGGACTCTTCGAACGAGTCTCCGCGTCGCGCCAACTGCCGCTGCCCCACTTGCGAGCGGTGCGGTCTGAACACAGTTTCATGACGGGACTACTCGTTGATGCGGCTGAGCGGGAGCCGGTGGTCGAGATCTTGTGGAAGTTTTTGAGTCAGCAAAACTTGCACGGGCTCTCGCTACCGATGTTTCCATTACAAAGTTCCCTGGCGAGCCTGCTGACGGCTCAGTGTGAGCGACAGCGGATGGTCGCGACTGTGGATGAGCAGTACCTGCGAGCCACCGTGTCGGCCACCGATGGTTCCGCCATGTCGGCAAAACGGGCCAAGAGCCTGCGACGTGGCCGCCGCGCTCTCGAAAAAGTCGGAAAGGTCTCGCTGCGATTCACCGGGTGCCCGAATGGGGATCTGTCAGCTGTGGAGCGGTTTCTCGACTTGGAGTCACTGGGGTGGAAAGGCAAAACTCAAACTGCCCTCGCCTGCCGACAGAGCGAGGCCGAGGCACTGAAGCATGTCGCTCTCGGCTTCGCCACGCGTGACCGCATCCGTTTTGCGGAACTCGTCCTGGGTGAGCAGGTCATCGCCAGCATGTGCCTGTTTCGGTCAGAGTCGGAATACTACGCCTTCAAGATCGGCTGGGATCCCCAGTTCGAGCGCGGCTGTCCGGGGTTTCTGCTCGCAGCCGAAATCCAAGACCACATGTCTCAACTGCCTCAGTGCGCGAGCATCGACAGCTGTGCTTGTCCCGGTAGCTTTCTCGACCATGTTTGGCCGGGACGCAAGGAGATCGGTACCGCCCTGTTCACTACGACTCGCTGGGGCTCGGCGGCGGCAAAGGGGACTCGTTGGGCGCGGGATGTCTATCGACAACTACGGGGCCAGAGTGCTACATCGGGCAGCGCACTTGATGAGGTGAGTGAGGTGTCTCGTGAACCTGTGGAGTTGCCCTCATGAGATGGTTGCCTCGACTCAACTTCGCACCGCGCGAGTTCACCCCTCTGCCATCAGACCATCGTCCGGCACTCGACGGCGTACGCGGGATCGCCATCCTGACAGTGTTTCTGTACGACTGCTTGAAAGCGCCCGGCGAGGGACTGCTGAACCTCGTACTCCGCAAGGTGAGTGTCGCGGGCTGGACGGGCGTGGATCTGTTCTTTGTCCTGTCCGGGTTCCTCATCACCGGCATTCTCATCGACTCGCGCGGCAGGCCCGGCTACCTCCGCAGCTTCTTCGCCCGGCGGTCGCTACGAATCTTCCCGCTGTACTTTCTGGCACTCTTGGTCACGTTCGTGGCAGTGCCGCAGCTGGCCGAATACTGGAGTCCGGCCCAGCCGGTGGCCCAGAAAGTGAGTGAGCTGTCACGCGATCAGTTCTGGTACTGGACCTACCTCCAGAACTGGCACTTCGCGTATGAGGGACACTGGCCTCATGTGAACTATCTCAGTCATTTCTGGTCGCTGGCGGTCGAGGAGCAGTTCTATCTGGTCTGGCCGTTCGTCGTCGGATTCCTGTCGACTCGCTCGCTGGCGAAGGTCTGCTGGGCCTGCATCGGGCTGGCTCTGGCACTGCGAGTGGGCTTGTCGATGAGTGGAGCGGATACCATCGCTCTATATGTCACGACGGTGACCCGCATGGACAGTCTGTGCCTGGGCGCTCTGTTCGCGATGGGCCTGCGATCTCCCGTCTGGTATCCCCGGCTGACTCGCTGGGCTTGGCCAGTGATGTCGCTCCTGTCCGTCGTGATTGTCGGCGTCGATGCGGTGTGGCCACTACTCAAGACCGAACAGGTCGGCTCGCAGACAATCGGGCACACGCTGCTCGGTCTGATGTTCGGCTGCTTCGTGTTCTCCGCAGCTGCAGTCTCGCCGCAGCACTGGTTCGCCAAGGTTCTCTCACAGCGGTGGCTGACGCTGCCGGGTCAGTTCAGCTACGCGATGTATGTGATCCATCGCCCGATCTACAAGTTGGTGCTGAAGCTCGACTGGTCGGTTCTGCCCGAGTCGGTGCAACCGCTGGTGATTTTCTTAGCCACATTACTGGCCACGCTGGCCGTCTCGGCGCTCTCATGGAAGTTCTTCGAGAAGCCGTTCCTGTCTCTGAAGGCGTTCTTCCCCCGACCGGGCGAGGCGACCGCCGAATTGAGTCACACTCGGGCCACAGTACCCGCCAGTGCTTGTTGACCCGCATCGCGAGCCCACCAGCACTTACCAACCGGATTCGAAAATCGACACTCCGCGCTGCAGCCGAAAGCCTCTCACCAAATACGAGTCAGGCCGAGTGAGAGCCCATCGCCTCTTCTCTTCAATACCTCGTTCTGAGTGTAGGGTTCGTACACAGATTTCACAGATCGGCACAGATTCAGAGTGGCGGGGAGCCACATCCACCCACAGGCACTGCCATCGGCGGTAGCAAATCTGTGAAAATCTGTGCGATCTGTGTACCTCATCTTGCCTCTGCCACCGTGAATGAATTGCGATGCGTGGGTGAAGAGTACCACGGATATGCTGTCGGCTACAGCGCGGAGTGTCCGAAAAACTCGATGGGATTGACTGGACATGGAAGACGAGAGATTTACGGAATGGGGTCCGTCTCGGAAGTCTCGACTACGGGTTCCCGAACGGCGGCGGCTTTCAGAAGTGCCACGGCCAGCACTGACAAGACCACCACGCCTCCCAGTACCATCACCCACACCAGCGTGCGATGGTCCTCGGCCCAAGGGGGCTGAGTAGTGACATCTCGGTAGCCGTCGTTCTTGACACCCGACAAGACGGCGAGGGTCGTCAACCGTTCTACCTCCGGCACGGTACTGATGCGGGACAGATCGTAGCTCGGGGCGGAGACCTGACCGCCAACGTACAACATCACCGGGTTCGCAGCGGCGCTGAGTGACTTCACCGGAACTGCCAGTGACCGCTCGATGGCGTACGCCTTGGCCGAGGCCACGGTCAGCGGCTGGTCGTCTCCGTTCTGAATCTCCAGTCGCCACTGCTTCGATTGCTGCGGGGCAAAGGAGACAATGGCGGTGTGTCCGTGCGAGACCTTGGCCAGATGAAACAGCTGAACGCTCGTGATTGGTGAGGTACTGGTGGCTTGAACGATGAGTAGCTGGGCGCTACGGTGGTACTCATCGGCCCCGGCGATCTCGAACTCGATGCGGTCAATGGGGACTGGTCCCGCGAGGGTCATGTCTGCGCGCGTGACCTGCCGATCAGTGCGGACTTCGTTGGTGACCAGCAGGGGGTAGCTCACGCGAGGAGCTGCGCGGCGGCGGACCATGCGGGCGGTACAGCCGGTCATGGTGAGGGGGGCTTGACCTGCGTTCTCGATCACAATGCGGTAGTAGCGGAAGTAGCTGCGGGGGCAAGGGATGGTCGACTCGGTCAGACGGAGCGAACCCCGCGTACGGTCGACCAGATACCCATTCGCGACAAGCAACTCTCCCTCGTCGTCGTCCGGCAACTCGGCTCCGTAGAGGCGCAGCGAACGGACGTATTCTGGCTCAGGGGAGGTCACCGTCAGACGCAGACTCTCGACCGGTTCGGTGATCTCCTGGGCACTGACGACGAACTCGGTCGTGTCCGCGACATCTTGACGACTGACGATCGGCAGGTTCTGGTCGGCCTGGCCGAACTCGTCTGTGGGCGAGATCAGGATGTAGGGGATCTGCGTCGAGACACCTTTCTCATTAACACTGAGCAGTCGGAGGTCGTCGAGGTTACGCTGGCTGGCATCGTAGATCTCGGGAGTGAGCGGAATGCGGACGAAGTTCGGGTCGGTGTCTGTATTCACCCGCTTGGGGTCCAACGTCTCCAGCTCGAAGCGGTGCGAGAACTGCGTCGAGAGATCGGGCTCGGCCTCCTCCGCATGGCATGCTTTTTCGCACCCCAGTGCGAGCGTCGTGGCCAGCAGCAGGCACATCGGCTTAATCCAGTCCTTGAGTCGATCACGGAACCGGCGGTAGAGGAACGAGGTCGCAAACAGCGTGAAACCCAGCCCGATAAACGCCGCCCAGCGAATCGTTTTGTGGAGATACCACACGTCGTACAGAAACACCTTAGCAGTCGTCAGGGCGAAGAGCCCTATCGCCAACATGCGGATCGGAGAGGACCGCTTGATGAGACCTGCCCCGGTCGTGGCGATCGCCATCAAGGCCCATGTTCCCGTGATGGCCAAAGCCGTGGCGGTGTTCCAGCTCTGCTGTTTGCCGTAGGCGTAGACCTCGATGGTACACAGGAGGAATGCGATGCCGTAGGCGAACAGGCCCAGCGACAAGCCGCCGAGGGTCGGGATGAGGTATTCGCGATCCTCGTCCTCCTTCGCAACGAGCGATCGTCCGGCCCACGCCGACGCGATGGCCAAGAGAAAGCAGACGCCGCGAGGGTTGAAGAACGGCGTCAACCACACCGCATGCAGTGTCCCGCGCATCCGTGATTCCCAGTCCCCCAGCGTCCCCAGAAACAGCACCACAATCACCGCCGACAATACGACATAGAATACCTGCGACAACCCCGTCAGCGGACTCTGCCGGATGTCGAACCGGTGTCCGACCCAGCGTGTCAGATACGCGAAGATCGACAGACAAATCCCCGTAGCACTCACGAACGTGGCCCAGATCCAATCGTGCCGCTGCCCGTAGGCATACGACTCCAGCAGGCACATCGCCAGTAGCACAATCGGTGCGGCCATCTTCAGCGCTGTGACAAAGTTGTGGTCACGATTCGGCGAGGTCGCCTGCCCCCAGACTCCGAACACCAGCGAACCCGCTCCGACCAATAGACAGAGCCCGCGCGGATTGAGCAGCACGCGCGAATACGCCTCGGCCACCACGGTCTGCCCGTGCTGTACGATATCGCCAAATCCCGTCGCCATCAGCAACAGCAAGAGCCCGCCGGTGCCGATGTAAATCAACCTCGACAGCATCGACAACGCGCCCGAGTTCCCCAACCACCTCGCGGCGATCAGTGTGCCGACGGAAAAGATCGCGAACCAAGCCGTCACCTGACTCAGCTGGGTGGCCCAGAGCCAGTCATGCCGCTGGCCGAACGCGAACGTCTCGGTCAGACACATTCCGAGCAACACGAGCGGGACGGCGATGGTGAGTGAGCTGGCGATGGAGCGAGAGTCGGCGTCCTCGGGATCGCTGCGAGTGAACTGGATCGCGCCGACGAGGGCCGCCCCCAATGCAGTCAGGAACCCGACCCCGCGCGGGTTGAAGATCATCTGCCCCCACATGCCCGCGTCAATGATCCCCCAATCCGGAAACGGCATTAGTAAGAAGACGAGGAACAGACACCCGACCACTCCATACAGGAACTTCGCCAGCGCCCCGAGCGTCCCCACATCGGCCATGCGGCGAAAGGCCAGTAAGGTCGCCACCGCGAACAGCGACAACCAGATCGGCAACATCGACAGATGCGTCGCCACCGACCAGTGGGCACGAACCCCAAAGACGAACGTCTCCAGCAGTCCCATCGCCAGCACGATGACCGGCACCAGCGGAATCAAGATCGTGGAGATCTGCCCCGCATCGGGAACTCGGCCCCCAATGCCGATCTTCTTCCAAGTCTCATCCGCGCCTTCGAAGCGGGCCGACTTCTCCCGCCGCCGGTATTCCCACGCCAGGATCGCCAGCACGATCGCATTGGCCAGGAAGCTCAACGACCGTCCATTGATAATCCCGCCCAATACCGATTTCCCCGTCGCCACGGTCGCCGGGTCTTCCCACAACTTACGCACGAACCCGGTCGTGAACTCCTCGGGTCCAGTCAGCGTGCCCCCGGCGTACATCACCATGTGCATCTGCACGATGGCGAGCAGCCCGAACCCCGTCAGTCGGAACCCCGGCTTCTCATACCGCAGCCCGATCTCGATCAGCAACAGACTTTCCAATGCCCAGGCAATCACGATCCAGTGACCGGTCAGTTGGAGCGGTACAGCCAGCGTCACAAACGACAGCCCGACTCCCACCAGCGTCACCACGATCTGGTTGTTCCCCGGATTGCGGATAAAGGCAAACACCCCCAGTCCCAAGTAATACGCCGCCACCAACAGCGCCATGATCCCATGCCAGTCCGAGTACCCCGCCTTCGTCAGCCCATACAGCGCCCCGAAATAGGCAATCGGAGTCATCAGCATCAAAGCCATATCGGGCGTGCTGCTGTTCTCCTTTCGGATCACATGCCGCCACAGCCCCATCAGCGAGAACACCACCGCGAACAGCGTGATCCACGCCACCGTCAGCCACAGCTCTTCCGGTTGATAGCGGCCCTCCAGCCAACCAATCCAGATCAGCAGCGTGCCGCCAAAGTTCAGCAGGTGCAACCGACCCCAGCTGCGAAAGGTCGCGAGCGCGAGGACTCCCAAATCGAGGATGAGGATGTAGGAGAACAGCGCCGAGACATTGCCGCCACCCTTGGACAACATATACGGCGTCAGGAATCCGCCGATCATCGCCAAGACAGCTGCCGGGAGTGAATTGAACACTCCCGCGAACGACAACCCGACCGCAGTGACCACGATCATGCCTGCGAACGCCACCAGTTGGGGCATTAGCTCGTACCATTGGAATCCGGCAAAGAGCGAGAAGTACAGAATCCCCATCGCCGCTCCTGCCAGCCCTTCGGCCAGCACGCGGTAGTCCTTCTTCATCGCGTACGCAGCCCCGACGAACATCGCCACGCCGCCCAAGATGCCGAGCGCCACCCGCCCGGTCGGCCCGAGGTACTGTTCCTCAATGGCGTACTTCAGCCCGAACCCGGCACCGATCATCACCAGCACCGCCCCGACCCAACTCATCCACTGCATCGCGTCCATCTCGTTGAGCCAGTTCGGCTCTGGGACGGGCCGACGGCGCGAGGGGGCGTCGCTATCGAAGGGCTCCAATTCAAGAGCTGGTTGGTCCGTAGCCGCTCTTTGGCGACTGGCGAGACGATCGCGAACCATGTCGGCGGTGTCGTGCGGTCCATCGATTCCAGCCTCAGCGAAGGAGGCGTCGGTGATCCACGGATTGATTTCTTCGATGGCCTCTTGCGGAATATTCAGTGCGATCTCTGGGGGTGGCGTCACCTCGCTCGCCAGTGTGACGGGCGCCGACATCTGCTGGGACGGCAACTTCGTCGGACGAGCGCGAAGCGGAGCAGCAGGGGACAAGGCATCCTCCTTCGGCGCAGCTTCCGGCTGAGGGGCCGGACGAGGATCATCACTCGTATAGGCTCTCTGCATGCGGTCCTGCTCGCTGAGGCGACGGAGTTCCGCAGCCAGTCCGTCCGTGCGCGACAACTGACTCGCCGTCCGTTTATCCAACTCCTTCCGCAGTCGGTGGAGTTCGTCGGTCAGACTGGTGATCCGAGACGATTGAACAAAAAACAGAATCGGGCCGAGGCAGATCCAGGCCAAAGCCGCCAATCCCAGCAAGATTGCAAAACCTTCCATCGCCGACTCCCGCCAGTCGTGTCGCAACAATATCTGCAATTGGGTGTTGTATCGTGAACAGCTATCCGGTGGCGAGTCTTGAGTACAGGCGATGCTTACGAGGTTTTCATGCCAAGTGGAATCGCACGGGGATGAACGCCTGACGAGACTGATATTTTCCTCCCAAGTCCCGGAGAGTCAGTCACACATCAAACGTTTAGCCCGCAGCGCCAGCAAGGTCCGCATACTAGAGACCCATCGCTCAGACTGGAGGACTGTCCGCCGATCAGAGTCACCGTTTACCCAGAGCAACAGCTGCCTTTTTTCGGAGAATAAGGCGACAATGCAGACCGTGAACCCCGCCGCACGATCTTATGTCTGGCACGCGGCCCTGGCTGGTGCGGCGGGCTGGCAATCGACTCGTGTCTCTATTATTTCCAGTTCATCTCCCGAATCATGGGGGAAGCGGCAACAATCCCCAGAGCCTGCGAATGACGACTCTGTTGTTTTTCGCAGGCGTACGATCTCGTCACCCCTGACTGTCCTCTATGCAACCCCGGCCCGACAGTTCGACTGGCCTGGCTGAGTCTCCGACCGAGATTCACTGGGGGGCGGCATTGGCGGAGCATACTCCATGGTTACGGACGGTGATCCGGTCGCGGCTCAACGAGCCGCAGGCGGTGGATGACGTGATGCAGGAGGTCGCTCTCGGCGTCCTGAAGTCGAACCACCGTCCGACCGATCCGACCAAGGTCGCCCCGTGGCTCTATCGCGTTTCGATCAAGCAATGCTTGATGTACCGGCGGTCGGCGGGACGGCGGCGGAAGCTGGTCAACGCGGTCTCCGAGCAGCGACCGCTCGTGTCCTCCCTGGAAGGAGGCGACCCCCTGAAGTGGCTGCTCGGGAAGGAGCGTCAGCAGTCGATTCGACTCGCCTTTGAAAGTCTGCCGGAACTCGACCGTCAGATTTTGATCCTCAAGCACACAGAAAACTGGAGCTATCAACAGCTGGCCGATCGATTGGGGGTCAGCCTCAACACGGTCGAATACCGGCTGTTGCAAGCTCGCAAACGGCTGCGTGCGGAATTGTCGCGATCTGCGGAACGCGACACGTTACTGACTGAAAAGACACGGTCTGAAATGACTCAATCACCCCCGCGTGGGGAGGCCTTGCGATGACTCACATTCTGGACGAACTGACCCTGCAACGCTGCGTCGACGGCGAACTGAGCGAAGCCGAACAGCAAGCTCTCCTGCGACAGCTGGAGCGGAACCCTGCTGGCTGGCGCGAGGTGGCGCTGGGCTTTATGGAGCATCAACTCTGGTCCAGCGCCGGTCATGACTGGGTTCACGAACCGGCTGCGCCGCAAGTGTCGCCTCGGGAGGCCACGCCCGCCCGCACACACGCAGGCTGGTTGCGAAATACGGCCCTCATGGCCAGTACGCTTATGGCTATCGGACTGGGGTATCTCGGAGGAAATCGCAGCTTCTGGTCGAGTCCGACTGGCTCTCCTTCTTCAGGGACGGAGATGGCCTTGGCCCCTTCGATCCCGAATCATTCAGGTGGTCTCGCCTCCACTCAGGCGGCGGTGCCCGTCTCGCACAGCGACCGCCAGACACCAACCCCGATGATGCAGGTCCGACTGACCTCCAACGGCCACGACTCCGAACCGATCTCACTCCCGGTCTACGACGCAGCTGACCTCCCGAACTTGGGCGACTGGCCCAGACCCCGGCTGTCCGACGAGGAGCGGCAACACCTGAAGGACCAGGGCTTCCAGATCCGCGAGGAGCCGCGTTACTACTCCGTCCCGATCGACAACAACCGCCACCTCGTCGTGCCCATCAACACCGTCCACGTCCGGCAACAGCTGCAGTAGTTGACCACGCGACAGACCTCCGAAGCCTTCCGAGACTTCGGAGGTCTGTGAGCCACTCACCCACGTTCTGGCGAACGTGGCTACCGCCACAATGGAGACCCATGCTTTCGCGGACTAAACCCCCGTCACTCCGTTCACCAGCCCGATTTATCCCGAGGGGATTTCAGCCAATAGCCGGTGGTGAGCGCAGCGTCACCACCGGTTCGCGGACGCCCGTGCTGGCCTATCCCGAAGGGATTGCAGCCCTGCGTGCGTTGGCTTCCGCGAGTCGGCTGGAATCCCTGCGGGATACTGGAACTTGCGGGGAAGATGAACCGGTGGTGTCGCTGCGCTCGACCACCGGCTATGGGCTGCGACCCCTGCGGGGTGGGGAGTGGGCGGATTCTGCGTCGAATGGCGACCACACTCCTTCGGAAATCCAACGACAATTCACCCCCGTTCTGGCGAACTTAGCTACCCCCCCATTTCAGGAGACCCTCATGGAAGTCAAACGCTGGCACACGCTGGCTGCCCTCGTGTGCAGCCTCTCTCTTCAAGCGGTCGCTCTGGCTCAGAAGCCGGAAGTCCGAACCATCATTGAGACGCTGGTGTCTGAAGACGCCCCGCAGCCGACTGATGAGAAGAAGTCGGACGAGGTGGATCAGCCGCCCATTCCAAACAAGGTCCGCATTCGGATCGCCGGTCCCGAGGGAACCACGCTGGAAGCCACACAGATCACGATCCAGCTCCCCAACGGAGAGACACGAGTCATCGCCGTGCCAACAGATGATTGGAAATCGACCGCAGATGCTTTAAGACAGCTCGATGCCGAAGCAGAGAACCGCACGGCCCCCAAGTTCGTCATCGGTGTCTCGCTCAGCGAGGTGCCCGACTCTCTCCGCGCCCATGTGACGCTGCCCGAGGGAGGGGGCCTGATGGTGGGATCTCTTTTTCCCGACAGTCCAGCTGCCAAGGCGGGGCTGATGCAGTACGACTTGCTGCTGAAGTGCGGGGAGAAAGACCTCCATCAGCCGAAGGACTTGCAAGAGATTGTCGATGCCTCCGAAGGGAAGGCGATCTCGCTCACACTTCAGCGAAAGGGGGAACAGAAGACGATCGAAGTCACCCCGATCAAACGAGAGGATGCCAAGTTTGCGATGAATGAAAGTGCGCAACAGAGCATCAGGTTGCTACAGAACCTCAATGGACAGGGCGCCCTCACGTACTGGTTAGCCGAGGGGCAGTTGCCACCCGGCGGGTTCAATCTGACGGCCAACGTTCCCATGCCTCCGATGATTACGCCACCAGCCGCCACGCAACAGCTGGAAGCCCTGACGGAGTCGATCCGTCAACTCACCGAGCAGGTCGAGCGACTCCAGGGGTCAATCGACAAGCTGGAGAAGCAGCAGGGAGAAGGCGAGGTCGATGACAAGAAGTAAGCCGACACTGCGACAGCAAGCGGCGGACGTGAGTCCGCCGTGCTGTGCGACTCTCAACGGTCCACCGCCTCGTAAAGTGAGGTCGCGTCGCCCTGGCACGGCGGACTGATGTGTGTGTATCAAAACAGTCGACAGTGGCCAGTTTCTGCCCCCTCTCCCCCACGATCGGCATGGCTCTCGGGATTGACTCCACTGTGGGGGAGAGGGATGGGGTGAGGGGGTCACACCGTTTGCTCTTGGCCCCTCACCCCGGCCCTCTCCCCACAGACAGCTCCTCACAGAAGGTCACGTCGCCAGTGGGGAGAGGGGGCAGAGGAAGCTGGCTGCCGTTTTTCTGATGCACACACCCCAGACTGGCATCCGCTCGCTGGGGTGAGGTTCTGCGGCGATGTCCATACAATCGCAGGGGAATCTCTCGTCTCGGCCAGCCGACGACATCGGTGTCGTCGCCCAGAGTTGAGATTCTTCCGTGAGATCACCCCATGCAGCTGACTCTTCGCAGCGCCGTCTCTCTCACGGCCATTCTGCTCCTGACCGCTCACGGGTGGGGGGCAGGACCGCTCCATAGCAGCCAGCCTGCATGATAGGCATCCGAGCCGCGTTCGCGAAACCCGGCAGGACGACCGAGCTGTCAGCAATCCGTATTATCGAGCAGGCTCTTCGGGCCGTTCTCCCACCATCACAGGTGGGTGAGAGTGCGTCTTCGGTCGATCGAGATTCTGAAATACCGAGTCCAGCATGGGTTTCAAGCGACGCGCCCCCGCCGCAGAGACATGGCCCGCGTCTCGATACAGTGCCACACCGTCCAATTCACCCCGACACAGGCCTGTCTCGTCGACCATGTACGGGGTCGGATCGACCACAATCACCTGAGGACCGGCGATCGATTCCAACCACTGGTCTGCGATCCGATTTTTTTCTCGATGAAGTTCCACTGGGACTCCCACCGATTGCACATCCTGACCGAAGTATTGAGTACGAACCAGTTCCCGAGGGACGTCACCGTTCTGCATCGGAACATCGCGAACCAACACGACTGTCATTCCCGCGTCCGTCAGCCGATTCACTGTATTGTGCAAACATGTGCCAAATTGCGGGTCACTGGCATATTGAGCCCAGAACGCAGCCATCACCACGCCCCGCACCTTTCTTTCGATGGCCCATTTTACAACCGCTTCATTGAACTGCGGGCAGTTTTCCCCCAGCCCAAACCCTTTCCTAGTCACAAAACCAAGGAGAGGGGGAGTGTTCGAGGACATGGCAGAAGAACCATGGATGGCATTCTCTTCGCACAGGTCGTCCAAGAGTGGCATGAGGGACATCGCATGGCTATCTCCCCACGCCAGGCAGGTCACTTGACTCTCAGAAGTCCCGAACTCGAACAATTGCCCCCTGACCACCGCCTCGATTCTCAACGCGGAGGCGACATCCGTCCTCTCGCGTTCAAGAGGGATGTATCCGAGTGTCTGAGCGTCGAATCGAAAGCGAAAGCCGCCGCCTCTATGAACGAGAAAACCCACCGCCATCAAGAGGACGGTGAAACTCAGAGCTGACACAAACAACGGGCGACGGAGGCTCAGGATCTTTCCCTTCCGGAACGGTGTCTCCACGGCATAGTAGGAAAGCACCGCCAGCAAAAAAGCGGCATCCATCAAGCAGAGTCTGATCGTCCAGGGCATCTCGTCTCGAAACCAATAATCGGCATACGCGATGACTGGCCAGTGAATCAGGTAGAACGAATACGAGACTTTCCCAATGAACACGATCGGTGACCACGAGAGGACACGACCGGTCGTCGTCAGCGCCCGATTCGCCCAGATGAAGGCGACGGTTCCCAGCGTCGGCAGCAGAGTGGCTACACCGGGGAACGGCACCCGTTCGTGGTACACGCCGATGGCCACGAAAATCGCGAGCAGCCCGCCCCAGCCAACGACCTCGCGCACCCGACGAGATGTCGTGTTGCCAAGTGCCGGATAGGCGGCCAAAATCGAACCCAACAGCATTTCCCAGGCCCGCGTGGGAAGTATCCAAAACGACAACCGAGGAAACACGTGGGTCAACCACACTGCCAACACGAAAGAGGCCGCGCAGGCCAGCCATAACAGCGGTCGCAACCACGTCGGCTTCCACTTGCGAATCCCCACCAGAATCAACGGCAAGACGATATAGAACTGCTCCTCGACTGCCAATGACCACGTATGCAACAGCGGAAAAGCGTCCGTTCCAGGCGTGAAGTAATCGATCTTCCATCCGTGATAAACATTCGACAGCACCAACCCCTGTGCCACGACCGCCTGGCCCAGCCGAGCGAAGTCCTCGGGCAAATACAGGAACCAACCCGCAGCCAGTGTGGCCGCGACCCACACAGTGAGTGCTGGGGCAATCCGGCGGACGCGCCGTTCCCAGAAGTCGATCATGCGGAATTTCGAAGCCTCCAGATCGCGGAGGATCAGCGACGTAATCAAGAACCCCGAGATCACGAAAAAAACATCCACCCCGACGTACCCACCCGGACAACCGAGCCGCGCATGAAACAGCACGACAGCCATCACTGCCACCGCCCGCAAGCCGTCAATCTCCACTCGATACCCCAAGGTCGGGGCTGTTCTCTGCGGTGCGCTCACTGTGGCAGACTCCATTCTGCTGTGTCCGAACTCCATTCTCCAACAAGAATAGGAGAGAACGGAAACTCACAGCAATGGCAGTTTTCAGTGCCCCGTCATGGAGAGTGCGAGATGTGCTTGAACGAATGGCCCGAGGGAAATATCCCGTCAACTGGCCTCTCGCCTTGGCGATCACTCTCTGGCAATGGCGTCCGTCCTCCCCACAGGGGCATCCACGGTTTAGACCAGGGAATCTCCTTCAGTCTCGGGGCGATTGAGCCGTGCAGTCACCCCGGAATTCCAAGAAAAGCGTGCTTGACTTTCTCCATGCCACGAATACTATATAACCAAATCTACGAAACCAAATGTTTCCTCCAACGGATGCTGTCTGGTTGTCGTATCTCTTGCTGGAAGGAGCAATCATGGCCCGGCCCAAAGCCAAAGAACTGACCGAACGCGAACTGGAAGTCATGCACATCTTCTGGGATCGCGGCGAGTCGACAGCGGCGGATGTGCGCGATGCGCTGGAACTGCAGGGCCGCGATCTGGCCTACACGACGGTCGCCACGCTGGTCCGCATCCTGCTCGACAAGCAGTTCCTGACCCAGACGGGCGAGGAACGGCCCTTCAAGTTCGTGCCCGCCCGGACCTACGAAGAGGTCTCACGAACCCTGCTTGGCGACCTTGTCCAAAAGGTCTTCGGCGGCTCGCGAACACAACTGCTCGTGCAGCTCTTCGAGGAAGAGAAGCTCACGCCGCAGGAGAAGCAACGGCTCAAAGAGATCCTCGGCGAGAAGCGAAAGTAGGACGGGCCCCTTGGTCCGTCCCCTCCGACCGAGGTACGCCACATCAAACTCCGCACGGACGGGCCAAAGGGGCCCGTCCTACAGGACACACTCATGAACAGTCTGTTGATCTGTACTCTGCAAGTCACTCTGGTCGCCACAGTCGGCCTGGTGATCAGCCTCATCGCCCGCCGCTGGTTGCGGGCCTCGGCGACCGTGCCGCTCGCGGCGACGTTGGCCGCTGTCGTGCTATTGACGGTGTGTGCGCTCAGTCCGTGGCCGAGTTGGTTGCAGGGGCCAACTCCGCAGGCAGCCACTTCGAGGGCACTTCAAACATCCACTCCCGCGTTCGAGTCAGATCCCTATCTGAATCCGTACCTGGAGCACCTGACCCCGACTCCGTGGGGATATGTCAGCCTTCCCCCTTGGATGGACTCGATCCTATACGGTTCAGGAACGGTGGAAGTCAGCGAGAAGCGGGCGTTCGGCGATTCAGCGGCCACCCAACGTTGGACTGCGGCACACTGGCTGTACCTCTTCATCGGAGGAGCAATCCTGTTCGGCCTCATCCGAGTAATCGGCGGCCTCTGGGCGGTGCGGCACTTTGTTCGCACCAGTCGACCGCTGAAGTCTCCCGAACTTCTGGAACAAGTCGACCTGCTCCGCGCGGAAATGGGGTGTCTGTCTCCCGTCGACATCCGCGAGTGTCCCCACCTCGCCACAGCTGCGACGGTCGGCTGGCGGCACCCGGTGATTCTGCTTTCCGAGAGTTGGCAGACGTGGACCGAGACTCAGCTGCGCAGCGTCCTGGCTCACGAGATCGCGCACATCACACGCGGCGATTTTCTGGCGACGGTGGCTGCGCAGGTCGGCGTCGTGCTGCACTTCTATCACCCGCTGGTCCACTGGCTGGCGAACCGCTTGCGACTGGAGCAGGAACTCGCCGCCGATGCGTTGGCCGCTCAGGTGGTCGGCGGATCGCGGGCTTACCTGAACGCGATTGGTGAACTCGCCTTGAAACAGACCGAAGAACCCGTGGGCTGGCCGGCCCACTCCTTTCTGCCAACCCGCAGAACGTTCTTGAGGAGAATCGAAATGTTGCGTGACCTGAAGTTCCTGTCCGGCAGTGCGCCCCGCCTCGTGCGGTGGGCGACACTGGCGAGTGTGGCAGCGGTGACACTGGTGGCCATCGGGCTGAGACCGCCGGGAGGGAATGATCCCACCGGCACGGCTCAAGCCCAGGAGAAGCTGCCGGTGAGGCCAGCGGTGGTTCGTCTCGAAGATGCGTCGAGTACGTCCACAGCGACTGCCCCTCTGAAGGCGCAGTACGTGCCTGCCGATGCGTTCATCGTCATTGCCGCTCGTCCCGCTGGCCTGAACGAGCAGTTCCAGAAGTTGGTCGATGCGAAGACGTTGCCCGCAGACACGCCCAGCCCATTGGGAGTATACGGCCGCGCTGTGCATGTCTCCGCCGTGGTGATGCCCCCCAATCCGACACCCGGGGCAGCGAGTACGTACCGTGACATCGCACTCTCTCTGACGTTTGCGGACAAGGCGGCCCGCGACCAGGCGATGGCAGAGTTGAATCCGGGCGTCGATTGGCAACCGGCCCAACTCCCTGCGCCCGGCACGAAACCCGGCTCAGCACCACAGCTCGTTCAGTTCGAAGTCGCATTGGGCTTCGGCGCTCGCTACCTGCCCGATGATCGAACCCTTATTTTGGGGGACGATCAGATCGTCCAGAAGATGATTCTGGCGGGGCCGAAGTCGCTCTCACCGCTGACCCAGACGGAGAGCTGGAAGCAAGCGACGAAGGGGACGTTGGCCATCGCCATTGATGCACCGCAGATGCAAAAACTCGCGGTCCAGGCTCCCCCGAATCCCATCGTGGGAATGTTCTCGCCGCTGTGGGACACCGCGATCAGCCATACGCTGGGCGTCTCGGTGGGAGATCAGTCACAGTTGACTCTGACCTCGCATGCCAAGGACGCTGCCGGGGCACTGAAGATCGAAGCCATTCATAAAGCCGGAATGGCGATGCTGTCCAACATGCTCAGCAATGCCAAGAACGGCCCAGACCCCGTCGCGAACAAAGCAGCGGAAAGTCTGCTTCCGCTGCTGGAAGGTCACAAGATCGCCACGCAGGGGAATCAAACCACGCTGACCTGCAAGGGAGATATCTCTTCGGTGCTTACCGCACTCGCGGTACCCATCCTGCGGGCGCGGACTGCTGCCAGGCAGTCTCAGCAGCAGAACAACATGAAGCAGGTCATGCTGGCTCTGCACAATTATCATGACACGCGAGGCCACTTTCCTCCCGCAGTGATCTACGAGCCAGGATCGAACACGCCGCGCAGTTGGCGAGTGGAAATTCTCCCCTATCTGGAGCAGGCCCCGCTGTACGAGAAGTACAACAAGAACGAACCGTGGGACAGTGAGGGCAACCAGAAAATCTTGGCCCAGATGCCCGCACTGTATCGCCATGCGTCGCAGCCCAATGACTCCAGTACGACGGCCATCACGGCCGCATATGGTCTGGGATTGATCTTCCAAGAGAAGGCGACAGCCGGGACCAAGATCCAGGAAATCCTCGACGGAACTTCGAACACGATTGCGATCGTGGAGGCGAAGACTGAGATCCCCTGGACGAAGCCCGAGGAAGTGGTGATCGACCTGACGATGGATAAGCTGCCAGACTTCGGGTTCGACCCCGAACGCTTCGCTGCCGGATTTGCCGACGGCAGCGTGCGGATGATCCCCAAGACGACCGATGTTGCGACACTGAAGAAGCTGTTCACGAAGGCTGGCGGTGAGGTGGTTGAGGGGTTCTAGCCCTCGTCGCTCAGTGGCTCCGCGACTGAGATTCCGAGGTGAGAACATTTCTCGCTCTCGAAATGCGAGTCGCGGAACGACATCGCGGCGAGCGTCCGGCGTGAGCCGGATGGTGCTTCCGGGATTCGCACAAGAACCAGGGGGCTAACGCCGCCCCGCTCGCCTGTGGAGCGTTGAGCGTTGGGACACGGTGCGACGGCCATCCGCCGTGCCCCAGTTTCGAGCGATCACTCCCGCGACCGGGTTGGCGGCGGGGGTGGTCGCTGTTTTGCATGGAGCAGCTTCCCCTCGGGCGATGATAGAGATCAGCAAGCCGCGAAGAGGTTGAGACTGGTCTGGGAGAGCACGGCATGTGGATGTCTTCAATGGCCGACCTCACCAGCGTGGAGAAGGTCAGCGTCTACTCCTGTGCCCAGGCGGGAAGCTGCTGGCGATCTTCCCGGCCTCGCGCGGGCGGGGAGTGGTGGTGGTGATCTCAGACTTCCTGACATTCGGGGACGTGGGCCGGGCATTCAACCTGCTGCACGGGTCGGGATTGGAGATTTTCGCGATTCAGATTCTGGCTCCGTCCGAGAGGAACCCGGAACTCATCGGCGACTTCCGGTTCGTCGATTCGGAATCAGGGGGGACGCTCGATCTCTCGTCCGTCGGGGAGTTGCTGGGACTGTACCAGTCTCATCGCCAAGCCCGTGAAGTCCATCTCGCGTCCGAGTGCCAGAAGCGCGATGACCGCTTCATGAGCCTGACCAGCGACCGCCCGATCAAGAGCGTGGTGTTTGATGAATTGGTCCGCAAGGGGTGGATGAAACAGGTGAGAGTGAAGTGAGCCAGTGACATTACCGACAGATGGCCGATCTACCAGGGCAGGACTTGATGGCAAGCCTGTTATTTGTAACGTCATTATTCTTTTATGATCGATTGCCTTCCTCATGAGCAGGTTGCTATTGTCAGACTGTGTTGCACTTCTTCCACTCACGAGAGACTCACTATGCAGAGCATTGAACTGATCGCACAACAACCGAATCCGGGGGCCTATTTAGTTGGAATGGCCATTGGCGTGCTAATCGGAGGGACGATCGGATTGATGATCGCAGCGGTCATATTCCGGGCGGCGTGTAGCCTGGTGAATAAGATGGTTGAAGAGCCGGTGGATGAGCCGGATTTCGGTCGATCAGTACTCATCGTTTTCGTGCGGTTTCTCGCCAATTTTGCAGTTGGGTTTGTGATTGGTCTGGGGGGCGCGATCCTCTCGGGAGGCAAACTGGATCCTGCTGTCCAATTAGTCATCAATGGGGTCGCCACGATATTGGGAGTCTTTGTGTCAGGGGGAATCATTGCTGCGATGCTTCCCACAAACTACGGCAAGGGGCTTCTGGTTGCGGTCCTAGAATTCATCATCGTGATTTGCCTGGTCCTAGCAATCTGTGCGGTTGTGTTCGGAATCTTCGCAGTCACCGGGGGTTTCGGGCGTTGAAACTGCGAGGTCAGGGGGCAAGCCGCTTCGGGCGCAGGCCCACCATTTGGCAATCGCCACGTCGCGCATGGTGGGCCAGCGCTCCAAAGCGAGTTTGTACCACCCCGCGACATGTCGATGACGTTTGCTCTTCCACAACGATTACCTCTCCAGCATGTGCAGATAGCGGCGCACGGTCTCCGGTAAACCGAACTCCAGAGCCTCAGCGATCAGAGCGTGACCGATGGAGACTTCGGCGAGGTGGGGGACGTGGCGAATCAGGACGGGGAGGTTGTCGAGGCTCAGGTCGTGGCCCGCATTGACACCCAACCCCGCATGTTCGGCAGCCTCAGCTGTCACGCGATAGCTGTCGAGGACCGGGCCGAGCGAGCCGTGTTCGAAGGCTACGGCGAACGGGGCGGTGTAGAGCTCGATCCGGTGGGCCCCGAGCGCGCGGGCCAGCGGGACGTGTTCCGGGTGCGGATCGAGGAACAGGCTCACCCGGCAGCCGTAACTCTTGAGCTGGGCGATCAATGGACGCAGCCGATCGCCCTCGGTTTCGAGATCCCAGCCGTGGTCACTGGTCGATTGTTCGAGCGAGTCGGGGACCAGTGTGGCCTGTGCGGGGCGGGTGCGTTCGCAGTGGCGCATGAACTCGTCGAAGTACGGGTTCCCTTCGATGTTGTATTCGGCCTGCGGGTAGTCGCGCAGCAGTTCGGCGATCTCGTTCACATCAGCGGGGCGGATGTGCCGTTCGTCCGGACGCGGGTGGACTGTGATCCCGTGGGCACCGGCGTCCAAGCACAACCGCGCAGCTCGCAGTGGACTGGGAATCCCGATGTCGCGAGTGTTCCGCAGAGTGGCGATCTTATTGACGTTGACGCTGAGTTTGGTCATGAGTTGTTTCGTGATGTGGAAAGCCCGAGGGTTGCAACCCCCGGGCTTTGAGTGGACGTGGACTCAGTTTCTCCCCCAGAGGGCTTCGGCGATCCAGTCGAGGTCCTCCATCATCTCCTTCTGCGACTCGCGCTTCACAGCGGCTCCGGCGTTGTTGAGAGCGTTGACGACGAGCAGTCGCAGAACACTGGCCAGCGGCACGCCCGTCTTCTGAGACAGTGCCCGACCGACCAGCCGGTGTTCGCGGTTGAGCAGGATCTCGTGCCGCCCGGTATCACTCGCATCGAAGTGATTGTCGATCAAACGTTGAAAGCCTGACGGGACAACTCCAGTCTTGCGGAGGTCTTCAAACGTCGCCTGCAAGTCGTGTTTCTCGTTGAGAAACGCCATCACCGGCTGATCCGTCCGGAATGAGGCGACCATCACCTTGGCATCGCTTTGGCCGAGGAACTCCTGCCACTCGGGAGTCGCATCGACCATGTCGCGGATGCCGAGGATCAGCTCCGCAAACCCGTGCGAGCCGGGGCTGGCGGTGCGCAGAGCAACGCGCTTGCCCGACTCGCCCTCGTCGCTGAGCATCGCCCCGAGCAGCGATTCTTCAAAGCTGCGAATGGTGTGGACGCAGGGGAACTCACTCCCCGCGAAGAGCGAACTCATCCAGCGCTCCTGCCGCCGGTCCATGTTGTACCAGACGACAGTCTGGGCCTCGGTCTCGAAGAGCGGATCGGCAGCACACTTCGGGAGCAATTCATCGAACGTCAGCGGCCCTTGCGAGGTCTGAAACCGATAGCAGAACCGCAGCAGATTTCGCAGCCGCCGATCATGCAGCGCCGCCCCGGCCCAGGTGTAACGGTGCCAGGCAAGGATCGATTGCATCGCCGCCGGATCGCGACGGGCGAGCTGCTCGAAATGTTCGTAGAGGCGTTCTTCGAGATGAGCTCGCACGGACTCGAACGCGAAGTTGCGGACCAGGTCTTCGCGGCTGGCCGTCGGCTCGCAGTTGGGGACTTCGAGGACACCGCGCAGGAAGTGAGCCCACGACGGCAATAGGTCGCGTGTCTGCCGCGAGATGACCATGCGGCGAATCGTCGTGGTCACCACGGGATCGCCCGCGAAACCGGGGACACGTTGTGGAGTCACGTACAAGGCTCCGACGGCCCCGACCTCCTGCTCGCCGCGAATCGGGATCACATCGAGTGGGGTCTCGTGGAAGTACCCTTGCAGTTCGAGTTCGATCGCCTCGCGGTCGGGAGTCGGGTCGAACCACGCGACATTGATGACATTCACGCGAGCCGGGCCATCGTTGACGAAGACCGGCACCGGCAGGAAGTCAGCGTACTCGCGGACCGATTCTTCCACGAGTCCCGTCTGGGCCGCCCAGTTGCGGTACTGCGGCTTCAGCAGCAGAGTGACTGTCGTGCCGGTCTCCGCTCGGTCGATCTCCGACAGCTCGATGTCGGTCCCTTCTCCGGCGGACCAACGGACTCCGGTCGGGCAATCGGCCCCACGACTGTCGACGATGATGCGGTCGGCCAGCAGAAATGCACTGAACAGCCCGATGCCGAACTGTCCGATGAGCCCTTCGCCCGTCTCGCCGTGGTCGATGTCGGAAGACGCGGGGTGATGTCCCTTCAAGAGTCCTGTCACGCCAATGCCGAGCGTCCCGAGGTAGCGTTCAGCCTCTTCAGCACTGAGACCGATCCCATCATCGGTGACCGTCAGCGTCCCGGCCATTTCGTCGAGCCGGATATCGATCCGTCCCTTGTAGTCGAGATCTCGCTGCCGCCGCCGCATGATCGCATCGTGGGCATTCTGAATCAGCTCTCGAATCGGCGCATCGCCGCGCGAGTAGAGCGACTTGCCCATGATCTGAATCACGCCGGCGACATCGACTTGAAACGGAATTCTACGTGTCCAGTGTGCCATGTGTGGTGGTGAAGTCTGTCGACAGGATGGAGTTGAGAGAGACTGAAGCTGAGAACTCTGAGACAGCGACTGCTCGGTGCGTCATGATCCTAGCAATCCAGAACCGAGTCCCACAGGGATGGACAAGGTTCCGGACGATTCATGCTCCATCTATGCAGTCCCTCGTATCTGACATAGAATGGCGAAACAAAACGCGACTGGTGTCCTGATGCAGTCAAGAGGCAGATCGATGGCCCTACAATTGACCGACGGGAATGGGGCCTTGGATTCGATTCGCAATCCCCCAGAGCCTCCTCCGGGGGGGGGCGTAGGAATCGCATCCTATGAAGAACTCTTGAATCGTGATCCGAGGTGGGCTTTGAGTGAAGGCAGCCGACATTTCGATGAGAAAAGTGCCGTTTTCAGTGCGCTGCATGGCATCGCGGGGCGACTGGGTGAGCTTGGGATTCCCTATGCTGTCGTGGGCGGTATGGCCCTCTTCAATCATGGTTTGCGTCGATTCACGGAAGATGTCGACATCCTCGTGACCAAGGAGGGCTTGAAAACAATTCATAAGAAGCTCGCAGGACTCGGCTACTTACCCCCACATGCTCAAAGTAAACATTTGAAAGACACTCAGCTGGGAGTGCGAATTGAATTCTTGACTTCCGGCGAATTTCCCGGAGATGGAAAACCGAAACCTGTTTCATTCCCCGAGCCTGACAAGGTGAGCATCGTTTCGGATGGGATCAGTTACATTAATCTTCCGGCTTTGATTGAGATCAAACTGGCCTCGGGCATGACGAGTCCTGGGCGACTCAAGGATCTCTCCGATGTGCTGGAACTCATTAAGATTCTGCATCTTTCCGGGGACTACGCCGATCAACTGAATCCCTATGTGGTCGATAAGTATCGAGAACTCTGGGGAGAAGCTCGGAAACGGTACATTATGATCTGGCGTAACAAATGGATGACATCAGAGGCCAAGTCTATTGATGACATGCTTGCTATCTACCGTGAGACTGCGCATCTTCTTGAGCAGATGATTCGCGATGGCGTAGTGCTGGAAGATAATGGTTCGGTCGGAGACGACTCTGCTCATCTCGTGACGACGGATCCGAAAATCGCCGAGAAGTATGGATTCATTGAGGAGTCGGAATACTGGGACCAAGATTCGGATGATGCCGATGTGCCGCCTGCCTCAGATGTTTCGACGTGATCCCGATAATCTGGCTTCGAGCGCGACAGGGATGACTGATCTGCTGTTGTTGAAGCGTCAGTGTGCCAAGTGACTCACACCATGCGGATGGCCATGTTGGCGTCGTCGTAACCGATGGCGGGGGCTTGGCAGGCTCCTTGGTGGCAGACGTAGAGCGTGACGCTCGTTGCAGGCGGGTAGCCTTCCAGGAGCAGGTGGGCTATCTGGCCATCTTCGCCGGAGTTCTCAAAGCGGCTGATCGAATAGCTGGGGACGAATCGCCGATGGAAGGTGGCCAGGAGCTGATTGGCCTTGTCCGGTTCGCCGCCCTCGAGGAGCAGGAGTTCTGGTGTTGGTCCCAGGGCGAAGTCGAGGGCGATCAGGGCCTGTGATGCGCCACGCGAGTGGTCGGACATCAGCCCCGAGACTGCAACAAGGGCGTCCCAGCCGCTCGTGTCATCCGTTCGACCGTTCAAGACCGCCAGCCGCAGAAGAGCCGAGGCTAGCACGCTATGGGCGGCGGGGGTCGCGTTGTCCTGGACCTCTTTGGTTCGGTTGATGAGGGCTTCGTGGTCGTCGCTGGTGTAGAAGAAAATGCCGTCCTCGGGGTCGGCGAAGTGCTGCTTGACGTGCCGAGCCAAGGTGTTCGCCTCGCGCAGCCAGCGTGGATCGAAGTCCGATTGAGCGAGGTCGAGTAACCCGTCGATCAGGCAGGCGTAGTCGTCGAGGTAAGCGTTGAGTTTGGCCTGGCCGTCCTTGTAGGTATGGAACAGGCGGGCAGAGGGTTGATGGTTGATGGTTGATGGTTGATCGGCAGAGGAGGCGAGTGGTTCTGCTCCCTCTCCCCCCAGGTGGGCGTCGCCATCGAGAGAGATCCCCATGGGGGGGAGAGGGCCGGGGTGAGGGGGTAAAGCTTGGGGTTGCCCCCTCACCCCCACCCTCTCCCCCGCTGCGGAGTTCTCACCGGGGATCAACGCATCTAGCGGGGGAGAGGGAGCCGGAACGGAGGCTTCGTCATTGGCTCGCATCTTGGTGAGCACAAACCTCGCGGCATCCTGAGCGGCCTGCAAGTACCGTTTATCACTCAGCACCTGCGCCCCACGCGCCATCGCGCCAACCATCATCCCGTTCCAGGCTGCGAGGATCTTCTCGTCGCGACCGGGGGCGATGCGGGTGGCTCGTCGCTCCAACATTTTTTGCTTGCCCCAATCGAGCGTGGCGGAGAGTTCTTCGAGCGGGGTCTTGAGTTCCTTGGCCACTTGGGCCAGCGGCTTCGGACGGTTCAGGATCGAGTGGCCCTCCCAGTTGCCGCCGGGCGTCACATCGAAGCAGGCACAGAAGAGTTTGCCGTCGTCTTCGCCGAGAACCTCGGCGATCTCTTCCGGCGTCCAGACGAAGAACTTCCCTTCGACCCCTTCGCTATCGGCGTCCTGGGTCGAGTAGAAGCCGCCCTCGGGCGAGGTCATCTCGCGCAGTACGTAGTCGAGCGTTTCGCGGGCGATACGGGCGAAGTCCTCGCGACCGGTGGCTTGATAGCCTTCCAGGTAGACCGGCACGAGTAAGGCATTGTCGTACAGCATCTTCTCGAAGTGCGGCACGAGCCAGTGCGCATCGGTCGAGTAGCGGTGGAACCCACCTCCGAGGTGGTCGTAGATCCCGCCGCTGGCCATCTTCTCCAAGGTCAGCGTCACCGCGTCGAGAGCGGCCTTGTTGCCGAACCGCTTCCAACAACGCAGCAGCACACGCAGGTCCATCGGATGCGGGAACTTCGGGGCTCCACCGAACCCGCCATGCACACGGTCGAGCGATGAGAGCAGCTCCTTCTCGGCCCGCTTCAGGAGTGACTCGTTGAGTTCGGTCTGCTCGAAACTCGGGGACGTGAACCGCGCGATGGCCCCTACCAAGCTCTCGGACGACTCGACCACCTCGGGACGTCGGTTGGTCCAGAAGTCGTGCATCAACCCCAGTATCTCGCGGAACCCCCGCATCCCCATCCGCGAAGTCGGCGGCCAATACGTGCCTCCGTAGAACGGCTTTCCCTCGGGCGTCAGAAACACCGACATCGGCCACCCACCGCGCCGCGTGATGAGCTGGACAGCTGCCATGTAAATCTGGTCGAGGTCGGGGCGTTCCTCGCGGTCGACCTTGATGTTGATGAAGTGCTCGTTCATCACAGCTGCAATGCTGGGGTCTTCGAAGCTCTCGTGCTCCATGACGTGGCACCAGTGGCACGCGCTGTAGCCGATCGAGAGGAAGATCGGTTTGTCTTCAGCCTTCGCGCGGGCCAGAGCCTCGTCACCCCAGGGATACCAGTCGACGGGGTTGTAGGCATGCTGCTGGAGGTATGGACTGGTCTCCTGCAACAGGCGATTGGCCGGGCGAGAAGGATCGTGTGTTGAGCCAGTCGAAGAAACCATGAGCCGGAGCGTCCTACGAGAGCGAAGTATTCGCTGGTGTGACAGATTGAGACGTGGGCCATCAAACCGAATCCACATCGTAGACCGAAAGAACCGGGAAGCGTACTGTGGCGCATTGTTCACTGCGGAGTGGGGAGGGGAACCAAGCCTGGCATCAACGGCTACCACGACAAAGGCTCAGTGCTGATGGGAGCCAGCAGCTGGAACACCGATGACGGTCGATTGGGGTCGCCCGTCCATTCGAGGGAGAACGGCTGGGCAATCCGCTCCAGCGATGGACACCGCATCGACCCTCGATTGGTGGACTCTTGCAACTGGTGTGTGGGCTGGATTCCCGGCAATCCGTTTCGCTGGCACCCCATTGAGAGGAGCCACTGGCAATTCGTGTCTCGCCAGACGGGAGAACCGCTGCATCGACCAATCGTGCTGGTAGGACCACATGCGACCGAATCGCCAGACGGAGGCTGGTTGGCGACTGGAGGTCAGCGTCTGCATGTCTGGCGATTGCCTCCGGGTTCTCGCTTCTGGCCGACACTTGGCGTGGCGGCGATTCCCTGGCTGCTGATGCTCATCCGTCGTCGAAAGCTGGTGGTTGTATCCACCAATCCAGCGTGAGGTAGTTCAGGATGCGACTGATCGATCAGGCTACGCCACTACGCCACAACGCCACTACAAAATACGTGAGATTCACCAAAATAAGTATTGACAAGTTGAAACTTGGCGATAGATTGAAATCCATGATGTAAGAAGTAGAGCAGTTGTTTCGACTGCTTACTGCTTACTGCTTACTGCTTACTGCTTACTGCTTACTGCTTACTGCTTACTGCTTACTGC
>JAYSUV010000618.1:0-8913 GCA_043718945.1 Planctomycetota bacterium
AAAAAGCGAAAACTGAGTCTTCGACAACTACGTTGTCGACAAGCACCTGAGTGTGGAAGTTTCCATTACCATCAGTACTCGATGACAATTGGATCGTGCCCATTGGCAATTCAATTCCCGCGCCGCCAATAGTACTCGATCCCGGACTCGCAACACTATGGGTGGTTAGTTTTGCCGTCAGCCATCCGCTTGTCACTGAAGAGTTCAGAGGGTCTGGCAATATCTCAAACGTGCCTTGCGCACCGACATCACCCGCCGCCCCGGCTGTATTATGCCCCATGCCTCCAGCCATCAACAAGGCGGCCACACCCACCTTGGGAGTATATACCGATCCGCCAATGTCACCTGAGTGCATGGAGAAGGCATCAGCGACGGAGCCGTTGTTGTAGTCAAAGACAATGGTTGATTCATTGCATGATGTTGAGCCATAGTCCACCCCCCAGTCCTCAATGAAGTTTCCAGCGTCTGCGATAGCCCAGTGAGTTTCAGCGCCAGTACCACTCGACAACAACTGAACTGGCAGATTGTCAGCCAAGCATTGTCCGACGAGCATCACTCCCAACAAACAAAATTCCAAACTTCGCAAAGCTCTCATTATTCACTCCGCCTTTGAATCCCACATTTTTCACGCCATCGAAAAAGAAAGCATCGAAAATGTGACGAGGTGTTTATACATTCGTATAATCTCATTGTCAAGTATGAAATATTCATTTTGATAAAATGCGTCAAGAAGTCGTGGAGTAATGCGGCGTTCACGCAGCTTGGTGAGCCTGTTGTATTTGGGAGTCGGTAACCATTCACACTCCTTCGGCAAGATCGTTGGAAAGTGGTCTTTCCCACAAGCTCGTTCTCGATGACATCACTGTCATACCATTAGGGTTGATCACTCACGAAGTCATCGCGCTGCAGTCGCCGGAAGCGCAAAGTCACATCCGAGCGTTGCTTGGACAGTTGGCGGACGTGACGGAGCGGCTTACTTTTCCGCCTTTACGACAGCCACGCCGCCGAATTCGGCCAGTTGCTTTTCAAGTACGACAGCCAATCACTGGTGGCAGGGGATGTTCAATTCCAGCAGCTGGCATGTGGGCGGTGTCCATTGCCTGATGGGGGATGGAGCCGTGCGCTTCATTAGTGAGAACATCAGCACTGGGAATCAGGCAGCAGCGCTTCCAGCGGCAGTGTCCTCCGGCCCCAGTCCATACGGTGTCTGGGGAGCGCTGGGAACTCGTGGATCGGGCGAAGTGGTCGGCGAGTTCTAGTCTCAAGAACTTGATGGTGAGTCTGTTTTTTTTTCAAATGCGGCGGATTTCCTATGGAAATCCGCCGTTTTTTCTAGGAGTGAGGAAGTGATGCAGCGTTCAGTTTTCGGGTGGTTGTGTTGTGTCCTGTTGTGCCTGGGATGTTCAGGTGGATCTGACAAGTCGAAGGCCAACCGGCCCCAGACTGCCATCGCAAAAGGTGTCGTCACATACAATGGAAAACCACTGGATGACGCATTGATTGTTTTCGTTCCCGAAGCGAACGACGGCACAGCCGCCTCTGCGGTGACGGACAGCAGCGGTGGGTTTTCGATGATGGCCTTCCCCCCCGAGAGCGGTGCTGTGCCCGGGAAATACAAAGTGACCGTCAGTAAGATGATTGATCCTCCCGTTGCCCAATTTGATGAATCGTCCCATGATGCTCCACCTCCCAAAACCAGCAAGCCGAAGTCGCTCATTCCCATCAAATATTCTCAACCTCACACCTCGAATCTGACTGCCGAGGTTCCCGTGGAGGGCGCAGAGGCACTTAAGCTAGAGCTCAAGGATTGATCGCGACGTGAGTGGCTCACAGGTGGTGGACTTCCCTGTGAGCCATAGTGCCAATCCTGCCGATTTGTTTCTCGACGCCAAGCACACCATGATTTCCTCGATCACAACTGTCTGTCGAGGACACCATGCCCCCCCGCCGGGGCGCTCGATGCGCTGCAGCGGTTAAGAAGCCGGATCAGGGTCAAGCGAGACTGGCCACGGTGTCCCCCCCCCGTGACCGCCGGTGTGATCTGGCATCATTTCGCTGGAGGTGACGGCAGCTTCTTGCGTTCCCGCCCAAACCCTCCGACCGATCCACCACCGGTCCAGGCAGAAACGCGAGTGAGCGGCAACTCCCTTTTCAGGAACTCCAGATGCTGAAGCTGGGTCAGGCTCATCCAAAAATACAGATCTCGCAGCTGTTTCAGTTCACCCAAGGCGAAGTAGTTCGCATCATGTGGGAAACCGGTGATCCTTAAGGTTCGTAAATGAGGCGCAGCCTTCAGTGCCTGCATCCCGTCGATCGTCATTTCCGATCCGGCATTGGTGACATCAATCCGTTGCAGTGTGGGAATCTTCGCGAGGTGTTCGAATGCCACTGATGTCAGCTTCGCCCCTCGAAGTTCCAGGTGCTGGAGAGGCAGCGAGACGAGATGCTCAATCCCCAGATCGGTCATCGGCGAATTCGTCAAGCTGAGAGAGATGAGTTTTGGACCACCGGCGATCAGCTTGAACCCTTCGTCCGTGATCCGCGTTCCAGATAGAGTCAGCGAAGTCAGCTGATGACACTGCGCGATTCGCGCCGCAACCCCGTCATCGATCTCATTGCCGGTGAGGCCCAGTGACCGCAGCTGTGGGAAGTCGATCAACTCGCCGGGAACTGGAATGCCAGTCAGATTCAGATGTTCCAGGTTCTTGAGTCGAGACAACCCACGGAGCGACTCCGCGCTGAAGGCCATCTTGCCGAAATACTCGGTCGCGCCGTACTGCGTGAGAGTGAGAGACTTCAGCTGGGTCATCGTCGCAATCGTGTCGACCGACCGGTCAGTGATTCGTCCTTCCTGACGAATAGTTAGGCGTTCGAGGGCGCTCATCTTTTCGAGATGCGCGACTCCGGCGTCTGTCACTCCAGTTTCGGTGAGACTCAGGGTCTTGAGCGTCGGTATCGTCTTGAGCACACTCAGGATTTCGTCAACGCGATAAACATCGGCCCGACCGCCGGTGAGTTCAATCGAGTCCAGCGCTTTGATCTTTGCCAGTTGAGCCAATCCGGTATCAGTCGCCGGGCAGCGCGGGTCGAACCCGATCGACTTCAGGTGCTGTAGCTCCGGCAGTCGTTGGAGCAATTCATCGGTTAATGCCTCCTGACTGAAGGAGAGATAAGTGACCTCGCCCGCGTCATTGAGCCAAGGATGCACGCCGCGATCCAGGAAGGGCCGCAGCCATTCGGGCGTCGCTGCGGCTTGACGTTGCGTCTCGGCTTCCATCGTTGTCAACACCAGCGTCTCGCCTCGCAATGGCAATATCGCACCCGAGTAAATCAAACTCGGAAAATCACAGATATGTGCCACCGCGTACCCGAGCGGCTCGTCTTGAAATTCCGCGTTGACCGGGCGATTCAAGTCAAACTCTGCCCCCGCCAGTGCAGCTTCGTCGATCTCCAGCTTCAGCCCAACTTGTTCTGCCACTGCGGCCAGAGCCTCCCTCAGAGGTTTGTCTTTGAACGACAACGTGACTGTTCGCGAAGGAGGCGCAGCGGAGACGGCTTCGACCGGAGCCAACTCCTTCCCCAGTCGCTCGCGAATCTGTTCCTCGCACTTCGGCCACTCTTTGTCCGCCAGTTCCGGGATCTGCAAATGGGCGTATCCCAGCTTCGTCTTCCCGAGCAGGACATCGCGGGCCTTGGGGGTTGGAGCGTCCTTGGGATACTCCGGCACATACAACGGAGCGGGCTCCACGCTGTCGGTGAACTGCAAAGTGACTTGATACACATTGACATAGTCGAGCCGGCGGAAGACGAACGTGTGGTCATCGACCGCCCAGGCTCCTCCCCAGTGAAATCCGTTGTTCTCTGAAATGTGGTGATCGGATTTCAGGAGCTGTCCAATTCGCTGGATCTCTGATCGAGGACCGTCTGACAGTCCGACTGTCAATGTGTTCGATTCCGGGAAGTGTTCGGAGACGACTCCCGGAAACTCGCAATCACCGCCAAACCGCAGCCGATATTCAGCGGGTTTTTCAAAGAAGAACGCATCACTCAGGTCGAACTCGTCCAGCAAAGTCACCAACTTGCCCGGTGGAATCGTGATCGGCTTGTCGGAATTGTGGGCGTTCGTGACGGGCAAGTTCTCTATCGCACTCCACACCTGTTTTCCATCGCTGGTCTGAATCACAAAAGCCTTCCCGGCCTTGCGTGGGTCCAGGAAAAACTCTTGCGCGACATCTCCCTCGTTGAGCAACTCGACCCGGACCTTTGCACTGCCGACATGCGGCTTGCTGTCGAGAAGAGTCAAGCGGCTGCGCACGCCGTTCTTCGCCGGTCCCCAACTTCCCGCCGATGGCTGACCCGTGGAATCACTCTGGCCGACGGTCTGCTCCACCCCTCGGCGGATCGCCTTCGCGAGTTCCTCGGCCTGCTCCTTGGTGTAATTGCCGGTGATGACGAACGGGGAACCGATGGCTTCTTGAACAGTCGGAGCGACGAGGATGCGTTCCTCGACGATGATCGCCAGCCTTTGGCGCAGAGCGCCCGTCGTGAGGGTCCGCAGCGCCTGCCCTCCGGGAGCGTCCAGCGTCACGCTGATAATGAAGCGATCCTCACCATTGGGGTCGGGCTGGACCTCGCACTTCTCGACGTGCCAAGTTCCGTCCCAGGGCAGCGAGGTCGCCGGGGTGTCTCCCACCAACCCCATGTGTTCCTTGCCCTCACTGAGGCGTTCCACCGGCAACCCCAGCGACGACTTGTCGACGACCGGTTTGCCAGCCGAGCCCGGAGCCGCCTCCCCCGCAATGGGGAACCACTTCTGTCCCGCAAACTCGACCGGCTCTTTCACCGGTGCCGTGGCGACCACGCGAAACTCCAGCGGGGGCGGCGGCGGCGGGGGCAACTCGGGATGGTGGTTCACTTCCGGGACACCCGTGGCCTTCGACTCCAGTACCGAGGCGAGGACCTGCGGCAGCTTCTCTCGCAAGTCGTCGCCCTCGACCCCGCCACGTTCGTTGAGGACGATCGCGCTGGGCCAAGTGCGAATGTTCCACATCCGCTCGAATCGATTCGCCTCTTCATGGCTGATCTGACGGCGAGGGATCGTCAGACCATCCAGCGCCTTCCAGGCTTCCTCAACATTCTGATGGGAGACCTGAATCACCATCACTCGGTCCGGTCCTGCCTGATTCAAAAGAGTGCGTGAGTACCCATCATCGCCCAGTGTCCCCACATCCAGCACGACGACCTTGCCCTTGAAGTCGCTGATGCGGAGGGGCTGTCCCTGGGAGTCCTTCCAGACCATGTCCAAGACCGCCACGCTTTGCTGGACCTGCTTCAGAGTTTCTAGCCAGCCGCGTGCGCAGTCGCCGATGGTTCCCGACCTCCAATCGCTGTCATGCGGGAGATCGGCGAACTCGGAGACCACTCGTTGCAGCAGCGGCTCGACGCGAGTGATGGTTTGCGGTTTGATCGGTTTGGAAGCCGCAGAGCCCCAATCAAGGAGCGACTCCGCAGCCAGCAGACAGCAGACTCCCCGAGCGGTTCGATCGGGAGACTTCTCCAACAAGACGAGTGCGGCCCGGTGAACCTCCTCGGGAGTGCCATACTGCGTCCAGGCTATCGAGTCGGCTTCAGCGGCGATCTCCGGTCGATCGGCATAGGCTTCGATCAAGCGAGCCCCGGCTTGCTGCATCAGTTTTTCGTACTCGGCACCGGTGTTTCCCGACAGGCGACGCATGCGAACCATCCACAGCAGGGCCTTCCATTCCGTCTCCCCGGCCTGTGGAGACTGAGCCACGTTCCACATGGCCTGGGCATACAGTCGCGAGGTGTTGTCGGGGACCACGTCATAGTTGCGAGCGACCTTTCGGGTGGCTTCAACCCGTTGGACTAGGGCGTCAAAGCTGCGGGACAGGGCGGTGTACTGGGCGTCGGGGGTGAGCCCCTGCAACGGAGGCAACTCGACAGTGAGCTTCCGCACGGGCTGCTCGATCTCCAGAACGATGTCTCCCAGTTCCTTGTCGCGCTCGTTCGCTGCCAGTGAGAACTCCTTCCAATCCCTGACATATCCGGGGCGCTCGACATCGATATCAAACGTATACCCCGCGACTCCACTGAGAATCTCGAAGCGACCATCCGCACCCGTTCGCACCGGTCGGGCAATGACGGCACCGGTCTGACGGCCGAAACTCGGGAGTTCGATACCGCACTGCACGAGCGCGTGGGCCACCGGTTTTCCCTGGTCATCGACGACGCGGCCACTCAGCCTCCCCATGGGAGTGAGTTGGACTTCATGCGCCACGGAGGGGACCACGGGATCGACTCGCAGCGACCCGACCAGCCCACGCTGTTCATCCCAGAAGAGGACATCCAGCGGCACCGCGCGGGCGATGGGATCTTTCCCGAACAGCTGCGAGATGATGAACTCTCCCTGTTCGGTCGTGACGTCCCCAATACTTTGAGCCCCGTAATCGGTCTTATACAGTCCTCGGAAATGGACCCCCGCAGCTAGTTCTCCCTGCGGATCGAGGACGACGCCTTCGATCCCCTCGGCTCGCTCCAAGGCCAGCTCCAGCTTGTCCGGTAACTGGCTCGTGTCGATCGTCGCCGACTGGTGGGCCTTCACAGCGAATTGGCCATCGAGCATCGAAACGCCGACATCGCGATATCGGGTTTGAAAGGCCGGAACCCACACGACATGTTTGCCCGGCGCGAGCAGCAGGTCGAACGACCCATCGCTGCCGGTCTTGGACCACAAGCTGGCGTTGCCGATCTGGATCTCCTCGAGTCGCCCATCGACACGGACTTCGATCCCAGCCTGGGGTTCTTTCGTCTCTAGATCGATCACACGGCCTCGCAGCGGAATGCCGCGTTGGAGGCGGATCTCCGCACTGTGGGTCTGCCCCGCATCGAACACGCCCCAGCCGCGCAGGTAGCCCCGCTCCAGCGGCAGTTCAGCGGAGATCGACACATCACCGGCTGCCAGTCGAAACACATGTTCGTTCCCGGTCTGCGAGACTGGCAACCGCCCGCTGGGTCGGGCCACGACTTTTGCTCCTTCCAGCGGCACACCGGTGGCGTCATCGACGATTCGGATTGCCAATCGTTCTCGTGGCGTCGTCATACGGATCGTCAACGGTCCAGATGCCACCGGGCGTTTAGTGAGTCGCAGGTTCTCTCCTGTGATGGGACCAGTCGCCGCGTCGAACCACTGCGGCTCGAATTCCTCTGATCGCACGAACAGACGCACCCCGAGCCCTCGCGGCAGTCCGCTGAGTACGAATTCGCCGTTCTCATTGGTCTTCGCCGTGGGGGCCAACTGACAATCGGTCAGGCCGACAAAGCTGCGATCCTTCCAGGACGGCCAGCGTCCCTCTTCCAGGTCCGCCTGGGTGATGTGTCGCAGCGACATCATCCAGGCCGCCTGGATCACCGCTCCGGCAACCGGTTCCCCTGTCGGTCGACTGACTCGTCCGGCGAGCGCCACTTCCGGTTGCAGAGTCAGCGTGACGGGCGTACCCACGATGACTCTCGACCAAGCCAGCGAGTGGCCGTCCTGTCTCGCCACCACATCGACACGGACTTCGACCTGATTCCGATAACTATCCGGAACGGGCACATCACGGAAGGCGAAACCCCCTTGAGCATCAGTCACCGTTTGGGCTAGGTCGTGTGGATCGTCAGTTCCCAATTCCACCGTTGAGGCCAACTGATGCCGCCCCCACTGCGTCCTTCGCAGCACGACTGGAACCCCGACAGCAGGTTGGCCATTCGGAAGGAGCACGCGCCCGTTGACCGGCTCGATAGTGAATGGTTGTGGTTGCTGTTTCGGGAGGCTCGGGGCAGGGGAGGGGGCAGGCTGTCCATCGGCTCCCACAGCGGGAGCGGGCGGTGCATTGGCATTTCCAGCGACAGTCAACGGTGACTCGACCACGACATTCGGACCGCACTCCGCTCCGGGATGCAGGGCCACGTTGTTGAACGTGACGACGTGCTGATACGGACGCAGGTGGTATTCGACGTGCGAGACTTGGCTGATCGGCACGTTAAAGATGTCGACTTCCCAATGCTGTCCCCCTTCGGGTTCGATGAATGTTGTCTTGGCGATCGCTTTGTGAGACTTTCTCTCCAGGTCGATGACGAACGCTTCATGTGTGGCGTACTTCAAGTCGGGGTTGGTGGGCACCCCCTTCCAGACAACGCGGACACGGCTCCCTGGTTCAAAGTCGGGATCAGGATCGCCAGGGCGATAGTCCGGTGGGAACGACTTCATCAACGGTCTTCCCCAACGCTCTTCACGGGCGTCGGAAGCCTCCAGCCGGAGTTGGATCGAGTCATAGAGCTTACGAAATGGCTCATGGACCTCAGCGAGCATTTTGACAACCAGGGCCTTGGGAACCACATTCGGGTCGATCCTCAACACCCGATACGGTCCCCACTCGCCGGGTATCCCAATCCGCAGCCGCTGGACCTGCTGGTTGTAAGTCAAGACCTGCATCCGCCCGATGGTGCTGTCACCCGCTTCGACTTTTTGCGAGAACGGCAGCAGGGCCAATTGCTCGGGAGTGAACCCCCGCGCCCGGACGATGAAGTCGCGGTATGCCTCATTGGCTGCGTCACCCACCTCACCCGGCGGCAGCGGTTCGGCCTTCAGATTCGGGGCCCATTCCGAGGCGACCTCAAACCGCACTCCCTGCGGAGTCCAACCGTCTTGACCGGCTCCGCGAAATGGCGTTACCCCGAGCAGTTCCAGCTCCAGCCCACCGGGCAGCGTGGCGACGACTGGCTTTGGCAGAGGCAGAGCCAACGCCTCAACCGAAACCTTCGGCTCGGTCTTCTTCCCCGGCTGGAGCGAGACATTCTCGAACTTCACCTTCGGGCCAAACGGACGGACGCGGAGTTCGAAGTGGTCGAACT
>JAYSUV010000619.1:0-1136 GCA_043718945.1 Planctomycetota bacterium
GATGGGGCAGGCGGCGAAGAACGGACTGCTGATTCGTGATGGAGCGGCTCTGGAGACGCTCGGGAAGCTGACCGTGATTGCGTTCGATAAGACGGGGACGCTGACTCAAGGCCAGCCGCGTGTGTCGGCGATGTCGGTCGATGGGGCTCTGACACAGAGAGAAGCTCTCGGAGTCGCTGCGGCTTTAGCTCGCCTCTCCGAGCATCCGTTGTCGCGGGCCATTACCGAGTTCGCTGCCCGGCAGAAGACCGTGCCCCAACCATTGCCGCTGGAGGACTTTCGCAGCATTCCGGGGCGCGGGCTTTCGGCACTCATTGGAAGCCGCAAGGTCGAACTCGCACGCGAGGAATCGGCTGGAGGCTCGACGAAACAATCGCCCGAGAGCATTCGCCAATTGGCGGCATCCGGCTCCCTCTCCCCCGCGAGTGACAGCCATGCCGCAGGAGAACTTGTTGCGGGGCAGAGGGTGGGGGTGAGGGGGCCACACAGCCCGCTCTCGCCCCCTCACCCCGGCCCTCTCCCCCACAGTGGGGTCCTCCCCGAGAGCATGACCGATTGTGGGGGAGAGGGAGCAGAGACGACGGAGTACCCCCAATTGGCGAATGCCTCCCAATCGCCGCCGGTGACCCGTACCGCACTGCTTGTCGACGGAGTCGCACAGGCCCGCTTCGATTTCATCGATACGATCCGCCCATCGGCTCGCAGCGCAATTCAGGCACTGCATCAACGAGGCTTGAAGACGGTTCTGCTCACGGGAGATCGGGCCGATGTGGCCCGCGCCGTGGCCGAGCAGGTCGGCATCGAGCAGGTCGAGGCGCGACTCCGCCCCGAGCAGAAACTCGATCACCTGCGCGATGCGCAGCGTGCCGGGGCTCTCGTGGGCATGGTGGGCGACGGCATCAACGACGCCCCTGCTCTGGCCCAGGCCGACATCGGGTTCGCCCTCGGCAGCGGGACCGACATCGCCATCTCCGCAGCCGATGTGACCATCATGCATGGCGATTTGCTGGGGGTGGTGCGAGCGGTCGATCTCTCGCGGGCGACGCTACGGACGATTCGCCAAAACCTGGGCTTTGCGTTTGGATACAACTTACTGGGAGTCCCATTGGCTGCGGGAGTCCTTTACCCGTGGACCG
>JAYSUV010000620.1:0-1134 GCA_043718945.1 Planctomycetota bacterium
AAGTCGGCTTCGTCTCCGCTGGTTTTGTTTGCAGCGTCTGCAACTCAATGAATCGTTGCGAAGGCTGACGAGACCTTTGATGCACATCGAGGCTCCGCAGGTGACGATGAACGAGCCGAACGCTCGATCCAATCCGCAGAGCAGCAGCCCGCCACCGACTACGATGACCGGCTCGACCCAGGTCTTGAAGGTGATCTCGCTGACGTTGGACCGCTCGCCGCGCAGCCACGGGTAGCCGTTGTATTGCGAGTGCTCGTACTCCCCACGCGAGCGACGGCTCCACACGTTGCAGCGCTGAGCAAAACAGAACAGCACGAAGAACAGCAGGAACCAAGCTGTGAGTGACGGATCGCGGGTTTCCATGAAGAGCGTGTGCAGCGGAACGAGCAGCAGCACCGCGACCGCTTGGAACCCGAGATAACGATGGCCCATGTTGCGGTGGAGGAAGACTTCCATCGCGGTCGAGTAGGACATCACCAGCAGCATCAACCAATTGAGCATCTCCTTCGTGTCTTCGACTGGATCAACGGGTTGCTGTTGCTGTTGGTTCATGCGGGAGCCTTCAAAGTAGGACGGGCTTTCCAGCCCGTCCCGAGCGCGGGTTAATATTGGCTGCACGTTGTGGATGATTCGGACATTGGTCCCTTCGGCGGGTCGGGCTGGAAAGCCCGTCCTACTCGAACGTCGTCGGACTCTCCGAGTTCGGTGACAACGGAGTGCCTCTCCAAAGTACGATGGGCAATCCTGCCCGTTGCAGTGCGAAGAGTGAACTCCCGAATGGTAGGATCGCTCACGCTCGGGTCCGATGGGAGCTGTCCTCTGGCTTGTGGTCGGTGCCTCGCTTGGTCGGGCAGGATTGCCCAACCTACTTTCAGAATTGCTGGCGAATCGTGATGGGCATCCACGGTCGACCGGTGGCTGCGAACGGCATTCCGCCACGGACTACGATCGCATCCACGAGCCAGTCAGGTGGACCGCCTTGCCGTAGTTGCGTGAACTCGCTGGGTTGGACCTCGAACTCGTACTGTTCGCTCATGCCGGAGGAAGTGCCGTTGTCGGATCGACCTCCCAGGACCAACGAACCCCAGTCGGTCGGTCCCCAGTTCGAGTTCATGTTCATGAAGAATTGTTTGG
>JAYSUV010000063.1:0-2293 GCA_043718945.1 Planctomycetota bacterium
AACGGGCACTCGCCGATCAATACCAAGTCAACTCAATCCCCACATTTATCCTCATCATTGATAATCAGGAAGTGGATCGAATGAGCGGGGCTCAACCCGAAGAACTCATTCGCCAGATGCTGGCCAAGGTGCCCACCCAACCACGCAGCAACCCGAATGACCGCCTGGCAGTTGAACTCGGCGATTCAGCCCCTCTGCCGCGCCCACAAGTGACGGTCCCTTCGGAGCCTCATCGAAAAACCTCGCCACAGGATAACGCTGTGGCCGAGCGTGAGGAGAGCCCCTCGCGAATCTGGCCATTTCCTAAGAAATCCAAGCCGCCAGCTCCCTCCGCAGTGCGCGGCAACAATCCGCTCCCCATGCCCGGACTCGATGTCGCCGGAGCGGCACAAGATACCCCCATGGACTCCAGTGTCCGTTTGCGAATCATGACCGGCAATAAGATGGTTCGCGGCTCGGGCACCATTGTCGAGAGCCAGCCCGGACTCACCACCATCCTGACGTGCAGCCACATCAGCCGCGGCGCGACCGAGGACACCAAAGTCGAGGCTGACATCTTCCGCGATGGACAGCCTGTCACATACGTCGGAACGCTCGTCGGGTCGGACTCGGATGCGGACATTGGACTCATCACCATCCCCACCGATGACGTGTTCCCGGTCTCTCCGATCGCCTCACTGGTGGCCACTCCTCCCGTGGGAATGAAAGTCGTTAGCATCGGCTGTGGCGGGGGGGAAGTCCCATCTCGCGAACAGATGCGAGTACTGGAGGTGAATCGCTATGACGGCCCGGACACGCTGGTCTGCAGTGTCACGCCCGTGCAGGGGCGGTCCGGGGGCGGGTTGTTTGACGAATCGGGCACGCTGGTCGGTGTCTGCTTCGCGGCGACTGAGACTGGCCAAAGTGGCGTCTACTGCGGCATCAAGCCGATCCACGCACTGTTGAAAAAATACGAGATGGCCCACTTGGTGCCCACGTCCCTGGAAGAGTCCGCCCTGGCGGATGCAGAGACGGAGAATGCAGCCCCCGCATGGCCCGCTCCCACCCAACCGAATGGAGAGGGCTTGTTCGCGAAAACCCTGCCGGTTCCACCGACCCAGCAAGCGGAAGTTCTGGAGAGCCCCGGGCCCTCAGCTGAGGAGTTTGCCGCCGGTGATGCGGAGGTGGTGGTGGTGATCCGCAGTCGCTCAGGCGGTCACGCCGGTGACAAGGTGATCCTCATCCACAAGCCGAGCCGCAAGTTCCTGCAATTTGTCGAAGGTGAGATGTCGGGAGAAGTCGATGGCGCGACCCCCGTGACTCGCCAATCGAAGGCAGTCCCTGCTGAGTCTCAAATCGCTCGTGACGTCCGCGTGAAACCTTCAACAAGTTCGCTACAGCCGACCGGCCTGGAGTCGAAACGAGAGCTGCGACCATACGTGCGAACGGTGCGTTAGCCTCTTCGTGGAGCACGTTTCCTATCAGCAATTCCCGGAATGAGGTTTTGGCTGGGGTTTTGCGGTTGTTGGTTCGTGGAGGGTGAGAGGAGAATGCTTCTCGATATGCCCCAGATTAATAACCGCGAAGGGATTCGCCATAGATTTTCCCGACGAACGGAAGCACTTATCCAATGATGGGCTGGTGCGGTTGGTGCGGGACGTCTTTCGGGAGGAGCAGAAGGAGCCACTAATCGCTTTGGGAGATGTGTTGCTGGCGGGGTTCGCGATCTTTGTGCTCAAGTCGGCCTCGCTGCTCGCTTTTGAGATCAAGTGGAAGCACAACACGTTCAATCTGCGGGCTCTGTTTGGGATGAGGGACATTCCCAGCGACACGCAGCTGCGGACAATTTTAGACCAAGTGGATCCGCAGGAGTTGCGGCCCGCCTTCACGGGGATATTTCTGGCGTAACTGTTACTCTTCACGCGGGGAGAAATGAGGCATTTCCGGTTCATCCGACTATTTTTGGGGTGGGCATTGGCAAGGTATTAACCTTGTAGGGTGTACTTGGTGTGGTGCAGGGTCAGGAGGCAGGGCCAGCGGTCACTAAGTCGTGGCCCCCGTGAGGATTTCGAGCAGGGTGCTGTCGTTCCGTAACTGTTAACCCCTCTTTCCACAGACACTGGAATCGGTCAGATTTCGTGGCATCATGGAAGAGCTTCGGCGACAGGTGGAGACGCTGCTCAAGGAGGTCGCGGAGTTGCGATCCGAGGTGCTGACGCTCCGCGCTGAGAACGTGGCACTCCGGACCGAGAACACCGAGTTGAAGTCCCAGGTCGCGGAGTTGCAACTGGAGCTTGTGCGGCGGAAGAAGGGG
>JAYSUV010000621.1:0-1134 GCA_043718945.1 Planctomycetota bacterium
CTTCGTCGATCTTCTTATCGCGATGAATGGCATCGACGATTCGGAGAACTTCAGGTCCGTTCATGGACTCCACCACTCTTCTGGACCGATCATGGCAGCCGCTGCTGATCGGAGTTCATCCCTCAAGTTGTCTGCACCCATCCCTCGAGCCCGCTTCTGGGAATAAAAAAAGCGGGCACGAAGTCCCACTTTGCGATGCGTTGAAGTCACCTTCAACGCTTCCGGCGCACTGTTCCTGGCGGTCTGGTCCCGCCCGGAAAGTGACAATCGGCCTGTTTACGCCATTGCTGACATAAGCAACCTCTATGCACCAAGCATGTGCCGGAACTCCTGAACCCGCATGGACATGCCACAAGGGCCACCCACACAGGACACGCGATCAAAACTCCAGCGGCATCCCCATGGGAAAGAACACCACTTGCGGGACCAGCTTCTGGAGAGAAGCCGCCTGCGGAGTCACAATCCTCATCGCAACTGGTGGTTAGATTAAAGGCCACAATGCGCAAAGTCAAGTATACGAGCCCCGTTTCGACTTCTACTTGCTCCATCGACCTCGGTACGATTTCCGGCTCACTCCACACGGAAAGTCCCTCCCCTGTTCTCCACTCCCGATCCGAAGTACCAGTCCGGCCCGACCCTGAATCCGAGCGACGCCTCGCCCGGTGCCATCTTCAGTTCCGATACGCACCGGACCCAGAGAATCCCGCCCGGTCAGTTGCAGACCCGCAAATGGCCGCTCGCCCATTACGGCGACGAGCCGGATGTCGATCTGTCGGCGAGGAAGCTGCAGGGGGGGCCTGGTCGAGCGTCCGTTGTCGCTGAATTGGAGCGAGTACCAGGCCCTCCTGCGCGTGCAGGTGTTCGCCGACTTCCACTGTGTCACCCGCTGGTCCCGTCTGGGGAATGTCTGGGAGGGCGACTCCGTTCACGAGATCGCCCGCCGCGTCGGCATCCTCCCCACAGCCAAGTTCGTCGTGGCGACCGGCTACGACTGGGGCCGGACGACGAATCTGCCCCTCTCCGATTTCCTGGCTCCAGTTACGGCGATCGCTGACACTCACGATGGAGAGCCACTCGACCCCGACCACGGAGCCCCGGCTCGCCTGATGATTCCACTGCTCTCTGCCTGGAAAA
>JAYSUV010000622.1:0-1131 GCA_043718945.1 Planctomycetota bacterium
CAGCGTCGATAAATGAGGAAGAGGACTCGACGGCGACTGTGATTCCCACTGTGTCGGCAGCCGTCGTGGCTGTCGGAGTACCGGTGAGCACTATGACGAGGGAGGGACGGGCACCCGCCAATGTTCAAGCGGGGGAGGAGCCGCTGACCGCAGAGGGAACCGAGCCTCGAGCCGTCTTGGTGGGTGCTAGGGGAGCGGTTGGTGGGGAAGGTGGAGGGGGGATAGCGACCGTGGGGGCCATGTCAAGCCGCAGTCGAGAGGAGTTATCCGCGTTCATTTCTACGTCGGTACTCCCACAGACAGCCATGGTGTACAACCGGAAGTGGGGAGCTTGGGTAGAGTTTGTGCGGAGCGAAACGGGTGGGGAGGATCCATACCTGACGAGTATGGCGGAGAACGACAAGACAGCACTAGTCGGCCTGATGATGTTGAGTGAACATCAGGGCGGCAAGAGAGGGAAGGGAGCGACCGCTTTCACAGCGGCGGTGCGTCATCGCTTTGCTCGGGCGATGTGTTCAACCACGTTCCTGGACTCGGCGATTATCTCCACGACACGGTCGTCATGTCTCATGAAGCCGGATGAGCTGCGCAAGAAGAAAGACAACGGACCGTCAGAGTCGGTGAAGCTCCCGGTGTGCGAGGAAATACTCGACGACATGAGGGCGCGCTTGTGGGCAGTGGGGGATTGGAGCGATGCAGCCAAGCGAAATAAGGCTGCCTACGTGGCGTGCATGTACGGGTTCGAGTTTGCGGGTCGGGTGGGGGAGTATACCCACAGCGAACGGAATAACGTCGACCACTGTGCTCGCGTAGACGACTTCACGTTCACCGTGAAGACCGTGGAGGGAGACAAGAATGTTCTGGGAAGTGGGCTGAGTGCGCTCAAGCTCGAGGATTCGGTGCAGGGACGATTACCGATAATGGAATGCTGGGTTCGGACGGTGACCTCAAAGGGGAAGGTGGTAGTCAAGCCGAAGGTGCTGTGCCGCAGGTCGCCAGAGGAGGCTACATTTTTGGACGATATATCGGCATGGATTAGCCACAGCGGCACGGTAGGAACCGACGAGGTCTTCAGTTTTCGCAGACGCGACGGTACCTTGTCGATGTTGTCGGGGCGCACGGTCCGCGATG
>JAYSUV010000623.1:0-28347 GCA_043718945.1 Planctomycetota bacterium
CTCGCAAGAGGCGATTTTCGACTTCATCCACACCCGCTTCCCCGACCACAAGTTCCTCGGCGAAGAGGGGCTCGACCACCAAACCGGCACCAGCGAGTACCGCTGGGTGATCGACCCGCTCGATGGCACCGGCAACTACGTCCACGGCTTCCCGTACTACTGCGTCTCGATCGGGCTGGAGTGTCGCGGCGAACTGATCGTCGGCGTCATCTACGACCCGACACGCGACGAGATGTTCACGGCCATGAAGGGTTCAGGAGCGTTCCTCAACGGGCAGCGGCTGCTCTGTTCCGAGGTCAACCAGCTGTCCGAAGCGATGTGCATTGCCAGCCTGCCGGTGAAGACCACGTCGGAAAGTCCGGCCATCGCCCGATTCCTGAAGGTGATCACGCAGGCCCAATCGGTCCAGCGTACCGGCTCCGCAGCTCTCAACCTCTGCTATGTCACCTGCGGTCGTATCGATGCCTTCTGGTCGACGAATCTCATGCCGTGGGACATGGCAGCCGGGGTCTTGCTGGTGACCGAAGCGGGCGGACAAATCACCACCACCGGCGGCGGTCCCTTCGTCTTAGAAACCCCCGATCTGCTGGCCACCAACGGCACCGCGCTACATGGGCAACTGTCGAAGTTGTTGACGGAGTAGTGAGAGACCGCGAGTTGCCGCACCTCAGCCCGCCGCGCCAGTTTTGAAGTTGCGCTATTGGGACACGGATCGCATGGAGTCCACGGAAAATGGTCTGTTCGAGGTGGCAACTCTGAGAGACTCGGCGTCGCAGGATCAAGGCCTGTAATGTCACGGTTTCGGCGACAGACTCCTCTTTTCCGTGTCATCCGCGTCTTCCGTGTCCAATAGCGCCACTTCAAAAATCGCCAGCAAGGGAGCCGCGATTCACTGAGAAGCTGGATGACTCAAGCCCCCTTGCTGGCGCTGCTGGCTAACGCACATGTCGAGCCGCCACGGGGGTGGGTTGCAGTCGTTTCGCCATCTCGACCAGCGACAGGAACTCCTGGCGGTATCCCTCGGCATCGGTTGACGCAGCCGGGATCGCCCATTCTTGAATGGCGTCCCACGTCGTAACCCCCTTGTGTTTCGAGTTTCGCAGCTGCATCCCGAAGGCGGCGACGGCGCTGGCGAATTGAAAATCCTTGGAGGCTCTCTCGAATCGCTGGTCGGTATCGCGGATGGCGAACTCGAGTTCGGTGGCGTCTCCTCCGGCGGGGGGCAGGTAGCGGACTCGGACGTTCATCAACTCATTGGCCTGGGCTTCGTGGGTCGGCTTCGATGGCTTCTGGTACTTGGATTCGGGGATGTCGGGCGTGACGAAGTCGACACCCTGCGGCACGACTTCGTACAGGGCCGTCACCGTGTGGCCCGCCCCGATTTCGCCCGCATCCTTCTTATCGTTGCGAAAGTCCTGGGTCGCGAGGGCGCGGTTCTCGTACCCGATCAGCCGGTACGCCTGGACCTGAGCCGGGTTGAACTCGACCTGGATCTTCACATCTTTGGCAATCGTCACCAACGTCCCGGCCATCTGCTCGACGAGGACTTTGCGAGCCTCGGCGTAGCTGTCGATGTAGGCGTAGTTCCCGTTCCCCTTGTCGGCCAGTTGCTCCATGCGCGCGTCTTGATAATTCCCCATCCCGAACCCGAGTACGCTCAGGAAGACTCCCGACTGAGCCTCCTTTTGGATGAGTTCGACCAAGCTGCTGGCATCGGTCACACCGACGTTAAAGTCGCCGTCGGTGCAGAGGATCACGCGGTTGACGCCGTTCTTAATGAAGTTCTGGCGGGCCAGTTCATAGGCCGTCACGATGCCCGAGGCTCCATTCGTCGAGCCTCCCGACTGCAGCGATTCAATGGCGGTAATCAGCGTATGCTTCTGCCGCGCCGAGGTTGGCGGCAAGGCGACCCCACTTGACCCGGCGTAGGTCACGATCGCAATCTGGTCCTGCTCATCCAGCGAGGCCACCAGCGCCGACAGCGACCGGATCACCAGCGGCAACCGGTTCTCACCCGCCATCGAGCCCGAGACATCCACCAGAAACACCAGCTGACATGCCGGGCGTTCGCCGTAGGCAATCTCCTTGCCCTTCAGCCCCACGCGGACCAGCCGATGCTCCGGCCTCCAGGGGCAGGCTGCGACTTCCGCGTTCATCGCGAACGGCTCCGCTCCATCGGGCGGCGTGTACTTGTACGGGAAGTAATTAATCAACTCCTCGATCCGCACCGCACCGGAAGGTGGTAGCGATCCGCTGGTCAGAAACCGCCGGACGTTGGAGTAAGACGCCGTGTCGACATCGATCCCGAAGGTCGAGAACGGACTCTCCTGCACGGTGAGGAATCGCGACTCTTCGATGGAGTCGTACGCCTCCGTGTTCGACTCGGGTAGTAGGGCCTCACCGGGAGCAGCGGCGGAAGCCTCAGCTGCCGGGGCTGCGCCGTCCTCGGCATATTTGGCGCTGGCGTCATACTCGCGAGAGGGCCTCACCACATTCGGAGACGCGGACGCCGCCGGAGCCGAAGTGGCTGGCACCTCCCCGTCCTGGGCAGCCCGCCCACATCCGCAAACCGTGACCAAAACAATCAGCAGCGCAGTAGACAACGAACGCATGGGTTTCTCCCAGTCGGCGACGAGGTGGCAATATGCAGTGGGAATCGCTCCAAGCCGCAGAACAGTGACTCTGAAGAGGTCTACGAATGAGAGAAGTCATGCGTCGAAATAATTCCCACTCTTCCCAAAGATTGGGAAGATTCAGGTTCCTGGCCAGCGCGGTCGAGTGGGTTCATGTGCCGTCTGTCCCCAGCCCACCTTCGCCGAGAAACATCTTCACCGCGAAAGCGGTGGCAGCGGATCGCCGTGGGCGGCAGCCCACGGATCGAAGCCCATCAGCCAATGCAGCCGCGAAAGCGGCGACCGGGATATTGCGAGGGTGCGGTCGCCGCTATCGCGGCTTGCGAGCGAGAAGAAACCGAGTCCGTGGGCTGTCGCCCACGGCTACCTGCTGTCACCGCTTTCGCGGCGAAGAGATGGCTCCGTGCGTCGTGTCGGTCGCCCCAGAGAGTACACGTCGGGCGGGCCAAGCGGCTCACGGGACTCAACCAGCTCTCTGGCTGACTGCTGATAGCTGATAGCTGACGGCTCCACCTCACACCCCGTGCTGCGGATGAATCGCCTTCCCATCGGCGTTGGAGAGCACCTTGTTCAGGGCGTTGAGGTACGCGAGAGCGCTGGCCTCGATAATGTCCGTACTCACTCCCTTGCCGTGGTAGGTCCGGTCGTTGTGTTCGACTTCCACGTTCGCTTCGCCGAGGGCTTCTGTGCCGCTGGAGACGCTGCGGACGGTGTAGTCCTTGAGCTTCACCTGCACAGCTGTGATGTCCCCCAAGCAGCGGAACAGGGCGTCGATCGGGCCATCGCCGGTCGCGGCCTTCTGGACTGGCGTTGATTCTCGCTGCGTGCTTCTGGATGTCAAGAGGGGGCTCGTGTGGGGTAGCTGATGAAGAATACCAGCCCGCAGAGCTAGCGGGAGGGTATCCGGTCGGGCCCCTTGCTGGCGCAGCGGGCTGGGGCACAGGCTGACGCCTGCCGCTCTCGCATCTCAATCCGCAGGCGTTGACTCGCATTCCTCTCACGGGTGACGTACTGTCATTTCGTCTCTCGGCCCGTACCCTCTGACAAGTTCTCATGCCCCTCGATCTCCCTGCGATTCGCGCCCGATTCCCGGCCCTCCAGTGGCAGACGCGAGGGCGGCCGATTGCATTCTTCGACGGCCCCGCCGGGAGTCAGGTGCCGGTGTCGATGGTCAATGCCGTCAGCGACTCGCTACTCCGTGCGAATGCAAACTGTGGTGCGGTGTTCACGACCAGCCAGGAGAACGACCAGCTCCTGGCCGAATCGCGACAAGCGGTGGCCGATCTGCTGGGGACAGACGACCCCGACACGGTCGCCTTCGGGGCGAACATGACGAGCCTCACACTCGCAGCCAGCTGCGCGATCGAGGGGCTGCGTGTTCTCCTGCGGACGAGAACTGTGTCACACAGATCAGAAGCAGCGAAGAACGGATCAACCGTAGCCGCAGTGACGCATGCCAAGTGTGAGTCGATCACAGAGAATCAGAGATCACAAGTCAGTGGGAGAGTGTGATGCGGAATTCGGTGGCGATCTGGTGTACTGTCCTCCTCACGCTGTGGATCGAATCGAGTACCGCCCACGCTGGCGACGTGAAACTCCGACGAGTCGACCATCACCACCCTGGGCTCGTCGTCGATCTCGGCGTCGGCCTGTATGCCTTCCCGATGCCGTGGGACCATGACGGTGACGGCGATCTCGACCTCGTCATCAGCTGTTCCGACAAGCCGTATAACGGGGTGTATCTGTTCGAGAACCCCGGACCCGCGACGGAGGAGTTTCCGGTGTTCCTGCCGCCGAAGCGACTCGGTCCGGGGAAACAATACATGACGCTGTCGTGGGTGGATGGCCGGCCGCGTGTGCTCGTGGGACATGACGAGATCGTGAACCAGGCGACCGGCGACTGGACCACTCTCCAGCCGATTCACCCGCTGAGCCAAGTCGCCCCGATCCAACACTTGCGACAGAACCAATGGCGACTGGCGGACTTCAATGGAGATGGAGTTCACGACCTGCTCGTGGGGCATGAGTCGTGGGACGACTTCGGATGGTTCAACACCAATGACTGGTGGACCAAGTACGACCCGCAAGGCCGCTGGCAGGGGGGCGAGCCGCATGGCTGGGTCTACACACTCCAGAATCTCGGCACGAACAATGAACCGAAGTGGGCCGAACCGCAACAGCTTCTCGCGGGAGGCCGACCGGTGCAGACTTATGGTTGGCCGGGGCCAAATCTGGCCGACTTCGATGGGGACGGCGACCTCGATCTGGTCTGCGGCGAGTTCCTCGACCGGTTGTCGTACTTCGAGAACACCGGCACGAAAACGGTTCCGGTGTATGCCGCCGGTCGCCAGTTGCGGACGACCGCAGGCCAGCCGCTGGCGCTGGACTTGCAGATGATCAACCCGGTCGCCGTCGACTGGAACCGCGATGGGCAGATCGACCTGATCGTCGGTGATGAGGACGGTCGCGTGGCCTACGTGAAGCACACGGGCCGAATCGTCAACGGCACCCCGGTGTTCGAGGCCCCACGGTACTTCCGGCAACAGGCCGCCGATGTCAAGTTCGGGGCGCTGGCCTCACCCACCGGATTCGACTGGGACAGCGATGGGGACTTCGACATCCTCTCCGGCAATACAGCCGGGTACATCGGGTTCATCGAGAACCTGAGCGGTCCGGGCGTGGTCGAGCCGAAGTTTGCGGAGCCGGTGAGGTTGCAGGCGGCTAGTAGTCGCGTGGACTTTAGCCCACGCGGGATCTTGTATTCCCCGGACGTGTGGGCTAAAGCCCACACGACAGTCGAGACGATTCGCTTTCAGGCTGGCCCTTCCGGTTCGATCCAAGGCCCGCTCGAAGCCAAGTGGGGCTACACCACGCAATCGGTCGCCGACTGGGATGGAGACGGCCTCCCCGACATCATCGCCAACTCCATCTGGGGACAGATCGTCTGGTTCCGCAACATCGGAACTCGCACCGCCCCGCAGCTCGCCGCAGCAGCTTCGATCGGGGTGGAGTGGGCCGATCGCGCGGCCAAGCCCGCCTTCATCTGGTGGGAGCCACGGGGGAAAGAACTGGTCACGCAGTGGCGGACGACGCCGGTCGCCGTCGACTGGACTCGGGACGGTCTGGTCGACCTCGTGATGCTGGACCACGAGGGATACCTCGCCCTCTACCGTCGTCAAAAGGCCACCGAGGGTCAGCTGCAACTGCTGCCGGGTGAGCGACTCTTCTGCGATGCGAAGGGGGAGCCGATGCGTCTCAACGCCGGGCAGGGAGGCCGGAGTGGTCGCCGCAAGCTGTGCGTGGTTGACTGGGACGGCGACGGCAAGCTCGACCTGCTGGTGAACTCGAAGAATGCGAACTGGCTGCGGCAGACGGAACAGCGTGATGGCCAGTGGCTGTTCGAAGACAAAGGCCCGCTGGCTGCCGACAACATCGAAGCCCACGATGTCGGCCCGACGACGGTCGACTGGGATGGCGATGGCGTGCCGGACCTGCTCGCAGGTGGAGAGGACGGGCACTTTTATTTCTTAAAGAACGCGAGCCGGTAAGCGTGTGAAAAGCCCAGGGGTTGCCACCCCTGGGCTTTCGCGTCTTACTGACGAGTGGCCACGGACGACGGACAACTCTTCGCCTCACACTTGTTCCACGGCATCCGCGCCAGCATCATCCCCATGCCGCAGGTGTCGGTAATCCCCGCGAAGACCAGACCCGCCCCGACAATACCCGCCAAGCCCAGCCACCCCTCATGGGAAAACGTCCCCAGTCCCAATCCAATCAGGCCCAGCAGCCCGGCGGCGATGCGGACCTGGCGTTCGAGGGACATGGCCTGCTTCCCACGCACGACCGGTATTCCCGCCTCGACACAGGCCAGCGTGCCGCCCTCGACGTTGATGATGTTCGTGAAGCCCGCCTTGAGGAACTTCTCGCACGCCTGCTGCCCGCGACTCCCCGATCGGCAGATGAGGTACAGCGGCTGCTCCGTTGAGGTGCGGGCCTGCATCACCTGGGCGGGGTCGAGTTGATCGAGCGGGACGTTCTTCGCGATGTCGAGATGCACCTCGCGGAACTCCACCGGCGTGCGGACATCGATCAACTCGATGCACTGGCCGTGGCGACACAACTCGGCAAGTTGGCGAGGGGAGATGGGGGTGACAGACATGGGAAGCTCCTGTCAGGCAAGGGAGTGAAGGGAGACGGCGAGTCACTCACCTCTCGTCTCCATTGTAACGCAACCGCTCACCCCACCGTCTCTCTTTTCCTTCGATCAACCATCAACCATCAACCATCAACTCCCCCTGTACCGTCAGCATTAGGCTCCTCGCCCCCGCCCGGTCGCGATGCTCGCACAAGTAGATTCCCTGCCAGGTTCCCAGGGCCAATTGGCCGTCACTAATGGGCACCATCACGCTGCTGCCAAGCAGCGCGGCCTTCACATGGGCGGGCATGTCATCGGCCCCCTCATACGTGTGCTCATACGGAAACGTCTCCGGGGCCAACTGATTGAACACCGCTTCGAGGTCGGTCCGCACCTCGGCATCGGCGTTCTCGTTGATCGTCACCGAGGCTGAGGTGTGCTGGATGAACACCTGCAACCACCCGACCCGATATCCCGCCAACTCCGGCAGCGCCTCAACGATCTGCCGCGTGACGAGATGAAACCCCCGCCGAAACGGGCCGAGGGTGATGCGTGTTTGGTGCCAGGGCATGGGAGGTTGAGCCTTGCGTCTTCGTAGGACGGCCTTTCCAGGGCGTCCACATTTGGGAAGTGATCTCTCAGAATCTGTGTTGATCTGTGAAATCTGTGTACCACTCACTCTTTCGGAGAGGAGGTGGGGTACACAGATCGCACAGATTTTCACAGATCAGGCAGTCTACGCTCCACCTTTGCTGGTGGCCCGCGACCTCAGCGAATCGCGTGATACGCACCCGTACCCGTGTTGGCGGTCCACGTCGCACTGGCACGGGGGGCTGACGCCCGCCCGCTCGCTGTCGGTTGGCGGGATGAAAGCCAACTGGCACTACGGCTTGAGCATGTGCTCCCCGTCCGCGAACTGCGTGTGGCAGGCGTTGCAGTTTTCCAGCAGCCCCTCCCATTGTTTACGAGTCTCGGCAGCGTCCTTCTTCTTCGCAGATGCGTACAGCAAGGCCCCGGTGTCGCGGACCTTCTTCGAGTGCGCGACCCAGGCCGCAGCGTCCTTCTCCGGCGGTCGACGCAGCAGCAGGTTGCCCGCCTCGGCCAGAATCAGCGCGTCAGACTTGATCCCCTTCCACGCGGCGTTGTCTGCCGGGGCTGTGGCGAGTGCGGCCTTGAGCCGCTTGTAGGGCGGCTCGCAGACATACTCCATGAACTCGTGCATGTCGGGCTCCACGGCCTTGTCCTCGGGGCCAGCCTCCTGAGCCAAGGCCGACTTCGCCACCTCCGCCGACGGGCCAAACACGATGCGCCCCGTGGCCAGCAGACCGAGGACCAGGAAACAGACGAGCGACCACTTGCGCATGGGGGAGTTCTCTGAGAGTGAGGCATGACAGGCCGCAGGAGTGCCACATTGGCCCCCTGCGCTCGTCACAGATGTACCACAGCGAAGCCGGATTGCCCAGTGATGAGTGAGCAGAACGCCCCCTCACCGGTCCCGCGCTCTTGCCCCCTCTCCGCCGGCGACTCGACCTTCTGAGAAGACTCCTCTGCGGGGGAGAGGGCTGGGGTGAGGGGGCCATATCGAGCGTCATCCCTATCCCTCGGGCAACTGTCCGTAACCGCCACTCAGCCAAGTGCGGGCATCCAGACCGGCAGCTGTCACGATCATGACCAGCACGCCTTCAAGATTCTGGAGTACATCATCGTTTGAGGCCCGCACGACGTTCCAGCCCAATGTTCGGAGGTCCGCCTCGCGTCGTTGATCGTAAGCTCCCCGATCCGCGTGGCTGTCTCCATCGACCTCTACAATCAGTTGCTGCTCCACGCAGGCAAAGTCCACGACGAAGCGATCGATCGTGTATTGGCGGCGAAACTTGAGACCGGCTAAACGCCGGTTCCGCAGTGCAAACCAGAGTCTCTTTTCCGGATGAGGCGCAGCCTGCCGGAGTTGTCTGGCGAAGTCCCTGGAACTCTTGCGCTGCGAGTCGTCCGCCATAATTCCCCCTCACCCCAGCCTTCTCCCCACAGTGGAGTTGTCGCAGAAAGTCGAGTCGCCAGTGGGGGAGAGGGGGCAGAGATCGGACCCCGCTGGGGGGGGGCTTCGCCGATGCCAACACTTCTTGCTCCCTCTCCCCCGCTAGCGACTTGACCCCGCGAACCCGCGTCACTGCGGGGGAGAGGGCCGGGGTGAGGGGGCCGCGAGGGACAATCGACACGCACCTCAGCCTAGTGGCTTCACTGGGACGAAATTCACCGATCAGTCCCCTTGTCGCTCTGCGACCCACTCTCTCAAAGCAGAGTGTGGCTACCCCGGCCCGACTTTTCTGACTAATGGTTTTTCGGGCTTTTCCAACATCATCTCATTCCTGTGGCGCATTCGAAATACAAGTTCTCGAAGTTCAGGATGACCAGAAAAATCAGCAAGCATCATCAGCGGACGTTCGATCATAAACACCAATCCAGGGTCACGAAAACGCGGCCCCTCCATCATCATCATCCGATCAATTCCTTCAACAAGTTCGATGACTATCTCTGGAGGAATTTCGCGTGGTGACCGCTTATATTTCGCGTTAATACGAGTAAGTTCCAATATCTCTTCGAGGATATCCCGTTCCGATCTATTGGACGCGGCGGCACCAGTCTTGTGACTACCGAGAATACCATCGATCTTTTCTGCAAGCTTCGGCCACCACATTTCAAAGACGCCGTCAAAGACGGTATCTTCAAGTTTTGCGTCTCCACCTGTTGCGTTGATAGCCTTCACGAGCTTACGAAAATCCTCTTTCTGAAACCGCGTGTGCTGGAAGATTGTCAACGGTCCTTTCAGATCTGTGGTTTCAAGTCCAAACAGGACCGTGCAAACACGCGATTTCTCAAGACTCTTCGACAGTGCTCCTGCTTCAAAGAGAATCCATGGGCTCTCTGTGTTAGTACTTGTGAGGCAGAGTATGCCAATTTCAGAGGTTTCCAGTTCCTTGACGATATCAGAACCCCAGCGAGTGCCCTTCTCAATGTCCTCCGGTGTGAAGTAGGGCTTCACAAACTGCAAGACACCTGGCAACCATTGACGAAGTGATTCCGCGAGCTGCTTGCTGAGATCGCCAGACCAGCTTATGAACACTTTTGTTGCCAATGGACACCCCCTGAGACAGAGTAGGTGCTCTAGCGCTGAAATGCGGTAGAACATTACTGCACTTTCAGGGTAGAGCATGGACTTGTCAATGCGGAGGGGATTTGCGGCAGTTTATCGGCATCCATTGTGACCCAGACGCCGCTTCAGGCGTCTGGGTCACAAAGGAGTACGAGGCTCTGGACGCAAACCAGGCCCCCTCACCCCGGCCCTCTCCCCCACAGTGGAGTTGTCGCAGAAAGTCGAGTCGCTCGTGGGGGAGAGGGGGCAGAGAGAGGAGAGACAACGTCGGCATAAATCCCAAAGCCTCCTCGCTTCGCTCGGCCCTCGCTGACGCGTCGGGCTACTGAGTGGAGCCAGCCACCAGCGGCGCAAACCGCCGGACGATCTCCCGTGCCGACCGCAATCCATCGACCGCCGCACTCACAATCCCGCCCGCGTACCCGGCTCCTTCACCAACGGGGTACAGGCCCGCAAACCCCGGGGTCTCGCGGGTGATGAGGTCGCGGTCGATCCGCACGGGGGAGCTGCCGCGCATCTCGGGGCCGACGACGGTGGCGTTCTTGAGAAACTCGCCTCGCCAGCGGCGGTCCATCGCGGGGAGACCATCGCGGATCGCCCGCGCAATCACGGGGGGGAGAACGTGCCGCAGGTCAGCTGAGACGGTCCCGCGCTCATACGAACTCGGCAGCTTCTCTCCGATACGGGTCGACTTCTCGGCCACGAAGTCCTTGGCCCACATGATCGGGGCCTGGTAGTCGCGCCCGGCCAACTCGAACGCGGCGGCCTCATAGCGTCGCTGGACTTCGACACCGGCCAGAGGGTGGGAGCTGCCGAACTCTTCGGGGTTGAGGGTGACCATCAGTCCGCTGTTGGCGAATGGCGTGTCGTGCCGTGAGTTGCTCATGCCGTTCGAGCAGAACATGTTCGGCTCGGAGATGCTGGGGATCACGATCCCGCCGGCACACATACAGAACGAGTACAAGTCCCGCTCGCCGTTGGCGACCAAGCTATAATCCGCCGCTCCGAGGATGTCGAGGTACGAATCGCGACCGTACTTCCAGCGGTTGACTTGCTCTTGCGGCTGTTCGATGCGGAGGCCGAGTTGGAACGCCTTCTGTTTCAGCGGCAAGCCCAACTCGTGCAGCATCGTGTACGAGTCGCGGGCACTGTGTCCGATGCCGAGCAGCACATGCCGTGTCGCGATGTACCCGCTGGAGGTCTCGATCCCGCGCAGCTGGCCGTCGACGACATCCAGCCCCTCCATGCGGCAGTGGAACTTGTACTCGCCACCGAGCCGCTCGATCTCGCGGCGGTAGTTGCGGCAGATCAGCGGGAGCTTATTGCTGCCCAAGTGCGGCTTGTATTCATAGACGAGCGACTCGCGCCCGCCGCAGGTGACGAACGACCGCAGCACCCACTCGAAGTCGGCCCCCGACATGCGGCAGGTCAGCTTGCCATCGGAGAAGCAGCCTGCCCCGCCCTCGCCGAAGAGGTAGTTGTTCTCGACATCGTGAACGCCACCGGAGTCGAACGTGCGAATCGCCGGCACCCGCTCCTTGACGGCAGCCCCGCGCTCGATGAGCAGCGGACGGTATCCCTTCAAGGCCAAGTAGTACCCCGCGAGCAGACCCGCCGGACCGGTGCCGACGACGACGGGTCGCTGCTCCAGTGGCAGCGAACCGGGCGAAGGGTCGTCGAACAGCTCGGGCTGGAAGACCTGCACATCGTGGTCGTTCTTCCAGCGTTTGACGGTTGCCTCTTCGTCCTGCAACTCGACCATCACCGAGTAGACGAACAGCAACTCGGTCCGCTTGCGAGCATCGAGACTCTTCCGCAGGATCTGCAACCGCTGCAGCGCTTCCACGGGCAATTTGAGCCGCCGCGCGATCACCGTCGGCAGAGTCAGTTCCGACTCTTCCACGGAGAGACGCAGGTTAGTGACGCGGACGGACATGAGCAACGAGGCGAAAAGGGGGTGGGCCAGTGGCGAGGCAGTGTATCACTGAACCGTGCCAGGGACACGGGCACCCGTAGGATGGGCAATCCTGGTGCATTCGCTTATTGGCGGTCCCCTCCGGCTCCCTCTCCCCCGCGAGCGATGTCAATCTTTTGGTGGACACATTGCGGGGGAGAGGGGGCAGAGAGAGCGGGAGACCGCCAATGGGCGAATGCACCCGGGCACTCCTGCCAGTCATGAGGACATGCCGCTCACTCGGTTGAACCCACTCCTTCCACCTGGCCCTTCTTCTCCGTTGCAGCAGTCCCCAGGGCATACACACACAACTCCATGAAATCCACGTTATTCTCAGCGGCAATGCCATTGAGTCGCGAGAAGCTGTCGCGAACATCGGCGGGAACGACTCCTCCCCGGATCTCGTTCAGCCAGCGGAACTGATCCTGCAATTCGGCGTAACCTCGCGGGCCGGAAATGACGTAGACGTGAAACGGATACTTCTTGCCGGAAAAGTCACACGGAATCGTGAATCGCTTCATGCCGGTCTCCTTCTTTTTCTCCAAGGCATCGGCTGCAAAACGCTCGAAGTAGGCTCGGTCTGCCTCAGTGGCCCCCGAGGGCACTTTGCCCTTGAGTGGCAGCTCCGCATAGCGGTCGAGGAGCGACAAATCCTTGCCGTGCTGTCGGAGCCGTACAGTCCAGCCTCGCCTCAGGAGTGGCTGCACTTCGACGGACTCCCCCACTTCATTCCAGGTGGAGGCCGCATCAAAGCAGAGGCCACCATAGGCGTCCTTCAGATACCAATCCCACGGTCGTTCCTGAAGCGACCAATCGCACAGGTCCAACGTCTGTTGCAAGACTTCGCTGGCCTCTTTGCGCTGGCCGGAGCGGATCAGCGAGGAGATCGCCCAATTCAGTTGGCGAATCAGAGCGTTGAACTCCCCGCTGGTTTTCAAATCTGCGACGTGAACATCCTTGTAGCACTTCTGCCAGAAGTCGACCACTTGCTCATAGCGTCGATCGGTCATCCAACGTCCGACCAATGGCTCGGTTGCCAGTGAGAATCCAGAAACACTGGAAGTCCGTTCTGAACGTGAAGCGGCAGAGTAGAGCGTGATATACCTCTGTGTCATTTCGTCCGACAGGACTCGCAATGGGTCGTCCGGATTCAGGTCTTGCAGACCGGTCGTCGCGGAGTTGACATCGGTGGCGGTATATACCGGGGACACACATGAGTAATCCATCCCCTCGAATTCCTTCTGCAATTCCTTGAGCTGGGTCAATGAGGACGCTTTCGTAGCTTCGCTCGCATCAGCGGCGAGATAGGCGGCAAAGTGAGGTGCCAGCCGATTGCCAAGTAATTTCCCAACCGTGAATGTATCACCCGCAGCGGCGGCTTTCTGATACCACGACTCACTGGCGGGGACATCTTTGGGGACTCCCGTCCCATTCAGGTAGCAGTTTCCCACCAATCGACACGCCACCGGATCGCCTGCGTCCGCCGCTCGCCGATACCACTGGAGCGCCAACTCGGGTTCGGGCTGGTGAGTCATGCCCGTCTCGTAGAGCCCCCCAATGGCCCGCATCGAGACGGAATTGCCTCGATCCGCAGCTTTGGTGTACCACCTCAACGCTTCCGATCGATCGATATCCACTCCCTGCCCCAATTCAGAGGCCAGGCCCAGCGTGTGCATCGCAAAATCGTTCCCCTGGGCTGCGGACTTCTGGAGCCAGACGAGAGCCTCCGCCTCATCCTTTTTCACGGCGACGCCTTCCTGGTAGCAGCGACCAATGAACAATTCGGCAATGGCATCCCCCGCCTCGGCTTGCTCCTTCCACTCCGGGTATCTCACGGAGACCGAACGTTGAAGAAACACGACCGACCCGCGTCCGGTCCGGACGTTGTTTCGATACTCGGCGTACTCGGACTCCAGTGGATTGGGCCATAGGACGACCATCGCCATCAGGGCGATGAACACTGGGACGCCAATCCCAACGCAGCGCTGAAGGATTCGACGCGGCACTCTCGCGAGTTGTTGACAGACCGCCGAAAAGCACTTGCCAGCGATGGTCTGAATGGATTGCAGACGGCTGACGGGGGGGGCTGTCACTGAACCGCTGCGTGGCGATTCCCAGGACTGGCCGGGTTCCAGCACGGCTCGCACGACAGTGGCGAGCCTGTGTATGTGAGCCTCCACCGGCTTGGTCAGCGCGTCCAGCCAATGCGGGGCACTCAGGAAAAACTCCATGGACTTGGAGGGCACGACAGCTTCGATGCGAAACGGAATGATGGGAATGCCCTTGCTGACCGCACGCTCGACCTCGCGCAACACATGCGGGGAATCATTCGAAGCGGACGACAACACGACCACCATCGAGCGACTGACGTTGATGCCATTGATGAGCGCCTCGCCGTACTCGATGCCCGGTAAAATATCGCGCGGCGCGATCCAGCACCGCACCTTCTCCGCTTCCAATTTCGCACAAATGGCATCCGCGATGACCTTATCGCGAGAAGAGTAAGAGATGAATACGTCACGAGGTGCCGGGGCGGGTCTCTCCGCACGATGTTCATGAGAGGCTTTCGCCGCCTGGGCTCCGGATCGGGGGCGGTCGAACAATCCTTTGATCTGACCCGCCGGAATACTTTTCTCACTTCCCACTTGCCAGATGATCGCCGTCGGAGCGAGTTTGCCGCTGGCAGCCAAGTCCTTGAGTTGCTGGCTGCTGATCGGCCCCCCACGTTGCTCAACGTCGGAGTACATGAATTGCGGCACCTTGGATCTCGAATCGGGTGGCATGTCGATTTCTCAGTCTCATGGCGTGTGCGACTCAAGGCCCCATCGTCTTGCCAGAATCTACACGCTCGGGTGAGCCATGTGTAGTGCGGTGCTGGTTTGACGAGGTTGTGCTGGCATCCACGTGGCAACCGGAATCACTTGAGACCGACTAGCCTGCCTTGATCTTCTGTCATGCCGAGCACACACTCCGAGGGAACCAGTCCCACACCTCGCCCAGAAGTCGACTGCATCATGCCTCTCAAAATTTCCCGTCGGCAATTCGTTCAATCGGCAGCTGCGATCGGGATTGGCTTGCCGACGATCCTGCCCTCGGGGATCTTGTTCGGCCAGTCACCGAACGAGAAGTTGTCATTCGCGTGCATCGGCATGGGGGGCCAGATGCGGGGTTATCTGATCCCGGAACTCTCCAAACTCGATCAGCAGATCGTGGCCATTTGCGATGTCGACCAGCGACAGCGGGACAGTGCCCTCAAAATCAACGGGCTGAGCGAGGCTCGGACCTATCACGACTATCGCGAGCTGCTGGAGAAGGAAAAGGGCGTCGACGCGGTGATCATCGCCACGCCGGATCACTGGCATGTGCCGATCTGCCAGGCGGCTCTGCAAGCGGGCAAGCATGTCTATTGCGAGAAGCCACTGACCCATTCCGTGGCCGAGTGTCGGGCCTTAGAGAAGCTGGCGCTGGACCACCCGAAGCAGGCCACCCAGACCGGCAACCAAGGCTGCTCAACGGAGGGATTTCGTCGCAGCTTCGAGGTGATCCGCTCCGGCCTGCTCGGTCCGATCACCGAGGTCCACGTCTGGCACCCCGCTCACGGCTGGCCCAACGGCGTCGATCGTCCGGCCCAGGCCGACCCGATCCCCGAGGGACTCGACTGGAATTTCTGGCTCGGTCAGGCTCCGGCCCGGCCCTACAACAACGACATCTATCATCCCGGCAAGTGGCGCGGCTGGTACGACTTCGGTGGCGGTTCGATTGCTGACTTCTGTTGTCACGGATTCCAGCTGGCCTACCGGGCTCTGGACCTCGATGCTCCGACACGCATCGAAGCGACGGGCAGCGACCTGGGTCACGAGTCGTACCCGACCCATTGCACAGTGACGTTCGACTTCGCGGCCAAGGGAGATCGCGGACCGGTCAAACTCTTCTTCTACTCCGGCGACAAGAACCTGCCGCCTGACAGTGTGACCCAGGGCCCGGTGGGAACGACGGGCTGTCTGATCGTGGGAAGTGAAGGGACGCTGTCGGCGGGGCTGTGGAATACCGACTGCAATGTGCGACTCAAGGGGGCCAAAGAGTTCACCGGGGCCAATCAACCCGAGGTGGCCCAGATTGCCAAGACCCAACCCCGCATCGACACCGAAGTCCTCAAGTGGGACCCCAAGCGGACCGCCCAAGGGCAGCGCCCGAAGTGGAGCCAGGTGAACAACTCGCACATGTTCGAGTGGGTGCTGGCCTGCGCCGGGGATGCGAAGACCTACTCGCCGTTCGAGATCGGAGCCCGCATCACCGAAGTCGGCATGCTCGGCGTCCTGGCCCTGCGGATACAGAAGCCGATCGTGTGGGATGCCGAAAAACGCCAAGCGACCGGCCTCCCCGAGGCCGATGCGATCATCGATCCGAAGCCATCGACGGAGAAATACTTGCCGCGTTCATAAACGGAGTGGCGAACCCCGTTGGAGTCCAGCTTTAAGCGGCCTGCTTGTCGAACGGTGGCCCAGATGTTGTTTTGGACATCTGGGAGACGAAGGTGCAAGAGGGCTTGAAAGGCGAGCGTCTCCTCGGTGACCACTTGTTGTTCCACAAACCCAGACACTCAAAGCAGTGAATGGGCCACTCCGTGAATAACCGTCATGGCGTTTCGTGCCGGGGTAGTGAGGTGACGCTCACCGACGGCTGTGAGGTCGGAGTACGTCAGTCGGGCTCGGGGGCTGACGCCGCCCGGCTCGCTGGGGTTTGGCAGTAGCGAAGTCATTGTCCGGCGAGCGTTGGTCGCCGAGCTTGATCGATCCGCATCGATCATCCGACTGGTACGCAGCGAAGCGGAGCTTCGGGGAGATGCGGTTCCATGCAGTGCCGGGGGCCGAGATCAAACGCCTGTGGCCCAGCGTCACTGGCTGCCACCGGTCAGCTGTCCGGCAGCGATTCCCAGCAAGGCACCTTCGAAGAGATTGCGCTGGGTGAACGCCAAGACGGCTTCGACGGGGGTGTATTGCAGGATCAGCATGTCTCGGGGCTGGACCAGGATGTTCTCGTGGGGGTAACGCAGGGCTTTATAGAGATCGACTTCCACGGTCACCCGCTGATTGCAGCCGACCTGCCGGAGGATCAGCAGGCGGCTGGCACCGGGGGTTACGTCACGGTTGAGCGCAGACACCCCTCCCGAAGACTGGAGCCCCGTCACTCCGGCCCGGGCGCTGTTTTGTCCCTGCGCGAGCGACACCGCTTCCAAGACATGCAGATCCCGGTCCCGAGGCAGCGAATACTGCCCTCCGCCCAGCAGACCTCCGATGAAGTAGACATCGGTGTCCCGGTTATCGATGAAGACGATGTCTCCGTCGTACAGAGTGATGTCTTCTTCGGTCAGATCTAAGGTCTCCCCGGGGGCCAGTCGTACCGGGATCTTGATGATCTGGCTGTTCTCGATCGTGGGATCAAAGTTCTGGAGCGTCTGGTGCCATCCGGATGGCTGAGTCTCCCGTCCGACATGTCCGCTCCCGGCGGGTTCTCCCATGACAGGACCGTGCATCAATGGAGTCTGCTGGGGATCGACATACACGGGATCGCGTGACATCAAGGGCGATCCCATCCCTGGTGAAGGTGTATATTGTGGCTCCGAATACTGCACAGGCATGTACTGCGAGGGAACGGTCGGTACGGGCTGCGTCGCCGTGGGATTCAAAACGTAGCGAGATCCCGTCGGCCCGCCCGAACTGCGTGGCGAGTAGGTCGGGTTGCGGTAGTTCGATCGGCTGGAAGGGGAGTGTCCGAATCCATTGCCACTCGGAACCGGTGCCGTTCCCGGGAGCGGTTCGACGAGGGCGGGGCCGGTCGACCCTCGCGCGACTTCTCTTCCCGACAGGTTGAACTGCGATGCAGTGATATAGGCATACGGTCCCTGCCCCTGAGTGGGAGTCGGAGTGGACGACCGACCCCCGCTGCGTGAGGGGCCTTGTCCTCGCACAATCGGGCCGCGACCGGAGACCCCGTGTCCGTTCCGGCCGACGGGTGTCGGCTGAATCTCGAAATGGGGAGGGGGGGGCGGAGTGCGGGTGTTGCGGGCATTGCGGGCCCGGATCACGTAGATCACGTTTCGGGCATCGAGTCCGGGCAGGCCATCCACGCCCGGCTGCGCGAGTGCGTGAGCGACATCATTCTCTCCCGCCCGGAGGTCGACCACTCGCGAGGTGCCCTTGCCAGCCCGTCCGATATCGATCGTGCCGACTCCCGTCACGGCATTGGGGGCTGTGGCTGACTCCTGTCGACAGACCAGCACGCGATAGGTCCGTGGCCGCATAATGCTGACCACGATGCGAGGTTGGGTGTCTCGGGCGAGCAGGCCCGTCTGCTGGACGGCCTGCCGCAAGCGGTCTTCGATTTCCCGCTCCGTCAGCCCATACACATCAATGGCGGGCAGCTGCGGAATCTGAATGGTGTTGTCATCCCGGACGGTGACTGGGAATCCGAGGGAGGGTCGATCGACCGTATTCTGGGGCAGGTTGATCGGCGGATTTTCGCCGCGAGGTGTGTCTGGTTGGGTATCCACCAGGCCGAGCAAACCGGGCGCGTAGATCGCCAGCACATCCCCGGCTTCGATCCGGTACTGATCGACTTGAGAGCGCTGCAGCAGGCCCAGGTCGATGGTGGACTTGCCCTCCCGGCTCTCCGTCATGAACTCGGGGGGCATATAGGCAGCGGGCACACCGCGCATCGAGTAAATGGCCGAACAGCCACTACTGAGGAGCAGGCAGCCGAGAATCGCGATGATGCGCTGGGGCATTGGCTTCACATCCATGTTGCACGCCATCACTGTCGAACATCGAGGCGGGTTCGAGTGTTGATCCATCAACTCTCGAACCGGTCCCGGGGGCCTAGTGCGGTGTCTGTCCCGCAGCGGTCTGTATCACTTGTGTGTCGGTCGGCGAGGATGTCTGGCCGAACACCGGACCATCACTCGCCGCCAAGACCGGGTGGCCCGGACCACATCCACTCACATTTCGCGGGGGGCAGGGACCAGCACTGCCACTGGCGATGACTTTGTTGTACGGCCCTCGGCACGCGAGCGCGTGGGAGGCACCGATCGAGTAACCCGAGAGCCATTCCTGCGCCCGTTGATGTCCTTCTGCCGTTCTCTGGCAAGACCTCCAGTAAGGAGACGGTGCCATCACCGGGACTTGCCCATTCGCTCCCAAGGCGACATCCGCGTAGGCTTGCTCGAAGCCCGCCTGGAAATCGCGGGTCGGCCAGCCTCCGGGTTCCGGCTCGTACAGGGTGTGCATGTGCTGCCGGGCCACATCTCGTGCGCCCTGACTACTCACAAAGTCATCCAAGTTTCGGTTGTACCACGGCAGCTGGGGGGCCCGTGTCCAAGGGATGGGACTCGCACAGCCACTATTGACCAGCGGCACCAGCAATATCAGCAGCCTCCAGTGCATGTCGTTCCCATCCTTGAGTTGTGGGCTCTACCGTCCACAGTGGTCGAACTGCCATCCGAACAGTTCATCGCAGTGCTTATCGGACCAGCGAGCGGACCGGGGTCAGGCGGGACGCGGTTTCCGCCTCCCGTTCGTTCCAGACGCACACTGCGATCAGTAGGTTGGGTCGAACCGGCATGGCCGATAATCTTTACCATTCCGGAGCGAGAGGTCTCTGACAATGGCTGTCTTCCGAATTCGGGGGGCAGTACCCGGTTTGATTGGAGTCGTATACTTCGCGCGGTGCTGCACGAGACGTTTCGCCGAGCTGAAAGCATCAGCATGGGGAATACCGGCGAGCCCCCGGCGTGTGCCGGAGTGTTTGGATGAGAGCACGTTCGCTGGCCCGAGTGGACTGGGACGACGTGATCGACCGGAACGGAGTCGGTTCCAGGGGCGACACAGTCGGGCTCGAACACCCCGGCGGACGCCGGGGGCTCGCCAGAATGTCTCATTCCACGCCGCGCGAAGTATCACGCTCCGGCTCCAGGGCGGGGATCACATGGAACGCGATCCGGTCGGGGGCGGAGTCTCTCGCACTGTCCATCCCTCCCAGTACGAGGGCCTGACGCCCGAACTTGCGGTTGATCGAGTCCATCGTCGCGGACAAGTTGTTCAGTTCGCGATCCTCGGCGAACAGCGATTCCGGGATCGAGCGTTCCGCTCGCAAGTCCTGCAATGTGGCCGAGACCTTCATGATCCGGCAGCGGTCCACATCCTCAGACCGCCCCGCCCACAGTCGCTCAAAGGCCCGGATCAGCGACAGCGTGTCATGGGTCTGTGGGGTCATTCGCGTTTCGGCCCGCCACTCCTCCCAGCCGACAAACCGCAGGCTGATCGCCAGTTTCCCGGCCCGGTAGCCGGCTTGACGGGCGCGGGCGGCGGCCTTGTGAATCAAGTGGGTCAGCACACCGTGCGCTCCCTTCGCGGTGCGCGAGACCGGGGGCAGGACGTGCTCGTGCCCGATCGACTGCGTGCGCGTTGCGATCGGGGCCAGCTCCTCGCCCCGCAGCAGGTGCCACCACCGCGCCCCGACCACGCTCCCCCAGGCCCGCGCCAATTCCGACCCCGAACAGGCACACAGCTCGCGCACCGTCGAGATTCCGGCAGCGTGCAGGCGGCGCTCCATGTTCTCGCCGATCCCCGGCAGGTCGATCAGGTCGAGTTCAAATAACCGGTCTGGTAACTCGCTTTGCAACAGGCAGACCAGCCCGTCCGGCTTCTGCATGTCCGAGGCGACCTTGGCCAGCCAGGAGTTGGGGGCCAGCCCGACCGAGCACTTCAGCGTCGGCCCCACTTGGTCACGGATCGACGCTTTGACATCCTTGGCCAAGGCGAGGGCGGCCTCGGGCGGGCGGTCCTCGCTCCACAAACGGCAGGCCATCTCATCGATCGACAGCACCTGCGTGACCGGAATCACACGCTCGACCGCCTCAATGATCTGGTGATGCAGCCGCACGTAATACTCGGTGCGGGAAGGGACCACGATCAATCCCGGGCAGAGCCGGCGGGCCTCACCGACGGGCGTGCCGGTGCGAATCCCGAAGGGACGTGCTTCGTAACTCACTGCAATACAAGACGTTGAGTCTGTTTTTAGCGGGGCCACAACTAATGGCCGCCCACGATAGCGAGGATGGCAGTGCTGCTCCGCCGAAGCAAAGAAGGCGTTCATGTCCAGAAACAGAGTTCGCAACATTCCGACTGCCCCGGGGATGTGAACAAATGGATACACTCACGATAGTGTACGTGTTTACACATCATCGGCAAGTGGAGTTCGCGGGAGCATCTTGTTTGGAGAAGCTGTCTTTGGGAGGGCAGGTCATCAAGACCACTCCCCAAGCGATTCGCAATTTGAATGTTGCCTGTGGGGCCAAGCCCCGGTGACAAGCGGCAAAGGTCACTCTGCGTCTCAGAGCAGCCTACTTGGCGACCTCTTGGTCTGCGGCGCAATAGGCTCGGATTTCGTCTCGAGCGCGAACGGCACGATTCTGGAAGACTTCCAGCGTCGGTTTACGCCCCAGCGGAGTGATCGTGATCTTGATCTCGACGCGATTCGTCCGCCGCGTCTTGTCGACCGCTCCGATCTCCACCACGATCTGGATCGGCTGCTTTTCCAGTGCAGAACCCCATCCACCAAACAGCGTGGACTCGCCGACCGTCATCTGGAATCCGTCGGGAGTCACGTGGGAGAGCTTGGCGCGGTTCGCATCCACATACCCCGCCAGCTTTTGATTGATCAGACTCGCGGCCACCGTCGTGAAGAACGCAGCCTTCAGTTCATACGGGTTTGTGACCGGTGCCTTGTGCACTTGGATCGAGATCTCCTGAGTTCCATCTCGCTGGGTGCGCTGGCAGGTCCGATTCCTTCCCGCCCGTTTGGCATCAAACATCGCCGCATCGGCCCGCCGCAGCAGGCTGTCCACCGAGTCGCCCTCTTCCAGTTGAGCGACGCCGAACGAAGCGGTGATCTGCAAATCGCCGGGTGACGCGGACTGCACCGCTCTCCGCAGACGATCGGCCCGCTGAACCGCATCCGCGAGCAGGGTCTCCGGACAAACGACCACGAACTCCTCACCGCCGAACCGGGCTACCATCTCCCCCGAGTACAGTTCGTCCTCAATCAGATGTGCGACATCGACCAGCACCTGGTCGCCGACCTGGTGGCTGTGATCGTCGTTAATGCTCTTGAAGTGATCGATGTCGAGGAAGATCGTGCTGAACGGCACGGCTCCCGGCACCTGCGATTCCTCGTAGATCTTGGCCAAACGGGTCTCGAGTGCAGCGCGGTTCGCCAGTCCCGTGAGTGGATCACGCGTGGCGGCCATCTGCAGCTCTTGGTAGCGCTCGGTGCCCCGGCGGCTGGAGTTCTGGCGGTGGATGATCTCGCAGGCTCCACGAAAGACCGACTGCTGGTCCCAAAACGGAATTGCCTGGACCTCGGCTTCGATCTCGCCCTGCTTGGTCTTCACTTTGGCGGTGACCATGAAGGGGCGCAAGCGGGCGACGGCCGTATTGATCACGCTGTCGTTCATCCCTTTCGCCGAGTATTCCACAATGCTGCGAGACCATTTGGCCCCCAGCACTGCCGACCGCTTCTTGTCGAACATCTTCTCAGCCCCGCGGCTCCAGACCACGATCCGGGACTCGGCATCGATCAGGTAATACGCGTCGTACAGACTTTCCAGCAAGGTGAGGTGGGAGAACAGGTGACAGAGACCGCTGGCCTGCGCCACCGCTTCGGGGTCATTCTGGCTGTTCGCGCGGATGGCCTGCTCAACCTCGGACGCCTGGTCGAGTTGCTGGGACTCCTCCGAGGCGAGCCAGCGCTGCAGGGCGGCAACGACATTCCGGTCGAACTTCGCTCCCTCGGTATTTTGAAGGTGCTGGAGGGCTTGCTCGCGCGTCAGCGCCCGGCGATGGGCCTGGTCATGAGTCAGCGAGTCAAAGGCATCCGCCACTGAGAGAATCCTCGCTCCCAGATGGCGACCGAGCAGGCCGCCGCCGTCTCCACTGATCGACTGCGAATCGCGAAAGATCTCCAGCGTGGTCTCAGTAAACCGGCTGGCCTGAAACAAAATCTCGGCCACGTCATGGGCGGTCCGGATCAACTCCCGCTCGTCCGCGTTCAGCTTACCGGGCTTCTGCAGGATATGGTCGGGTACCCCCACCTTGCCGAAATCGTGCAGGAGGGCTGCGATTTCCAGGTTCTGAACTTCCTCGGACGACCAGCCCAGACGCTGGGCAATCCCCACGCCAATGATCGCCACGCGACGCGAGTGGAAGAAGATCGAGTCGTCCCGAAACCGAATCGCCGCCAGCATTCGCCCCAGCAGCGACAACCGGACATCGGGATCCAGATGGTTCCCCACCTCGCACAGCCCCAGCAGGCCCAGGAAGTTTTGCGAAGAATTCATGGGGTGCGACGCGGTGAGCGACTGCCCCTGAGTGAGAACGGAATCCATGGAACTAACTCCCGCATGTGGCCACCTCTCTCGAAGACGTTTCGACTTTGCGTGCCCCGAGGATGCCTGCCCTCAACACTAGGTCACACCCCCATGCTGTCAAAAAGAAACAAGGACTCAGGCAAACAGAGTTCGAAGGTATTCTTTCACCCCGCGCCCCACCGTACGGCAGAGATTGCCGAAACGTGACAATCAGATTCGCGGGAATAACCCGATTCTTAGACAAATACAGAATAATCCACAAACTCCGCTTGACCGGAACGCCGAATAACAAATCAGCGGTTGACGCATTGAGTGATTCTTGGGGTTCTCCGCCTTTGATCTCTCAGGGAGTTCACTCATGACCGCACTTCTGCACTCGCGGTGAGTTGCCGAAATTTCACCTCGAATACCCCAACGGAGCGTTCGCATCCTGGTGGATGCGAACCGTGTCAGCCCGGGCGCCGGTCGGTCAACGGCGTGATGGAACACTGCCAACTGTCTTCTGGCCGAATCAAACTGAAAAGGACTTGCCATGCAATTCTCTCGCAAGCTGACACATGCCGTAGTTGCCCTCTCGTGCATCGGTATGGTCATCCCCCAAGTCGCCTTTGCCGCTCCGAAAGCGGCAGTGGTGACTGTCAAGGCTCGTGATGTCGCCTTGAACACGACTGGTCACCTGTCCGGGGCGGTACTCAATGCTCAAGCGAAACCCGTCGATGGAGCCAAGGTCGTGCTGAGCCGTAATGGCACGGCAATCGCCGAGGCGATCTCCAAGAAAGATGGCACGTTTACCCTGCCACAAGTGAAGTCCGGCTCCTACGAGATCGCCGTTGGTGCAGCCAAGGCGCCGATCCGCGTCTGGACAGCGGAAGCAGCTCCCGCCAATGCCGCCCGCAAGATGGCTCTCGCCTCGGAAGGCGTCATCCGCGCCCAGAACGATGGCGAAGTCTTCTACGAGGACCAAGGCGGCGTCATCGGGGGTTTGGACATCATCACCCTCACGGTGATCACCGGTGTAGTGGCTGCTGTGGTGCTCAGTGCGGTTAACAATCAAAGGCTCAACGACATCAACGACAAGCTGGATAACCTCGTCAGCCCATAATCGTCGGTGAAATCTTTGACCAACTCCATCCCCGTTCGGCACTCAGCCGGGCGGGGATGGATTCATTGAAACGAGGAGTGCCGATTGCCAGGAGAGATGGCCTTCCCGCTTTCGTTCCAATTGCCAAATGCCGTCGGGCACGCAATCATTCCCTCTCGCGATCAGACCACGCTCCTTTGGACGGAGCGCTGATCCCCTGCCCTCTTTTCCGTGAAGCGACTCGTCCCGATGGCGCGTTTGTCACAAGCTCGACTGCAAGAATTGAACCACACGCTCAACGACCGCACGCCGGATGAGTTGTTGCATTGGGCCGCGGAAACCTTCGGTAGCCGGTTGGCGGTCATCTCCGCCATGCAGATGGCAGGCAGCGTGGTCTGCCACATGGTCTCCCAGTTGAAGCTCGGGATTCCGGTTCTGTTCGTCGATACCGGCGTGAACTTTCAAGAGACGCTGACAACCCGCGATCGGATCGCCTCCGAGTACGGACTGACTGTGCATACGCTGCACCCCGTGAAGACCATGCAGGAACAGACCTCCCAACTGGGGATTCTGTATCTCACTTCCGAGGGCCAGGAGCAGTGTTGCCACATGCGCAAGGTCGAGCCGCTGCTGACGCAGAAGGGCAAATACGACTGCATGATCGGAAGTCTGCGTCGGGCGGACGGCGGCAAGCGCGGCGTCTGCCCCGTCATCGCCGTCGACCCGGAGATGAACGCCGTCCGGTTCAATCCGCTGGCCAATATGACCAACGAGCAGATGGACGCCTACGTTCGGGAATACAGCGTCATCGTGAACCCCTTGCATGACCAGGGGTTTTCGACGATTAGCTGCAACCGCTGCACGACTCCCGTACTGCCGCATGAGCACAAGCGGGCTGGCCGGTGGCGACACCTGGGAGCCTCCGCCCAGTTCTGCGGCATCAACCCGACCGACCTGGACGACGCGACCTCCGCGTTCATCGATCTCCCCCAAGATCTGGTCGACCGCATCCTCGGCGTGAAGACCGACTTCATGATCTGAGGAACCGTAGGGTGGGACCAGCCTGCTTTGAGGCGCAGGCCCACCATGTGCGACGTGGGCCAAGAATGCGAGGAGAACTGGAGGTGAACCGATGGAATATCCCGGCAGATTTGGAGCAAGAAGTCCTGGCTCGTGATCTCGTCTGCGTGTACTGCGGAGTCAGCTTTGCACTTCCAAGCATTACTCGCGGTGCAAAACCTTCATGGGAGCACATCGTAAATGACGCAAGAATTGTCACTCGCGAAAACATCGCGAGGTGTTGCATGTCATGCAATGCGAGTAAAGGAGCCAAAGAGTTACGAACTTGGCTTCTGTCAGACTACTGCAGGCGTAAAGGCATAACCGAAGGATCTGTTGCTCAGGTTGTGCGCGATGTGCTTATTCTTTAGTTGCAAGCCCAGCATGATCGATGTTTTTCCCTGCAATGGTGGGCCTGCGCCCAAAGCGGCTGGTCCCACCCTACGTCAGCTCTCTCTCCTAGGATCATCCCCATGGCCAAGCACGCTCCCGGCTTCCTCCAGATCGTCGAAGACGCCAAGACCCGCATTCGCGAATGCACCATCGCCGATGTCACGCGCCGACAAGCGGCCGGAGAGACACTCACCCTCGTCGATGTCCGCGAAGAGAGCGAGTACGCCAACGGGCACATCCCCGGCTCGATCCACCTCGGCAAAGGGATCATCGAACGAGACATCGAGGCCGCCCTCCCCGACTCCGCCCAAGAGCTGATCCTCTACTGCGGCGGCGGCTACCGCTCCGCCCTCGCAGCTGACAACCTCCAGAAGATGGGTTACACCAACGTCCTCTCGATGGACGGCGGCTGGCGCGGTTGGACCGAAGCCGGTTTACCCGTGGCGAAGTAGCGTCGCCGATCTCCTCCGTGAGCGGCCCGGCGCTAGCCGCCGGTTCCCTCACCGCTGTCCCACCAGCAGCCGTGGCTCCTTGACTGAGCGGTACAGAAGCTACAATCGACGATGAGACCACGGCCTTCGCAAAGCCTCAGACCGTGCCACCCAACCGCAAGAGGACTCGCCAGTGAAATGTCGCCATTGCGATGCGCCGTGGGAGTACGACTGGGAATACTGCCCAGAATGCAGTCGCAACTTCGGTGGCGCTGTTTACCCGGATCAACAGACGCCAGATGAACTGGCTACGATCGAACAGCTGATTAAACAAATCCAGAATGCCTTTGCCGGTACACGGCTCGAAGACGGCACGACGATCCATGAAGCCGATCTCGAAGGATGCTACCTGAAAGAAGAAGACCGGCTCGAAGCAAGAGCGAAGGACACTGAAGTGGACTGGTCGGAGGTGCCGGACTGGAAGGTAGAACGGTTTCCGTCTGTCCTATCATTTTTTGACTTGAAGGGGTGGCGTTTCTATATACCCGCCTACATGATCTGGACCTTGAGAAACTGGCGAACGACGAATCTGATTATTGCTGATTTCGTTGTGTGGTCGTTTGATCCAACGATGCCAGAGATTTCGCTACCCCGTTACGAGTCATTGTCAACCGCGCAGGCGCATGCAGCTTACTGCTTCGTGAAGTTCTTTTGTGACTATTCAGGTGACCAAAAATCTCTCCACGCAATGGATGCCTACTGGCAACAGTTCGCGTCTGTGCCACAATGCGGGCGTGACAAATAGCGGCATAACAAGGCGGTCAACCTGAGTAACGTCGGGTGGGACAAGCTCGCTTGGGAGCGCTGGCCCACCATCGCGCGATGTGGGCCTCCGGAAGGGTGGGCCTGCGCCCAGAGCGGCTGGTCCCACCCTACGATGCCATGCCGTTCACGCTTCGCATCCGGTAAGATGGCCCGCATGAACGACCGCCCCCAGACTCTGCGTGACCTCAAAGCCAGTGGCTACCGCTCTCGACCCGTGAAGCAAGAGCTGCGGGAGAACCTGATCGCGCGGCTGCGCGCGGGCCAGCTGCTCTTCCCCGGCATCCTGGGGTACGAAGAGACGGTCATCCCGCAGATCATCAATGCGGTGCTGTCGCAGCACGACATGCTGTTCCTCGGTCTGCGCGGGCAGGGGAAGACGCGCATGCTGCGGATGTTGCCCGCTCTGCTCGATGAGTGGTTGCCGATTGTGGCCGGGTCGGAGATCCACGATGACCCCTTCGCCCCGCTGTCGAAGAAGGCTCGCGATCGCATCCTGGCTCACGGCGACGATACTCCGATCGAATGGGTGGGCCGCGAGGACCGGTATCACGAGAAGCTGGCCACTCCCGATGTGACGATTGCCGACCTGATCGGCGAGATCGACCTCATCAAGCATGCGGGGGGCAAGGAACTCTCCAACGAAGACGTGATGCACTTCGGTTTGATCCCCCGCAGCCATCGCGGCATCTTTTGTATCAACGAGTTACCCGACCTCGCCCCCAAGATTCAGGTGGGGCTGTTCAATGTGTTGGAGGAGCGCGACATCCAGATTCGCGGGTTCAGCGTGCGGTTGCCGCTGGATCTGTGTCTGGTCTTCTCGGCCAATCCGGAGGACTACACGAACCGGGGCCGCATCGTGACCCCGCTCAAGGACCGCATCGGGTCGGTGATCCGCACGCACTACCCGGTCAGCCGCGACCTGGGCGTGCAGATCATGGAGGAGAACGCCCTCGCCGACCGCCCGCATGGAGTCCGCGTCCACTCCCCTCGCTTCATGAAAGAGATCGTCGAAGAAGCCAGCCGCCTGGCCCGCGTCAGCCCGCACGTCAACCAGGCCAGCGGCGTCAGCGTCCGCATGTCGGTCGCCAACTACGAGAACGTCCTGTCGAACGCCGAGCGACGCGGCATCCTGCAGGGGCTCACCGAGGTCGTCGCCCGCCCCGTCGACCTCACCGCCCTCGCAGCTGGGTCGCGCGGCAAGGTGGAACTGGCTCTGACCGATGAGTCCGGCGAGGAGGATCTGTTTCTCACTCGGCTCGTGGA
>JAYSUV010000624.1:0-8810 GCA_043718945.1 Planctomycetota bacterium
TCCAAGTTCTTGATCGACAGATCGGCACCATGCTTGACAAGCAATTCAATCACCGCTCGACGATCTCGTATGATCATCTCATTTTTGTCTGTTACGTGATACCTGTGGGAATACTTGGAATTGTCCACCGCCCAGTGCAGCGGCGTATCTCCGCCACGGAGGGCATTGACATTCACATCCTTCGCCACTTCAATCAGGCATTCCGCCCCCACGAGAAATCCGTACTGCATCGCGGTGTGGAGTGGCGTATCGCCAAACTCTAGTTGTGCATTGGGGTCCGCGCCGTTCTCCAGTAACAGTTTAATCGTCTGGCTAACTGCCTCACGATATTCCTTGCTTTGCTTGTTCAAGCCATAGTGCGGACGTTGATTGTGCATCAGCCAATGGAGTGCTGTGCCCTGTGCCAGATTCCGTTTGACATCGGCACCGGAGTCGATCAACCATTTCACAACTTCCACATCCGCATGGTTAGCGGCAATCGCCAATGGCGGATTCGCACACTCGACGCACCCAATCCCTTCAATATCGCCGCCGTACTTGAACAACAATTTAGCAACAGACAACCTCTTGTTAGTACCCACGGCCAATTGGAATGCCGTCCTCGTATGGGTGTCATCGTACTGATTGGGATCGGCCCCCGCATCCAGGATGACATTGACGCACTCCTCGGAACTTGTGCAGATCGCCAGATGTAGCATCCATTCTTTGGTTTGGGGATCAGGGGAGGTCAACAATCCCGGATCTCGCGCGAGCAGCGTCTTCAGATCTACTGGCTTTTTGTGGATGATGGCCTTCTTCACTGCCACCCATCGATCAGCGGGGAGTTCATTCGAAATTGGCTTTTCAGTTCGAGTTGGATCACCTCCACAATGAGCAACGCCAACCACAAGCGCCAGCACCGCCAAAGACAAGAGGAGTACGATTTGTGTGCGCATCATTGTGATACTCAGAACAGGGATTCCGAACTGGTTTCTTGGTGATATCTATCGATCAGTTCATGAAAATCATACCTTCGTCACGGGGCTATTGGGAAGGTGTTCGAGCCACTATTCGATGTATAGTTGAGTTCGCGTTCGTAGCCGAGGCTGTTGAGTTCGTCCGCAATATCGGTAGCATCCCACCAAAGTATGTTGTCCAATTCATCCGAACTCCAGAAATTTCCTCCCAATCCCCCATAGACACCAATAGAGTAGGATCCCCTCAGATTTTGATTCCAAAGTGAGACAAGCTGGATCCAGAGTTCCCCAAGCATTGTGTCGATCGGTGGTGGAGCGTTCGGAACCTCCTCAAGTACAGGCTGACCAGGGTTTCCATTGCCCATGAATAGCCGGTGCTCCAACTCCTCCAACTCATGCTTTGCATTTGTCCAACTCTCTACACCAGTGAAGTCAATGGTGATGTTGGCAAAACTCGTCGCTCCACCACTTGCGAGACGATAACCGATGGTCCTGGTGCCGAGCGAGTCAGGAGTCTGCCCAGTAGTGTCGAGAAGTGCCAAGGCAGCATCTCGCATATCATCCAATTCTTGGCGAGCGAGATCTCGCTGAGCAGCGAACTCATCGATGAAGCTATTGCGGAAGTCTTCATCGCTCTGGGTGCCATAGTGGCTCATCAGTTTACCAGCGATTCCGGCGACGACGCCAGCTACTGTTATCCCGGACTTGAACATGCCCTGTGCCCCCATCCAACCGGCAAGAGTACTCGCCTTATCTCCGTCTACTCCGGAGGCAAGGTTCCCCATTGACTTCAACGCGCCTTCGTATTTCTGGAAGAGTCGGTCGACTGCTTCCTCCGCATTTGAATATGTATCAGTGATCATTTCGTTCGCATCGTCGTACCAGTCATTGATTCGTTGTCGCAACTGGTCGCGAACAGTGTCGACACCATTCAACCCTGCCATGGGTGTGATTTGGATTGACACTTGCACTTGGTTGTCCGGCAACACGATGGCTTGGACATAGGCCGTACTGCTCCGTGTGCCTGCCGTGACTGTCGGTATCGATTCGTAGTGATCATTTTCGAGAACATTCACTGTTGCCATGGCGTACATCTCGGTCGGCCCTCCATTCGCTGCCATCGCGCTGTCATCAACGGCATGCAACGGTGGACAGGTGACAATCACGGTGATGTCTTGGAAATCCGTCAGTCCAGTGGGATCCGTAACCGTCACCTGAACATTGTATTCGTTGTTGGCATCGCTATCCGAAGGATAGTCAAAGTCCGGAGCGGCATTGAACGTCAATACTCCGGTATTCGCGACGATGTGGAATCTGGCTTGATCAGCACCCCCTGTGATCGTGTAAGTCAGGTGGTCAGAGAAGAGGTAGTACAACAGACTATAGTCCTCTGTCGTGCCATCGGGATCGGTGGACTGCACATCAGTGACATCTCGTTGGTTCTCCAGAATAGTAATGGTTGCCGTATCGCCGCCGCCATCACTGGTGATCGTTGGTGGCGAGCCAGTTCCAGCTGGGTAGACCGTCACCGTGGCGGTGGCGATTTGGCCGGTGGTGGAGTTGGTTAGGGTGTACATGAACGAATCGGTATCGGTCGTGAAGGGCTGGGTCTGTTGATACTCCACTCGGCCTTCGGTGCTGACCGTGACCGTGCCGAACTGGCCTTGGGTATAGGCGGTGACGGTCGCGGTGCCGTAGAGGTCGTTCGTGAGGGTATTGCCGTCCGTGGCACCCGCCATCGCCACATCTGTGATGACATCGTCGATGGCATCGAACGCAGTCGTCGTCGTCGTGGTCGATCCAGTGATGGTGACCGTGGCAGAGGACGAGCCACTCGTCGAGGTGCTGGTAATCGAATACGTGAACGAGTCTGAGGTCACGCTGCTGCTGTTCGGCGTGTACGTGAAACTGCCATCGGTGTTGAGCGTCACCGAGCCGTTCATGGGCCCCGCTGACAGGGCTGCTTGCAGGTTGGGTCCCGTGTCGTTGGTGAGGACGTTGCCGGTGGCTGTGCCTGCGGAAATCGTGGCGGAGTCCCCCACCGCTTGCAGCGTGGTCGTCGTCGTCGTGGTCGACCCGGTGATGGTGACCGTGGCGGAGGACGAGCCACTCGTCGAGGTGCTGGTAATTGAATACGTGAACGAGTCTGAGGTCACGCTGCTGCTGTTCGGCGTGTACGTGAAACTGCCATCGGTGTTGAGCGTCACCGAGCCATTCAGGGCCCCCGTTGACAGAGTTGCTTGCAAGTTGGTGCCCATGTCATTGGCCAGCACGTTGCCGGAGGCTGTGGCGGGGTGGCCCAGCCGCAGCTTTGAGCGTCTGGGTGGTGGAACAATAAGAGGATATGGAGAACCCGCTCACCATTCAACCCCTCATATTCCTGCGTCACCCAGACATCCAAAGCGATGTCTGGGCCACCCCGCCGTCTCGCCCGCCCCTGGCCTCTCGCTCCCGGTGAACCATTGAAGGGGCTGTTCGGGACGTGAGTTTCATGGGTTCGCCTGATCACAGTGGGCATCGCAACCGGAACAAAACGGGGGACGGTGATGACAGTCCGATCTGGCTTCTGATGGCATCGGCACTCCAGGGCGGGTTCGAAAGACCGGCTCCGGGGGCGCGAGCGCAAGGGCACTTACTTTACCTAAGTAACCCGACGCGTCAGCGAGGGAAATGCAGGGGGAAGTCGCTTTCGCCCGCCCTCGCTGACGCTTCGGTTTAGTAAAGTAAGTGCGATTGGGCGCGAGCGGTCAGTCCATGCCGAGATCCTGGATCAGACGAGCAGAAGGGACGATCTGTTCCCGCGGAACAGAAAGGCAATGGATCAGGATGTCCTGGATCGCCGTCCAGACACTTCGCTCGTTCCAGAGTTCAGTCATCCCCTCTCCGATCCGCGACTGATGCAGAAACTCTGCCAACTTCTGGACTGTCTCGATCTGCGGAGGAATACGACGACATCTTGAATCCTGACTCATCAGACCGAGACGCATCCACAAGACGATCTTGGTGAATAATCCGACTCCGCAACCCACGAGCATTGAGAGTCCCAGACTCTCGGTCCACCACCCCACACCGAGTCCGAATGCCAGACCCGTCAGAATGGCCAGTGGGAAGGGATTCCACCACCTGCCGAGAATGATCAGGTCGGGAAGCTGTCCGGAAATGAGTTGAGTGAATTCCTCCCAATCCTCAAAATCTTGTTTCGGGATGAGGATCAACACCAGAGGCGTATCGGGCGAGATGTCGTGCCGACCGTAGTGCGTCCGCAGCTTATTGAGCAACCCCACCAGCGTGTCATCGAATGAGCGCTCCTCCTTATACCAACCGGCGAGCTTTAACCGCCTCACGATTTCATCGACAAGATGCAACGCAGTGAGGCCATCAAAATTCCCACGAGACACCGACAGTGTGTTGGCCGGATCTTCCCTGTTCGCCGACTCCAAGAGACTTTGCCAGAATTCATGATCGAGATGAAGGTGAAATACCTCCTCCAGTCGCATCGTAATCTCCACGAGATCCATGCCCATCAACTGGCTCCCAAGTCGTGAATCAATGTGGCGCTTGGGATTACCTCATGGTGGTCGACGCCCAATCCGTCGACCAAAGCTTCTCGGAGCATAAACCAGACAAGGTCTTCGGGCCACTTGGCTTGAGGATTACGTTCACAACGCTCAACCAGCACATAGTCTGCCAAATCTTGAACTGTCCGAATCTGAGGTGGAAATCGTTTCGACTCGCCATTCAACCGCCAGAGGATCAGAGCAGATAGGGCGGCAATGTCGACTGCGGCGGTATAGCCCCACGGCAAATTAGCGGGCTGCCAAAAGGCGAGTACAACCATGCTCGCCAATGGCACGAAGACAACCAGCAATATTGTCAATGTTGACCAGCCAATGATTGGCATCTCCAGAGTGAACAACTCGCCGAGTTCGGGCCAGTCAGCTCGACAGAGTGGTCGGCCATGTAATGAGTAAAAGTCAGATTCTGGCGTGACTTGCCAGTGGGGATAACGCGACTGGAGCTTTTTGAGTACCTCGCTGAGATTTGCAGCGGCGAGAGAAGTGTTTGCATTCAACCGTCCCTGTGACTTCAGTCGCTTAAGCAGCGCGTCGTGGATTTGGCCAACGGTGATGTCTCTCGCAGGAGTGACCGATTCTTGCTTTGCGACCTCGAAGACCTCCTCCCAGAAGTCGTCATTCAACTCCAACTGGAACACCTTCTCCAGGCGAAGTTTGACATCCAGAAGGTCGATTCCCATCGCATTTCCTCGGTCACGTCAAGGGAGTGATCGGGCGACAGACTCCGGGCGCTGACGCTTCCGGCTCGCTTACACCGTGAACCAATCAAACCGCTGGGGGATGGCGACTTCGCCATCGACGTAGGTCTTGAGCATCGAGGCCAGCCCCTGGGCTCCGTCTTTCTCGCCGTGGACGATGAAGGCCCGCCCGAAGTCGCCGTGTTCGGTCGAGGCTTCCAGCCAAGTCTTGAAGTCGTTGACGTCGGCATGTGCGGACAGGCCACCGAGCTTTTCGATGTGGGCCTTCACCGCGAACTCGGCATCGTGGATTTTGACGTACGGCTGCTTTTCCGAGATCCGCCAGCCGAGGGTGCCGGGGGCTTGGTAGCCGATCAGGATGACAGTGTTTCGCTCGTGCGAGATGGCGTGCTTCAAATGGTGCAGAATGCGTCCGCTCTCGCACATCCCGCTGGCCGAGATCACCACGATCGGCCCCGACATATTGTTCAGTTCCATACTCTGCTGCGGCGATTCGGTGTAGTGCAGCGTCTCGAACCCAAAGATATCCACATCGTGCCGCAGCGTCTTGTTCACATCGTCGTCGAGGTGCTCCTGATACCGGCGATGCACCGCTGTGCAGCGGTTCGACAGCGGGCTGTCGACATAGATCGGAATTCGCGGCAGCTTGTTCTCATTGAACAGCTCGTTGAGGTGGTACACGACCTGTTGAGTCCGCCCCAGGCTAAACGCCGGGATGATGACGCGACCGCCGCGTTTGTAGGTCTCGGTGATAATCCGCAGTAGATCGACCTTCATATCCGCCACCGGAGGATGGACCCGATTGCCATAGGTGCTTTCGGTGATCAGCACGTCGGCACTCTCGATCGGTTGAGGATCAACCAGCAGCGGCATACCGTACCGACCCAGGTCACCGGTGAAGACGATCCGCTTCCACTGGGCGCGCTCGCGGACCTCTAGTTCAGTGATCGCCGACCCCAGAATGTGCCCCGCCGGGCTGAACCGCACGCGGACATCGGTCGCCAGTTCGTGCCACTCGTTGAAGTGCAGCGGCTGGAAGAGTCGCACCACCTCTTCCGCATCTTCCGAGGTATACAGCGGCTCGATCAGGTCGCGGCCCTTCCGCTTGCGGTTCAGGTACTTGGCATCCTCTTCCTGAATATGAGCAGCGTCCTGCAACATAATGTCGGCGATGTCAGCTGTGGCGTCGGTGCAGAAGATCGTCCCATTGAAACCGGCCCGATAGAGCCCCGGCAGGTTGCCGCAATGGTCGATGTGGGCGTGCGAGAGAATCACTCCGTCGAGTTCCTTCGGACGGCAGTGGAACTCCTTGTTCTTCACCCGCGACTCGGTCCGGTGCCCCTGAAACAGACCACAATCGAGCAACAGCCGCAGGTTGTCGGTTTCAATCAGATGCTGACTGCCGGTGACTTCGCCAGCGGCACCGAGAAAAGTGATCTTCATGAAATTGCTCCGCGTTGTCAGTCAGCACTCACCGAGGATCGATTGTTCCCCAGCACATCATACACGCCATGTGTACCCGGATTCGCCTCGATTGGGAATGGATGCTATGGCACAACCTGGATGACTTGACCATTGGGCAGACGCAGTTTCGCATCCAAGATCTGCTCATCACTGGCGTCATCGGTCACATGGGTTACAGTCAACTCGCCAGTCCCCGCTGTCCCCACGGCATCAAACACGCTGACCTCCTCTTTGGTGGACAGCGATTTCGAGACATCCAGGTCCAACGATTTCAACTCGCCGAGATGCTCACGGATTTTCGGATTGTCTCGCAATTGGACCAACAGTTCGTCCTCGACCAGTTGCCAACCCAGATAAGCCACACCCAGTGTCCCTGAGCAGCATCCGATACCGAGGAACAGTCCGATCCCGATCGCCCACGGAATCCACTTCGATCGGTTCGCGGACGCTGGAGCGGACTGGCGAACCTTGCGCGGCTGAGGCGGGAAGTCCTCTTCGTCCTCTTCGTAGGCCATGGGGGTTCTCGTTGGAAGTCAGACTGTGGATTGTCACTTCACCGGATCGGTGTCCTGGACGGTTGGCAGCATCCGCAACACAGTAGCGAGTCCCGCTCCATAGACCAACCGCGCGGCCCGGTTTACGATGGCCATCCTCGATCAAGGTTGCCCGCCGCCGTCTCTCATGGGACGGTGGCTGTTCGTGAACTCAAGGAGTTGATGATGCGATTGTGGATTGCTGGACTGTCTTTTCTGGGGGCCTTCGGGGCGTTGCTGGGAGTTTTCGGAATGAGTGAATTACCCGCTGTGGATGACATCGCCGATCGCTTTGAGAAGAAAGTCTTCACGGGCAAGGATGGCGGCACACTCAACTACCGGCTCCTCACTCCCGCAGCTGTGAAAGACGGCGAGAAGCAGCAGAAGTACCCACTGGTCGTCTTCCTGCACGGAGCCGGGGAACGCGGGGATGACAACACCGCCCCCTTGATCCACGGCGTGAAGCGATTCGCGCAGGATGACTTCCTCAAGCAGTACCCCTGTTACGTGATCGCCCCGCAGTGCCCGACGGAGAAGCTGTGGGCCTCGAAGCACTGGACCGACCCGAATCCAGAGCTGGCAGCAGAGCCGTCGGCCCCGACGAAGCTGTTGATGGAGTTGATGGACGGCATGGAGAAGGACTTGCCGATTGACACTCAGCGCGAGTACGTCACCGGGCTCTCGATGGGCGGTTACGGCACTTGGGAAATGGCCCAGCGCCAGCCGCAGCGGTTCGCAGCGATCGCCCCGGTTTGCGGCGGTGCGGACAACAAGAACATGTCGGGGATTAAAGACCTGCCGATCTGGGTCTTCCACGGTGACCAGGACGGAGCAGTTCCCGTCGAACGCTCCCGCGAAGCCGTCGCCGCCCTCAAAGCCCTCGGTGGCAAACCGATCTACACCGAGTACCCCGGCGTCGGCCACGACAGCTGGAACCCAGCCTATGCGGACCTGAAGTTCTATGAGTGGTTGTTCGCCCAGAAGAATACGAAGCCGGTGAAGTAGCGTTGCGAAAGCGAATTAAGCCCAGGGGTTGCCACCCCCTGGGCGTTTTCAGTCCAGTCCCCAGACCCGTCAGCGAGGGTCGGGAGGCCAGGCATCGCATGGGATGACTGAGCAAGAGGGATTGATCGGCAGGCGTGAGGTTTTTAAAGGTGCCAAGACATTTTGAAGATTTTGAAGAAGGTTTTCAAAGTGTCAGGAACGAATGGCACTGTCGATCCTCGGGGGGCGCGCGGACATTCAGCGCAAACCGGGCGACGGGATGTGGGAATCCGGGCCGGTTGTGGGGATTGATCTGGTGGGCATCGAGTTCATCCGACTATTTGGGGGGGGAAATAAGTATCCCCTTCCCTCAAGTGCATACTACCGGTTGTATTGTCGTACGATGTGGGTCTTGTCGGGGAACTGTTAACCCCTCTTGCCACAGACTGCGGAATCGGCAACATTTCGCGGCATTATGGAGGAGCTTCAACGGCAAGTCGAGACGCTGCTGAAAGAACTCGCAGAGTTGCGGGCCGAGGTGCTGGCGCTCCGCGCCGACAACGTGAAGCTTCGCGCCGAGAACGCGGAGCTCAAGTCGCA
>JAYSUV010000625.1:0-8805 GCA_043718945.1 Planctomycetota bacterium
CCTCTGGGGTCGTAGTGCCTAGACCGTCGCCTTCGATCCACTGCCGGTTGCCGCATAGGTATAGCCTCAGCAGGTCCGGGTTGATGTCCTCGGTGGACACCCCGGCTGCCCATAGGACCTTGACCTCATCGAACTTGACGTTGCCTCCGTAGCGGGGGGCCATCTCGTCCAGTGAGAGCATGTGGTTCGCTTGGCTCATGCCTTCCAGAAGGTACTCAGCGAGCTGGATGTCCCACACGAGGTTGCCAGCGGCAACCCACGGCATCCACGCTGCTAGGTTCACAGGATCGCGGAGGGCGTACAGGAGGTCGAACTTGATGTTAGCACCCACCAGTACGGTGGTGCCTTCGAGTAGCTTGGTGAACCAGTCCGTTGGTAGACCGGGGCCTCCGGCCCTGCCGAAGTAGTCCCCGACTACGGGGCCGTCCTTGCGCTTGTATCCCGACATGACCACGTAGTTCTCTCGGTCGAAGGGATTGGCCTTGCGCTTGAAGCTGGTGCGTATCGTGGACTCAACGTCCCATGTCGTGTAGGTCATGGTTCAACTCCTCATTGAAGGTGCAGAGGTAGCAATCTGGGCACAGCTCAGTGGCCTCGTCAGTTTCGCCGTAGTCGTCGCCACAGTCGGTGCAGGGCATCACGCAATGGTCACCCCTCGCACTTGGTTACCGCTGACTCCGCAGTGAAACCGCCCGGTCTCCTCAACGAGTTTACCCTTATCGAGCATAGCCCTTATGCGACCCGACATGGTAGCGGTGGCGATCCCGAAGTGCTTGGCTATTTCCTGGCGGGTCCGGGTCTCTCCGTGCGTAGTCATCCAGTCCACCACGCGGGCCTCTATGGAGGCGAGCACCGGGGCCTGTTTGACGAAGCTCTCGGAGCTGCTGGGGTTAAGTCTGGTTTCGTATATCTGTCCCATGCTACTCTGCTCCTGTGGTTTCGGCGGGGGTCCGGTACCGCCCACGCGAGCCATCCATAACCGTCTCGATCTTGGGGGACTTGGGTGCGCCTTCACGGGCCAGTTTGTTCTTGGTGAGGCCGAGGTGCCTCATGTTAGGGAAGTCGGGCTGAAAGCCGATGGTCAGGATAAAATCCGCTGCCCCTTGCTTACCCGTCTTGCTGTCCTTGAGCATCGACAGGGTTGGGTAGCACAGGTTCTCACCGTCGGCGCTTATCTGCGAGGTGCCGAGGACCGCACAGTCGTGCTTGACCCCTATGATGCGGCCCCACTGGTACATGGCTTCTAGGAGCTGGTCCGTGCGTTGGCCGTTGTTATTGGTAGACCCGCCGAAGCGGATGTTGTCGATCATGTCGAACATGATAAGGGCGGGCGGGGTGGCCCGGATGATGTCCTCGACCTCGTGGTTCCAGAAGTCGTGGATGTCGAACACTCGGATGGTGCTCGCGGGACCTCGTATGGCTTTCTCGTAGTCAGCCCGGATAGTCCCGGCATTACTCTTGGCGATCAGCTCGGACACTGTACAGCCCAGCGCAGACTGGTACAGGCGGCTGACGATCTTGCGCCCCGGCCCCTCGTTGTTGAACCACAGGATGCTGCGCTCCTCGTCCGGGTACAGTTCGGGGAGCTGAGCGGCGAAGTGGGTAAGGTTGTCGGTGCAGAAGGTAGTCTTGCCTACATCTGGTCGGGCGGCAATCAGGCCGAAGTCACCAGGGCGTAGCGGGCGCATGGAGAGATTGAGGTCCGGGTTGCGCCAGTGCAGCCCCTTGTCGTCCTCGTCGTCCTTTAGCAGGTCCTCAATGTTGTCCAGAACCCACGGGGTCTTGACCTTGCGGTTGGTGTCTAGCTCGAAGCGTTCGATGGTGTCCCGGAGGGCAGAGCCGAGGTCTACCTCGTCACCGTCGTTGTACCGCTCCAGCATGGAGGTTAGGTTGATGACGGTATCGGCAGCCACGAGGCGGGCCATGAGACCGGCTTCAAGGTGCTCAGGAACCGGCTGCTGTATCTGGACGATTATATCGTGGTAGTATGCGAGGGAGTCCGCATTGAGCTTGGGGTGCCCGAAGCTCTTGAACCACAGGTAGAACGGCTCCTGCTCGATGCAGGTGGCGTCTGGGTATTCCCGGAAGAACTTCCCGTAGTCGTCTAGGATTGTCTGTGTCTTGTTGTCGAGGACGTGCTTGGGGACCGCCCTGATTAGCTTCTCGTACCGATCCCGGCCCCGGAGGAGGCGCAGGAGCGTGATGTCTAGGTTAATCGGAGTAACTCCTCTATACGGGAACGGGAATATAGCTTGGGGTCAAGCGGGGTACGTATGTCTCTGACATGACAGCCAGCCATGCTGAGCTGTAGTTTGATTTTCCGTGCCGCCTTGCGGCCAGGTACGTCGGGGTCGAGCCAGATAGTAACGCAGCCACCAGAGCGGCGAACAACTTCGGATACAGCTCGGTCACTGAGGCTAGTGCCGAGTACGGCAACACCGCAGGCAGCCTCCCCGACACGGGCGGCTGAGAGGATGTCCTCTGTGAGTACGAGGGGACCGCTGCTGCCGTAGCTTGCAAGAGGCTTGTCGATGGCGGGATTGAGGTACTTGGGGCGGCTGGGGTCAAAACCCCGTGCTTGCCAGTACGCAACACGGCCTCCTTGGTAGACGGGGAGGACGACGCGGTCGATACCAGCGGCGAAGTACCAGCCGTGCGATTGGATCGTGTCATTAGAGAAGCCTGCCTTGTAAAGCCACACACGGGCCGCGAGGGGCCACAGGGACGGGTTGAACTCGGTGGGAGATGGCGGAGCCATAGATGCCTGCACCGCACTCTCAGCGGCCCTCACGGCGGTCAGGCGGGCGATGCGTTCTGCGAGGCTAGGCTGAGGGTGCGGGTGCCACCCCTTGTCGGAACAGCGGTGGCACCACGCGGAGTATCCGCCCTCCTTGTGCTCGACGAGGAGCGTCTTACCGTCCCCGCAATCGTGGGCCGTTCGGCGGCGCTGCCCGAGGGCAAGCTCCTGAGCCTGCGGGAGCCACGTTGCGGAGACCAGCATGAGCTAGACGTATTCCCAGTCGTCGAGAACGGTCATGCCTGAAAGGTCGTCGTCGGCGTGGTTGCCGTCGTCCTCCAGCTCCTCGGCCACCGCGAGGTGCATCGCCAGAGGCGCGGCCATCAGGGTGTCAATCGGAGTGTTGCGGGGACAGAAGCCGCTGCGTGTGATCGACGCGATCATGCGCGGCCCAACATTTCTAGTTCGGCCACTGCGGCGGTGTGGGTAAACACGGAGACGTTCCGCAGGGCTACACAGTCGGCCTGGCAGCGGTCTACAAGACGTCCCATAGCGTCGAATTGGGTCATCATGTCGCGGTAGGTGTCATAAGCCTTGTCGGACTTCTTGTAGGCGGCGTCTACAGTGGCGTTGAGTGCCCACGCATGAATCACAGTAGCAGCGGCGGTGATCTTGGCTGAGTGTCGGATGATGAAGCCGGTAACCAACGTGGCGAACATGAGAACGGCGCGGGTAACGGCGGGCAGTCGAGTTGTCATGGTTGTCCTTCTGGAAACGAAAAAGCCCGCCCGGTGAGGGGCAGGCTTTCGTCTGGTGTCGGTGAGTAGGTCGGGGAGTACGGCGGTTATACCGGGCCGGGCTTAGTTGCTGTCGAGGGGGTCCTTGGGGCCGTCCGCCTTGGCAGTCTTTGAGGCAGCAGCCGGGGCACGTTTATCAGCATCGGCGTTCGAGACGATGTCCGCCGTCCGCACGGTGTACCGCTGCATGTCAAAGCCTTCGCCCGCCGTGATGGCGACCCAGCGACCGTTGGTATCGTCCTTGATACCGACCACGGTACCCGAGAGGGACTTCTTGGTGTCGCCGCGCCCGAAGTTGAATACGACGACGTCGCCAGCTTCGATGTTGTTGCGGATCGTTTCAGCAGCCACTTCGGCTTCGTATTTGGTGACGAGGCTCTTGGCCTGTTCGAGCTTTGCGAGGGTAGTCATCTTGGTCATGTGGTAGTCCTTGTCCGGGAGTAAGCGGGCCGGTAGTGGCCCGACAATGTGAGGCACCCCGGAGGATGCCCCAGTAAGTCGGGTCAGGTATACTCGCAAGAAGTGTCGTCCGTATAGTAGTATCCGCTGCACGTTCCATAGCTGATAGGGTCTGTGATAATCAGCTCGCCGCCGTAGTCCAGCATGACATTTGCCTCATAGAGGTCGAAGTCCACGACACCCTTGAAGAAGTCATGGATGAGTAGGCCGGTCGAGACGGTATCAAATCGACTGCGCCCGAAGGTGGAGCCAATGTTGACCGCGCCGCTGATTGCCCGGAACTCCTCGTAGAGGGCCGGAATGAAGTCCTCGTCGTCGTCGTCCAGCCACTCCTCGCGCAGCGCCTCGTAGCGCCGCATGAGGACCACGTAGCAGCCCTTGAACTTCGAGATGCTGTAGATGGTAGGAACGCCGGGCCGACTCTGGTTGGCACGGCACCATGCGGCGTACATGGCCCCGGTGTCCTCGGACTTGAACCCTATCTTGAGGGCGAAGCCGTCCTTGATAAACACGGCAGCGAAAAACCCCGCGCCGCCAAACACCCAGCCGTCAGCGGCCATCGCGTCTATCAGGGGATTGAGCACAGGTTGGCGCTTGATCCAGACCGAGGTGTCGATGGGGTAGGCCGCTACCAGTGCGGCAGCAGTCATACCGTAGGCGTCTATAAAAAGGGACTCCCGAGAGATTTCCTGTACTGATGGGACGCAGTTCGGGGCGGCGAGCGGTAAAGTATTCGACACAGGTAATGTTCTCCCTCTTGGGTGGTGACAGGTCAGGCTAGGGGTCAGTACTCCTGATGTGTGATGCCATACTCGGCGGCGCGGGTTGTGGCGTAAGTGCGGGCTTCCGCGTAGGTGGTGAAGTCCTGCTCGTCGTCGATGTCAAAGTCCCCGGCGTAGTTGGGGCTAGGTTGGGTGTAGTTCCTGCGGAGGTACACGCACCATCCTGTTATTTCCTCCAGGTTGTCGGAGTAGCTGTCCCCGCTGGCGTCGGAGTAGAAGCCGTGGAGGCACACGGCCACGTCGGGGACTGGTAGGTATAAGCGATCTACCCAACACAGCCCGGGACCTACCCAAGTCAGTGCTTGGACGTACCCCGTTTCCGAGGCGAACCCCGTGGAGAGGATGTCACAGGCCCCTTTATCTGGGAGAGTGGTAGGGTCGAACCAGCGGATGTCCTCATAGGCCGCCACCTCCCCGCCCGTACTGTAGCTGAGGATATGCCCGCTTACGCGGTGTACTACCAGCTCCCCGTAATTTCCGTAAACCAAGACAGTACTCATAACGGTAGCTCCAATGTATCAGGGCAGCGGGGGTGCTCAAGTTGGTATACCTCGGCATCGGTGAGGTCGTCCTCGTCAAGAAGGTCAAGCACCTTGATGCGGCAGGATTCTTCCAGTGCCCCCCAGTCCACCGCGTCGTCGAAGTAGCTGTACCCGTCGGAGGAAAGGTCATCATATATGTGATCCTCTAGGTTCCCGCAGTGGCTGCTACCTCGCCCGAACTTGAACTGTAGGACCTGCCACGCAATGAGCAGAACTGTCAGCTCGTTATGATCCCAGTCCTCCAGAGGCTTCGCCTTGAGTACTTCGGGGTCGTTGTCATAGAACGAACAAAACCCTGAGTAACTCGTGAACATCTCCCGCACGGTGCGGTCGAAGGCCCATGAATTATCCACGAGCATGAGCTTCCGAAACAGCTCGCGGAGTACCACTGCATCAACCTTGGCGAACAAGCGGTCGGTCTCAAAGTTGTACTGGCGTGGGGAAGTCATTTCCTCCCACTGCCATGCGACAGGGTGTGAGTAGGTGTAATGGGTCCAGGGTGCCGATGCGCTTCCCCGTACATGCGCAGTACGGTGTACAGGGAACCCCAGACTTTCACCGAGCCACCAGAAGTATGCTTCGGCGTAGTCCTTGGCGATCTTGGCGTAGGCCACGCTGTACTGGGTCTTATCTGCAAGAAGTTCCCCAAGGTGTCCCTTCTTGGCACACAGTACCTCGGCAGGGGAGTAGCGGTCAGGCTCCTCGACAACGTGTTCTAGCCATTGCTGGGCTTCGTGGTCCACAAGCCCGGACCACAGGCTCTCGTAGAAACCGGAGAACGGGATGTTAACCGAGACCAGCTCGGGGGCAGGGAGTAGGTGCATGTCAGTACTCCTCGTATATTTCGGTGACGCTGGCTTTCCCGTCGCCATAGGCGAGGCGAAACTCTTGGCCCTCGAAGTCTATGTGGGTGCGCTTGACGGCCTGCTGGATCGCCTTGAACAGGTTGATGCCAGCGAAGCGGTCGCCGAAGCGCCTCTCGGCCTTGCGGAAGCCCCGGCGCATGAGGTGCAGGGCGTTGTCGAGGTAAGCCTCCAGCGGGAGGCTCCTCAGCTCCTCCGCGTCCAGCTCCTTGGGTATCTCCTCGCGGGCATACTGTAGGATGCTCTCGAAGCTCTCGTCATGGTCATGTCGTTGAGTGCGGTAGCGACCCAACCGGGGACGCCAGCCTTCGCTATAGCAGACATCCCTAGCCATGCGGGAGAGGTCAGAGGCGACATTCTCCTCTACCGAGTACCTGCTATAGGTGTACTGGCACAGGTCGCCCCCGCGTCCCCTGACTTGCCAGATGCCTCCAATGGCCTCCAGCTCGTCGTCGATGGGGCCAATGGCCTTGATCCCGTTTTGATGTTCGAGGATGTCGTGCGCCACCATGAACCCGTCACGGTCGGCAGCCATCCCTTCGTCCATGACCGTACCAGCTACGACAAGGCCGGGGGCCGTATCGTACTCATCGCACACGGCCACCAGCTTTACGTAGCGCATGGCTATCTCCCTGTTCGGATACCGTGGCACCGGTCGCGGAAGCGGTCTGCGTGGAAGTTGCTGCTGACTCCGGTGAGGGCCTCCGACATACTGGCGGTGAGCATGGCGTGGTGTTTGTGGCCTATCAGTGACTTGAAGTTCGCCAACGTGTCAGCGACACGGTTGGCAACCGAGCGGGTCATATTGGGCATGGGGTACTCCTCAGATAACAGGGACGGTCAGTTCAGGGTCTGCGAGAAAGTTGCGGATGCGTGAGGCTGCCTGGAAGTGGCAGTTAGGGTTATCGGGGCCGAACATGTACCCACCAGCCGGGGTACTGAGTTTTGTACCGAACACCCGGAAGGCGTAGTCACTCCATGTATAGTCGTCCGTGCGGGGCTTAATCCCGGCTGATGGTCCGTGCCCTACGGCACACGCTGCCGACCCACAGGCAAAGGACGAAGGTTTGCAGTCTGCATCCTCTGGTGTTATAGAGTGGATATAGTAAACTTCGTCAGGCTCACCTTCATCCTTGGCAACCTGCTTGTCGTACCCATAGTAGATAGCCATATCGAAGTGCTGGTAGTTAGCAGGCAAGGTGTCGAGATAGTCCGCCAGCTTGTTGAGGTTGCGGGCTTGGAGGGCTGTTGTCATTCCGCTTCCGCCAGTACGATAGCCCTGTCCAGTTTTAGGAGCACGGTAACGTGGCGGCGACCGGGATGGTCGTTCCACGACTCTATGCTTTGGCAGCGGATTACCTTGCTCAGCAGGTGGCGGGCGGTATTAATTTCGGCGGGGTCGTCGCTCCTCATCTTCAAGCCGCTGCGCTCGTCCCGCAGCCCGGCTGCCACATGCACCGCGCCCATGAGGCACATACATGCGGTATCGCCGCTGCCAGCGAAGTATTTGCCCTGACCCCAGTGGAGGGGGTTGGTCAGCAGCTTTCGCGCCTTGCGCAGGATCGCCAGCGGGGTCATGCCTCCAACTCCTTACGGATACGGGCGGCGGCGTCGAAGTGGTCACCTCCGTTGTCTATACCGAACATACGCTTACCAGCCAAACTAGACCCGTCACAGGTACCGAACACGCGGGTAGCGTACCCCCACCACGAACGATCATCGTACACCCTGATACCGGCAGCGGGGCCATGGCCTATGGCACAAGCGGCTGAACCGCAGGAAATAACGGGCCGGGTACTAAAGTCCGGCTCCTCACCCGATGCGTCTGTGTTGTAGGTATTCATTTTGAACTTGTCGTAATCCGCAGGCAGTGCCTCTAAATAGGCGGCGAGCTTTGCGAGGTTGTCCCGCTGCCTGGAGGTGGGGTGAAAATCGTTCATACGTATCTCCTTGGGCCAGGCCCGCTTTCAGGTTGGGGAGTGGGGGCACCGGGTTCGGTAACCTAGCGGAGTCACGCTGCGGCGAACTCGGCAGCGCGGCGTCTACCAGCGATGCGGGCAATATGGGCGGACGCCGGGGTCGGCATGAGGTGCCCCTTGATGGCCCCGGCGAGGGAGCGTAGCTGGTCCCGGTCGCGGAGGAGTTCGATAACCTTGCGGCTGGTACCGCTGCCGACGACGATGCTGTTAATCATGTGTATCTCCATTATGCGCAAACCGGTGCTCCAAGGTTCACCATGAACCTAGAGAGGCTTGCGTGGGGTGGTCAGGCTGGCTACAGGCTGTCCTCGGTTGGCCTAGGGCCACGAGAAACGGTCATGCGGGCGGTGGGGCTGCGGTTTGTGGTACCGGAGGTCGGGGGTTCGAGACCCCTCGGTCGCCCCAGTCTTTTCGCAAGATGCATGCCCGCAAACGGAGGCGCGCGTGCCCGCATTCTGGCAAGAAGCTGATTTTGACGATCACGAGCTGGTCCAGCTGGTGCGCTGCCGCAGTTCGGGGCTGACCGCAATCATCGCATTGCACTCCACGCACCTTGGTCCCGGTGCAGGCGGAACGCGCTTCTGGCACTATGGCGAACCGGCGATGGCAATGCGCGATGCGCTGCGCCTCTCGCGCGGAATGAGCT
>JAYSUV010000626.1:0-3124 GCA_043718945.1 Planctomycetota bacterium
CACCGATGAAGTCTTAGACAACTCCATCATGACCCACAGGACTCCCGGATGACTCTCTCGCTCGACTACTACCACAGATTCTGCGGAAGAACCTCAAAATACACCGATGCTGTTTTGTCTGAATCATTGACAGCCATCGGACTGAACAGCATTGTCATCGCAGCTCGCGGAGATGTCGCCGATGTGCAAGCACGTGGTGGCGGGTACTCGCTCGTGGCAGACGCCAAAGCCTTTCGACTCAGCCGGACGGCCAAGAACCAAAAGGACTTTAAGATTCAAGCCATGGACGGATGGCGTAATGGCCTTGACTACGCTGTTGTGGTTTGCCCGATCTATCAACTGCCGAATCGGACAAGTCAGATTTATCAACAGGCCATTGCCCGCAACGTGTGTATTCTCAGTTACTCCCATTTGGGAGTGTTGGTGGGCATGGCCAAACGTCGAAACTGTGCTGCCGCCACGAAAGCGCTCGGTGTGGTGCTGAAGAGCGTCTCTGTACTACACCCGAGTAAGAATGCCATCGACTATTGGATGGGGATCAATCAGTCTCTGTTAACCGTCCTGAAGTCCGATATGGATCTCTGGACCGTCGAAAAGACGGCATCGCTGGAAGCCCTGAGTTTTGCCAAGGAAGAAGCATTGACATACTTGCGTGCAGAATGCAACCGACTACTGGGGCTGTCCCACCAACAAGCGCTGGATGAACTGATTCGAGCTGTGGGACTCAACTCACGCATGGCACAGGTCGAACGGGTCGAGCACGGAAACCTACTCGGAGACTGAATGCATGACACTGAAGTACAAGTTTAATACGGTCTTTGCCACCGATGGCATTGCTGCGGTCGGGGAACTGGAGGCGTCCAGCACTCATCTCATTCTGAGTGACATCCCCTACGGTATTGGCGCTGAAGAGTGGGATGTCCTTCACAATAACACGAACTCGGCACTGCTCGGATCAAGTCCGGCACAAGTGAAGGCAGGGGCCGTGTTTCGACGAAGAGGAAAGCCTCTCAATGGGTGGTCAGAAGCGGATCGACAGATACCGATTGAATATCAGCGGTGGTGCGAATCCTTCGCAGCAGAATGGCTGAGAATCCTGAAACCCGGAGGTTCGGCGCTGGTTTTTGCTGGCCGACGTTTGTCTCATCGTTGCGTCGTCGCATTTGAAGATGCAGGTTTCACATTCAAAGACCAGCTCGCTTGGTTGCGAGAGTCGGCACCTCACCGGGCACAGCGGGTCAGCATCGTTTTCCAGAGGCGTGGAGATGATGCGAACGCGGATAAATGGGAAGGTTGGCGAGTCGGCAACCTCCGTCCCACATTTGAACCGATCTTGTGGTTCGTGAAGCCGTATACGATCGGATCAACGATCGCAGACAACGTGCTGGCCCACGATGTGGGGGCCTTCAACGAGCATGCATTCGTCAGCTACGAGAAAACTCCGGATAACGTACTCCGATCTGGCTTTTCCAAAGGTGAAGGGGGTCTTCATATCGCCCAGAAACCAGTCAAGCTACTTCGAGCCTTGATTGAGTTGACGACATTGCCAGGCCAACTTGTCCTCGACCCGTTCTGTGGCAGTGGATCCACACTTGTGGCCGCAAAATCAGTCAATCGGAACTACTTGGGATTCGATCTCGATCATGAGGCGGTCAAGGTCGCGAAGGAACGTCTTGCTCCAGGATTGTTTGAGACAGCAGCTCTACGAGAGGGGCAAGGCGTCTGAAATCGAGTCGAATCACCCCAGCGCCTTGTACCCGGCATCCAGCACGCGGGCGATGGCAGCTGTGTCATAGACGCACCCACCCCAGGTCCCGCCGCCGGCTTTTTGGAGCATGGCCCAGAGCAGGGTATCTGAGGGCATCTGCGGGTCGGGCTGGAGCGGAACGCTCGGCGTCCGCTCGGCGAGGAGTTTCGCTCCCTCTTCCGGGGTGATCCGCCGCGATCCGTCGCCCACGAGGTTGATCGAACCGGTCAGGTTGACGCGGTCGACGATGATCTCGATCAGGTCGCCGTCCTTCACCTTACCGATCGGACCGCCAGCGAGTGCTTCCGGCCCCACATGCCCGATACAGGCTCCCGTTGAGACCCCCGAGAAGCGGGCATCGGTGATCACTGCGACATGCTTGCCGAACGGGAGATACCGCAAGGCCGAGGTAATCTGGTAGGTCTCCTCCATCCCGGAACCGAGCGGGCCACGGCACATCAGCACGATGATGTCCCCTTCTTTGATCGGGGTGAACGGACCGGTGGGGATGTCGGCCCCGCTGCGGCGCGGCCGCCCCTTGATGGCGGCGATGGCATCCGGCTCGCTCGTAAAGACCCGCGCGGGGCCGGTCTTGCGATACACCCCATCGGCATCAACCACGCTCGCATCGATCGCGGTACTCTTGATGACCGATCCTTCGGGAGCCAGATTCCCCACGGGAAACGTCACCGTACTCGTCATCCCGCGTGCCTTGGCTTTCGCCGGGGCCATGATGACATCGTCTGGGTCGATCCCATCTTGTTCTTTTAGTATCTCGCGGAATCGCGTGCGGCGTTCCGACTTCTCCCACCACTCCAGGACATCTCCCAGCCGTGATCCCGCAGCTGTGAGGACATCGAGCTTGAGGAGTCCCAAAGCCCGCAGATGCAGCATCACTTCCGGCACGCCGCCCGCGAGGAACACGCGCACGGTGGGATGACCGATCGGGCCGTTGGGCAGCACGTCAACAATGCGCGGCACCCGCCGATTCACTGCGTTCCAGTCGTCGACTTGCGGTCGCTTCAGCCCGGCTTCGAAGGCGATCGCCGGGATGTGAATGAGCAAATTGGTCGAGCCGCCCATCGCCGCATGGACGACCATCGCGTTATGGACCGCATCGGCAGTTAAGATGTCGGCCAGTGTCTTCTTCGATTCTGACAGAGCGACCACCGCACGCGCGGATTGCACCGCGATTTGCCTCCAAATCTCTGCCCCGGACGGAGACAACGCACTGTGCGGCAAACTCATCCCCAGTGCTTCCGCAATCGCCTGGGCCGTGGCAGCTGTGCCGAAGAACTGGCAGCCACCGCCCGGCGATCCGCAGGCCCGGCAGCCCATGTCGGCGGCGTACTTCAAGTCGATCTCTCCGTGAGCAAA
>JAYSUV010000627.1:0-28210 GCA_043718945.1 Planctomycetota bacterium
GTCTTGAAGTTCGGGATCGGATCGAACTTGTCGATCGCCTCGCGCCAGCCCGCCACGAACACGCGGAGCAGTAACTCGTATTGCTGCGGGTCATACCCCTCGGGCTTCGGGAACGGGACGCGGTTCGGTTCGTGCTTCGTCAGGCACGTGCGGTAGCAGTACGCCTGCACCCGGCGGTCGCCCTCGCCGAAAGTACCGGGCGGCTGGTCGCTGATTCGAGGCAACAGGCCACTCTTCGCATCGCCGGGAATGACATACGGGCTGAGGGGCGTTTTCACTGCTCCAAAGTGGTGGCGGTGATGCAGCACGCCGACCTGGATGCCATTCCACTTCTCGTCATAGACCGCCTGCCCCTCGCGCCCGACGTGGTAATCGCATTTCGCAGCTGCGAGGAGATCGCCTTCGTAGGTGGCGTCGATGAACATCTTGCCCGTGAATGTTTTGCCGCTCTGCATCATGATCGAGGCGATCTGGCCATCGACGAGTTGGACTCCCGTCTCGCGATTGAGCCACTCGTTGCGGTGGACCGGGATCTTGTATTCCTTGACGAAGTCTTCAAAGACCAGCTCGGCGACATGTGGCTCAAAGATCCACTGCGTCCGCTCGGCCCCATCGATGGCGGGGGTGCCTTGCCCCTTGCCGCCGTACTCGGACTTCTTCTGCCAGTTCCAGGCGGCGTCCGTGTCGTAGTGCTTCCAGACACGGTGATAAAACTCCCGCGCGAGGCCGCCGATCACCGCCTTGTTCCCCGTGTCGGTGAACCCCAGCCCCCCCGCCGACAGCCCGCCGAGATGCTTGTCGGGGCAGACGATCACGACCGTCTTTCCCATCTTCTGAGCCTGCACGGCGGCGATCACTCCCGCTGAGGTGCCACCGTAGACGACCAGGTCGTACTCCTGAGCCCAACCGACTCGTGAAGAGCCGAACACGGTCAGTAGACAGAGGAGAGTGGCCAATCGTTTCATGGGAATCTCAGCTTGTCGGCCAGAAGGCTGGCCAATCCTTGAATCGGGAAGGATCAGTTGCCGGTCGGCCAGTGTAACACGACGCTCAGCGTCGTGAGTATCCTCGGGATCGATCACAATCAGAGGGAGCGAAATGAATTGTTTGACAGCGCTGCCTTACCGTATCAGTCTCGTCGTCAGCGAGAGCGGCAGGCGTCAGCCTGTCGAGGCCCTCACTTACGAAACCGCGAGTGCTGTGTCTCAACGTCTCGGCAGGCTGACGCCGTGCCGCTCGCTGTCGGTCCTCTGTGTGCGTCAGTGAAGTCGGTAGAACTTCCCGAGCGTGCATGACACCACACAGAGGGAGCCGCGGATGAACACAGATGAACACAGATGAAGAGACTCAATGACGAGAGGACATCGTTCGCGATCCCTCTCTCAGCGGCTTTATCTGTGTTCATCTGCGTTCATCTGCGGCTCACCCACTCTTGGATTTCTCCGCGCCTCCGTGGTGAATCCTTCCGTTGCATACTTTTCTGACGCTCGCTGTCGGTTCTGTGAGATGAGCGATTTCAGCGATTCCGATTGAGAATCGCCGCCTTCCCGGCGTAGAATCGCCCCGGTCGAGTTCTTCTCCACGCCACGGCTTTCTATGCCCGGTCTCTCCCACGAATTGGAAACCCTTCGACGCCGGGCGCGTGGCTGGGTGTTCGTACGCGGGGTGGCGGCGTTGCTGGTGGTGGTCGTTGGGCTGGGTGTGGCCTTGGGGGCGATCGATGCCCTGGTCCGCTGGCAGTCTTGGCCGAGCCGAGTGACTCCGACGGCCATCTGGCTGGTGGCGATCCTCGTGGTCGGATGGAGGTTCCTGGTTCGTCCGCTGCGGGCCAAGTTGACGGACCTCGAACTGGCCCGTGTGATTCACCGCCAATGGCCGTTGCTCACCCCCGATCTGACCTCAGCTGTCGAGTTCGACTCGTCTCAGCTTTCGGCGACGCTGGGGGCTCCGCTGCTTCAGCAAGTGACGGTGAGCCGGGCGCAGCTCCAGCTAGTCACGGTTCCGTGGCGGTCGGTGGTGGCTCCGAGGCGAGCCTATGCGGCGATGGCCGGAGCGGGTTTGGCGTTGGGGGCGCTCGGACTGGTGGTGGTGCTGTCGCCGGAGTTGACCCGTGTGGGAGGGGCGCGTTTGATCGCTCCACTCGTGGAGTTGGACTGGCCCCGGCGCACGACGCTGGTGTATCTGAATAGTGAACTGGAGCCGCTGGAGGCGACTCGCGATCCGGCACTGCGGGCGGGTCAGGGCGAGCCGCTGACGCTCTATATCGAGAACCGCGACGGTTCACTCCCGGCCAAGGTGCTGTTCGAACGTCGGTCCTCAGCGGGTTCACCTGACAAGGGCGAACTTCGACAAACGACCCTGCGCGATGCCCAGGGGAAATCGCATGCCGTTGCGGTCGCCACTCTGCCCACGACTGAACCCTTTGAATTCCGCGTACATGGAGGCGACGACGACCGCGCCCCGTGGATCAAGGTCGACGTGGTACCCACGCCGCGTGTGGCCACCTTCGAGATCACCATCACTCCGCCCCCGTACACGGGTCGCCCCGTCGAGACCGCCCACAGCGGAGTCGGTCACCTCCAGGGCCTCGTCGGCAGTGAGGTCGAGATTCGCTGCCGGGCGGTGGCCCCGTTGAAATCGGTCGTACTCAACACCGGGAACAGTCCTCGGAAGACGATCCCGCTCGACTCTGAGGGCACGGAGTTCTCACTCAAATGGACACTAGCGAACGCCGAGCGGTCGACGTACTGGCTCGACCTGGTCGACCCGTATGGACTGCGGGTGGCAAATCCGCCTCGCTATGAAATTCGCGGTGTCGCCGATCAGGAGCCGATCGTTTCGCTCCTCGTCCCGGCCACCGATGTCCGAGTCACCGCCCTAGCCGAGATCCCGATCGCAGGCGAGGCCCGCGACGACCTCGGCCTGCAAACAGTCGAACTGGTCTATGAACTGACGGTGATGTCCGCCGGTGGGCAGGTCACCACCGAGCAGTGGACGATCCCTCTGGGTCCAGACAAGTCGGCCTCGACGGAACAGCTGATTCGTACGACATGGAACCTCGCTGACCTCGCCCTGGTCCCCGGTTCACAGGTTCGCTTCTGGTTGCAAGCAACCGATGCGTACAACCTTCACGGCTCGAAGGGGCAGGTCGGACGCAGTGCCACTCGCGTGGTCTCGATCCTCACTCCGGAAGAGAAGCAACAAGAACTGAGTAGTCGCCAGATCCAGATTGCCGAGCGGATCACGCCGCTGCGGGATCGCCAAGCGGCCATCGAGCAGACGACCCGCGAGATCGCCGAGCAGTGGAAGACCGTCGGCCAGTTGCGACCCTCCGACCAGCTCGATCTGGAGCGAGTGCAGGCCGAGCAAACAGAGATCAGTCAGGCACTCGTTCTGGCTCCGCAAAGCCTCTTGGCCGACTTAAAAACCCTGCGGCAGGAGATGGAGCAGAACCGCTTGACCGACCCGGCCGCGACTGATTCATTGAATCGCTGGGAGGCCGCTCTCACCCCACTCGCTGGGGAAGTCCTCCCCGCTGTCGAGAAGCAACTCGCAGCTGTCCACCAAGGAACGCAGGCCAAACCGGGAGCGACACCGCCTCCGCCGGAACAGACGACGGCTGCTCTGGCAGAGGCCCAGGCGGGACAACAGCGGGTGCTCGATGATCTGACTCACTTGTCGACCGAGTTGGCCGATTGGCAGCGAGATCAAGACTTCCAAAAGCGTTTCGCCGACATCGCCGGTCGACAGTCAGCTCTGCGCGAGCAATCCCTTCAGGTCGGGCAGCAGACCTCCGGCAAGCCTGTGCCGAATCTGTCGACGCAGGAGCAAGCTGACCTCGCCCGAGCGGCAGATCGCCAGACGACTCTCGCCCGCGATGTCGAGCAGTTGGCCTCACAGCTCGAAGCGGCCACATCGACGACGGAGTCGAGCGCTGACAACGCCGCCTTCGCGGAGATGGCCAAACGCCTGTCGGAGCAGTCGGTCGCCGCCACGATGCGCGGCATCTCGGAAGACCTGCGCCGGAATCATGTGCAATCGGCGACCGATGCTCAGCAGAAGTTGATTGAGTCGCTGGAGACCCTGCGGAAGGAGTTAGAACAGGACCGTGCCCAGACGGCGAAGTCCGAGGTCGAGGGACTCCGCAAAGCGATCGCGGACGCCACAGCCCTGAGTCAGAAGCAGGACGAGCTACGGCGTCGCACGGAATCACTCTCTGGCCCGACTGCTGATGGACAGCGGGCGGCAGAGGCCGAAGAATTGATGAAACTGCAAAAGGAGATTGAGCAACAGACATCTGAGCTGACTCAGCGTCTGCGGCGCGAGCAGCATGCCGAGTCAGCGTCGGCCACGAAGCGCGCCAGTGACCGGATGCGGGAAGCGACCGAGACGCTCGAACAGGATCAAGTGACGCAGTCTCTGGAACGCCAGACCGAAGCCCTCGACGAATTGGGTCAGGCTCAAGAATCACTCGCGGAGGAACTCCAAGATGCCAGCCAGCGCGCGGACCAGGAGCGACTGAATGCGGTCGGCCAGTTGGTGATTTCACTCCTCGAACGCGCGAGGTCGACTCGTGAGGACACCATCCGCCTGGAGGAGCTGCGACTGACCCAAAGCAAGTGGACCCGCAGTCAACTCAAGTCGGTGCAGGGAGTGGCCGACACCCAGCGCGACGTGGCGAACAGCACTCAGCAAGCGGGTGAGGAACTCGGCTCGACGGGGGTGATGGGGCTGTGCCTCAACATGGCGACGGAGCATTTCACAGCTGCCGCTAAACGGCTGGATGAGCGCGATGCGGGCGTCTTGACTCAAGCCGATCAGCGGGCGGGCGAGACGCTGCTAGAGCAGTTCATCGCGAGTCTCCCGTCCGCGCAGAATCCTTCGTCGCCGCCGCAGACACCCGAGGGACAACCCCCTCCTAACGGAGAATCAGAAGACCCCCAGAAGCCATCCTCGCCGCTTTTGGCCGTTGAGGTGCGACTGCTGCTGCGGATGCAGGAAGAACTACTCACCCGGACTCGCATGCTGGCCGATCTCAAGAGCAACGGGCATGATCTGACCGCTGACCAGTTGGCCGAGCTGCGGCAGCTGCGAGACCGCCAGAAGAAGTTGGTAGAGACGGCCCGGTCGATGTTAGCGACTGAGGTCCGGCCAGACCCCTCGGAGGGACAACCGTGATGACCAGACACAACGTGGATCTCACCAACTCTGGCTCCCTCTCCCCCACATTCGATGCGATGTGTGGGACCGATGCGGCTGTGGAGGAGAGGGCTGGAGTGAGGAGGGACTTGGAGTATCGTCCGGTTTCACTTCGAGACCACATACTCCTCCCTGCGTTGCCTTTGTTTCCGATGGGGAGAGCAGAAGTCTTACGACTTCTGCGACGGACGTTTTTGCTCACCTTGTCTGTCATGATTGGCTCATGGGCTGTGGCAGCTGAGCCAGAGGCGGGTGATGCGATCACGGAGTCCGCGCCGATTGATTCCGCGCGACCGGATGTCACCCCTCCCTCGCCAACCGCTGAGCCGACCGACGAACAGCCAACGGCCGATTCGGAGTCGATGGACAATGGCCCCTCCGAGGCTGAGACCCTGCTAAACGACGCACTGGCCGCGATGGATCAGGCAGTACTCGAACTCGACAACGACGACCCGACGCCCGCAGCTGTGCAGAGTCAGCAACTCGCGGTGGATCGTCTGAAGGAGCTATTGGAGGCCGCCTCGCAGTCGCCATCGAGCCAGTCGAAGAACAAGAAGCCTTCGTCTTCGCAGGAGCCTTCTGACCCCCAGAATGAACAACCATCGCAGGCGAATGCCTCGGACCCCAGTGGCAGCGGAGGCCGCCGGGCGGATGACAAGAACTCCGCAGAGTCGAGTGAGAATGTGGCTGGCCCGCTGACGCCCGGGTCGGGCGTCCTGGCCCCCGGAGCCCGAGGCAACAGCGTCTGGGGCCACCTTCCCGCCCGCGAGCAAGAGTCACTCCTGCGGTCCCTGAGCGACACCTTCCTCCCCGAGTACGAAGCCCAAATTCGCCGCTACTACGAAGCCCTAGCGGAGAAGAAGTAGTCAGTAGTCAGTCGTCAGCCCGAAGAAAGCCCACCGGTTGCAACCGGTGGGCTTTAGCACTCACATTGCCCCTCCGTCGCTCAACCCTCAACCCTCAACGATCCCCTCCCCCCATGCCCACTCGCATCGGTCTCTACGCTGGCAGCTTTGACCCCGTCACACTGGGGCACTTGGACATCATTCGGCGCGGTTCGAGGCTGGTGGACAAGCTGATTGTTAGCGTTGGCATCAACCCGGACAAGCGTCCGCTGTTCACACCGGCGGAGCGGGTCGAGATGATCCAGTCCGTGTTAACCGATCTCACGAACGTGGAGGTCGACTGCTTCGAGGGGCTGACTGTCGACCATGTTCATCGTCGTCAAGCAGGCGTCATGCTGCGGGGCATCCGCACCGTCTCCGACATCGAGTCGGAGTTCACGATGGCGCTGACGAACCGGACACTCTCCCCGGATGTGGAGACCGTGTTCCTGATGGCGAGCGAAAAATACTCGCACGTTTCCAGCACCCTCATCAAGCAGATCGCCCAAATGGGCCGCGATCACAGCCTGACCCACTTGAAGCAGTTCGTCCCGGACGCCGTGATCGGGCCGCTGCTCAAAAAGGTGCGGGGCTAGGTCTATCGTGTTGTGCTAGGTTTGGATTGTCATGCCGGGAGGGCGAAGCTCCTGCAGAGAGAAGCACAGACTCCTCATTGCAAGGCATCCAAGGCGAGCGATTCCATTGGATACACCTGATTATGTCCCGGCAGGGACTCCCGAAAATAGCCCACCGTTTTAACGGTGGGAAGACCATCCCACGATGGTGACGAGTCCCGTCAGGGACGGCAGAATCTGGCAATCACCGGTGTGACGATGAGGAGGCTTGTGCAGCGATGCAAGTGTCTTTCGCCCCTGCCGGGGCTGTTGGCCGCGAGCGACTCGTGGTCCCACCGCTGAAGCGGTGGGCTATTATCGGGTGTCCCCGGCGGGACAAAGAGTCGCTACATCAGGTCGTTCTGGAGAGTCGTGCCGTTTTCCGGAGCGACGCATTCGGCATTCTTCGGACCCGGACAACTTCCAATCCTGTTCATCCTGTCCTAAATTGACTTCGAAGAGTCCCTGTCCTCAGCGTCACTTGTCCCCGAATCGCAAGGCATCTGGATCATGTCGAAAGTTGTCACGAAACTGTTCCTTCTGTTCCTGATGCTGGTCGGGATTCCAGTGGGTGCCGAGGAGACTGCGGTCCTGGCCTTTCCCGGCACCGAATCCGACTGGAACGGGTTCGTGAAGCACGACTTCGAGGTCGATGGCCGTAAGGTGCTCGTCGTTTCCCCGAAGACAGCCGCCAAAGGCCGCCCCTGGTTGTGGCATGGGGAGTTCTTTGGCCACAAGCCGGACCCCGACATCGCCCTGCTCCAAAAAGGTTTCCACATCGCTTACATGAATACCCAGGACATGTTCGGGTCGCCGACAGCTGTGACGCATTGGGACAAGTTCTATGCGGAGTTGACGGAGAAGTATGGACTCTCGAAGAAGCCCGCCTTTATCGGGCTGAGTCGGGGTGGTCTGTACTGCTACAACTGGGCCGCAGCCAACCCGGACAAGGTCGCCTGCATCTACGGGGATGCCCCGGTGTGTGATCTGAAAAGCTGGCCCGGCGGGAAGCTGAAGGGGACGAGTAAAGCGACTGGCAATGCGAATGAGTGGCCGAAGATGCTGAAAGCGTATGGCTTCAAAGACGACGCCGAAGCCTTGGCATATCAGCACAACCCGATCGACAACCTCGCCCCGCTGGCCAAGGCCAGGATCCCGCTGCTCCATGTCTATGGGGACGCCGATGAGCATGTGCCGTGGGACGAGAACACCGGAGTCATCGCCGAGCGTTACAAAGCCCTCGGCGGCGAGATCACCCTCATCGCGAAGCCCGGAGTCGGCCATCACCCGCACGGTCTGGTGGACTCGACCCCGATTGTCGAGTTCATTGTGAAGCATTCGACGGCGAAGTGAATGGGATTGAAACAGACTTCCGAAGTCTCCGAAGACTTCGGAAGTCTCTTCATCAATTCTGAGCCCGGGGGCAGCGACATGCGGATGGCGATTGTGGCGATCAATGCCTACTCCGCGATCGTGCCCCAAGCGGGGAACGCCATCGGAGGGTTGGAGACCTTTGCGTGGTCGCTGGCTCAGACACTCGCTCGTGATCCGGGTCTGCGTGTGCAGTTCATCGTACGCCATACATCGGCCCCCTTGGATCGAGTGGTCGATGGCGTGGAACTCCTGTGCGATGTCGAGCGGCTTCGTGCGATCCGGCGCGAGGTCTCGCAAGCTGTCGAGCGGACCGCGCGGTTTCCTGGGTTGCGGGTGAATCGCTTTCGACCGTCATTGCTGTGGCAGGTGCCTCTTCTGGCGCTGGCCAAGCTCGCGTGGCGTCGCATCCCACTCGGATCTCGGATCGAATCTTTACTGATATCCGCGCAGCCCGATGTTGTCTTGGCCCTCGGCGTCGGCGAGGGATCGGCAGCGGCGGTTCAGGCTGCCCGCCAGATGGGTTTCCCTGTCTGGTTTTGGGTGCGGTCGAACGGCGATCTGGATCAGCGTTTTCTGACCGATGAGTGCTACATCGATCCGAACGGTGCATCTTCAATCGAAGCACGGGCTGCGTTTCAGGCGGACGGCATCTTGTGCCAGACGCAGTGGCAACGCGACCGCGTGCGGCATCTCTTGCAACGAGATTCGACCGTCATTCCTAATCCCGTCGATCCCGTACGATTCCCGGTCGGTGAACCCTCACCGGCGATCCGCAAGGAGGTGCTGTGGATCGGTCGCTACGATCTGTTGTACAAGCGACCGCATCTGGCGCTCGAGGTGGCGCGGCTCTGCCCCAGCATCCCGTTCCATCTCATCATCAATCCCGGTGATCCCGCGATCGAGCAGTCGATTCGGAGCAGCTGCCCGCCCAACGTCCGCATCACCGACTACATCCCTCGGAACCAGATGCCCGAGGTGTTTCGCGTCTCACGCCTGTTCTGCTTTACCGGATCAGATGCACTGGAGGGGTTCCCAAATGTCTTATTGGAGGCTGCAGCTTCGGGCACCCCAATCGTGTCGCTGGAAGAGTTCGACCACTTCTTGAAGCCTTCGAACGCGGGAGTGAGCGCTGGCCATGATGTCGCACGACTCGCCTCGCTCGTTCGCGAATTGTGGGAGATGCCAGCTGCGTGGCATGCACACTCGCAGTCCGGTGCGGAGTACGTCCGTCGCGAGCACACGCTGGAGCAATGCGTCCGGCAACTTCTGGAGACGATTCATCGACCGCATGACAGTCCGCCACGGGCTGAGTGAATCTCACATCAGGGTGGTGTGTTCCCTCCCGGAGAGGACGACTCACCTGCCTGGATGAACGACGGAATCTGTTTCGCAAGTACATCCGCGACCACGCGGTGCCCCTCGGGAGCCAGGTGATTGTCAAACTTGTGATACAGGCGTCGCTCGGGGTGGCTCTGATGGACCGCCATCAGGGGGGTATACAGGTCGATAACCTCGGCTTGTGACTCGCGGAGTGTCTGCACGACCAGACCCCGGACGATGGTATCCGCAGTGGCCTGCTCGGCGGACAATTGGAGTGTGCGGGTTGCGGCAGCGATGCCCTGCGAATCAACATCGGGACAGACTTCTCGCAAGGTGGGAAGAACCAGAAACAAGAGTTCCGCTTGATCTCGGCTGGCACTGGCTTGAAACAGTTCCACCGTGTGCTGGAACATGGCGTTGGTCTCTGTCAGTGTCTCCGGGGCGTCGGCAAAACAGGCTGCTTGACCGAGCGATTGGAAGTAAGCGGCGACGGCCTCTTGAGGGAGTTTCTGGACCTTCTTTTCAAACGGGGAGTAGACCGGGGGAGTTCCGAAGGCGGATCGCAAGGGACCGACTTCGGCCAGCGCGTGGTAGGTCGCCAAATGATCTCGCAGGAAGTCTTTTACTGATCGGCGGAACGTGGGGGGCGGCGGCGGCTGGCTCGGGTTTGGGACACTGAGTGAGGGGTTTGCCAGAGGAACGAAACGGTCCCCTTCCCGACTCAGATGGACGCGATCCTTGGTCTGCTGCAGATCCCAATAATCATTGCCACTGTAGATCGTCACTACGATCAGGTCGGGGGCGAAATGCTTTCCAACATTGTCATAGAGCCACCACTCCTGGAAGGGGGAGAAGGCCACCTGTCCCGCGTTAATGACATCATATCGGGGAGTCGCACCGGGGGAGTTGAGATCGGCCTCGAGCAGGTTGGCGAAACTTTCGGAATTGAGACAGGCCCCATCGGTATGTGAGTCTCCGAGTACCAGGACGCGATAAACCCCCTCCGGCTTGGCCACAGGAGTCGCGGAGTCTTCACGGAATCCACAATTGTTTCTCCGCGTTTCAATGGTTCCGGTCTGCTCGTCTTTAGGCTCCAGCAGTGTCACCCGATACGGCGGATGAACCCAGCCGTTGAGCTGAGCCTCACGCAGCCAGGGTTCTGGATGCAAATCACTTGGCGAAATCACATACGCGGTCTGTTCCGGAATCGGGGCAAACCCCAGCAATCGGCAGCCGATTTCTAATATGACACCGGAGAGGAAACACGACATCAGCGCCGTGGCCACGAGAAACCACTTGCGCCGTCGACGGGGCCGGACCACGCCAGTAGGAAATGTCGGTTCGGGCATGGAGAGGCACCTGGTGTCTTCCTACAGACGTTTGAGCGAGTGGTTGCTTGAACGCTTGGGACAACGTCGAGTGAGGCGAGCGGCGAGTGAAAACGTACTCGCTAGACTTCGGAAGTCTTTGGGTACGCGAAGTCTGGCCGCTCGGCTGATCTCGACCGGGATGCTAGCTGGTCCCACGCTGGGCGTGCCACCCCACGTCAGCGTGAGGTTCGAAGAGGTGTGCCTTCACCCGTAGCGGTATCCCCGGTGATGTGCGTGCATCAGAAATCGGCAGCGATTCCCTGAAATGCATTCTGACTCAAGGGGAGCCGCAGATGAACGCGGATGAACACAGATGAAGAAGCTCAACAACGAGAGGTCATCGTCCGTGATTGATCTCTGATCCGCTCATATCTGTGTTCATCTGCGTTTATCGGCGGCTCATCATCTCCTGGTGTTCTCTTTGTCTTGTCTCTACCAGCCGTTTGCACAGAGTGTCCGAATCGTAATTACGCTGCCGCCTCCGAGGCGATTCTCGGTCACTGCCGACTTCCACTGATACACACATGCCGGTGATCTCGGTCGCGGAGCGAAATCGGCAATTTCGCTCCACGACTCGGATCAATCGGAGTGCCGCGAATTCGCAAATGCCCCCAATCTCATCTGGACTCTGCGTGTCTATCTTGCGGAAAGGCTTCACTGAGGGATAATCTGAGTCGCGGCAATCATGTTCCGGTGTCAGGCCAGTGTGAGCTGGAGGGCGGAACGAGTTGCCGCCCGGAGTGCCACCGATGAGTTCGTTGCTCTACCGCTCGTTGTTGTGGCTGCTGATCGCAGTTGGGGTCGCGCTGATGGCGACTCCCTCGATCGCAGCTGACAAGGCCCAGATCCAGCAGGCGATCGCCAAGGGGGTCACTCATCTCAAAACCCGTCTGGACCAGAAATTTGGCGGACCGAAATCACTGGCCTACGTCGCCCTGATGAAGGCGGGCGAACCGCACGACAGCCCCCTCATGTTACAGGCTGTGGAGCATGTCAAACAGAATATTCGTGAGGGGGCCTACCAGAGTCCTCCCGAGCACCTCTACGAGGCGGCAATCGATATTACGCTGCTGGCCGACCTGGACAAAGACAAGTACAAGCTGGAAATCCAACTCATCGCCAATTATATCCTGCAGCAGCAACTGCCGAATGGCGCGTGGACCTATCCGCTGGGAGCTCGGAACTCGAACAATGAGAACGGAGATGTCAGCATCACGCAATACGCGTCTCTGGGGTTATGGGCGGCGGCGCGGGCAGACATTACGATTGATCCGCAAGTCTGGGTGCGATTGCTCAATTGGAAGTCGAGTTGCCAAAACGCCGACGGCGGATTCAGCTATCAACCCGGGTCCACGGTGGGGCCAGAGAACGGACAGTCGGGACTGAATATGACGGTCAACGGCGTGGGGACCATGCTGATCGCCATGATCAATCTGGAACCCAACCGAGTGCCGAAGTTTGACAAGGGGGCGAAAGAGTCCCCGTCGGCCACCCCCAGCAAAGGGGCTGCTCCGAAGAAGGAAACCGGAGCGCTCGAAGTGGTGGATCTGGACGCAGCGGCCGCCGAGGCGAAGGCCGCTGCGGCTGCCACCGGACGCATTCCGGATGCGGCCTTCGCGACGGTCGCATCCGCATTTCGCTGGGTCAGCAGTCGCTTCGACTCGGTCAATAAAGCTTCGCCACACAAGGCTTACTACTACTATTCCCTGGAACGCATGGGGGCTCTTGTCAATGTCACGAAGATCGCCGACCGTGATTGGTATAACGAATGCGCCGATGCCCTGATTGCCGCTCAGAACGCGGATGGCAGTTGGGCCATGAGTGGGAGTTCGGAGCACGACACCTGCTTCGCAGTCCTCTTCCTGACTCGTTCCACCGGAAAGATTCTGAAGCGGACGAACATCGAACCGCCGGAAGGGGGGGGGCTGCTCTCGGGGGGCCGCGGGTTGCCGGATGACCTGAAGGATTTGGATGCGAACGGTAACGTCAAAAAGAAGCGAGAGAAGTCGTCTCTCGATGATTTGCTGGCGTCTCTCCAGAATACTGATACCGGAAATCTCGAAGACACTCAGGCAGAGCTGGTGCAGCAAATTCAGTTAGGAGACAAGAAGGAGTTGATTGGCAAAAAGGACATGCTGCTCAAGCTCGCAGTCCACACCGATCCCGAGATCCGCCGGACGGCGATCTGGGCCATCGGACGCACGGGCGATCTGTCGTTGGCCCGGTTTGCCATTCTGGGTCTGGATGATCCCGACAACGGGGTCATGCGAGAGTCGCATATGGCCCTGTGTTGGACGGCCCGCAAGCCGAATGCGTTCAAACTCCCCATCGATCCTCTGGAAGAGCTGGCGGCGGAGGCCGGACCCGACCAGAAAGCCGCAGCTGTCGATTCCTGGCGGCGTCAGGCCCTGCGACTTTGGGGGGACTGGTATCTGCGAAATCGGCCGTATGCCGAACGCGGGGACGAGTTCGAAACGAACCTGCGAAACCGGCTGCTGGAACTGCAATGACGTTTCATGGAAGGCAACGCACTCGCGTGGGCTAAAGCCCACGCTACGGGGATTTTGTCGGACACGTCTACAATCGCAGCTGCGGTGAAGTCCCGTAGAGCGGCAAAAGTCGCCAGCGGAGAACTCACCCTCTCTTGGCGAGAAAACTGACCTGTTCACGAATGTCCCCGTTGCGGCACAATCCCGCTTCCACGGGGTTCGGGAACTGCGGTTCTGCGGATCGATCGTGGCCCGTGAATCACTGGGGTGCCGCGCGGTCCCCTCTCCTCGCAGGCCCGGATACACGTCGAACATGGTCCCAGACTCCGCTGACACGCCGGGCGTGTTGCCTCGCATTCTGGCCGGGGTGACTCGTCTTGTCATCGCTCGCCCGTGGGTCACGCTGACTTGGGTCGCGGTGTCGTGTGTGGTTTGCGTCGGCTGGTCCGTGGCGTTCTTGAAGTTCAAGACTGACCGCTCGGACCTGATTGATCATCGGGCCGATTTTCATCAGCGCTGGCTCAAGTTTGCCGAGGAGTTTGGAGAGTCGTCCGACGCCATCGTCGTGGTCGAGTCTTCCAACCCCGCCGCCATTCGTGCCGCCCTCGACGACATCGGCATTCGATTAGAAGCGGAGCCCGACAGCTTCACCCGCGTGCAGTGGAAATTTGATCCAGCGGTGTTGCGGGCCAAGGGGCTGCAATTCCTGCCACCGCCCCTGCTGGCAGATGCGGTGACCCAGTTGCGGAATTACGGTCCGATTTTGAAGTCGGGCCGCTGGGATCTGGTGAGCCTGTCGGGGTATGGCGAGCGATTGGCGCTGCACCTCGCGGATGCTGTGAAGCGGAAGGATGGCCGGGCGGTTCAAGCGGATCTGGTGCAATCGGCCCTCCTGGCGGAAAGTCTGGCGGGGTTCATGCAAGACCCGCAATCGTTTCAGTCGCCGTGGCCGGAAGTCATCCCGGCGGAAGCGGGCGGCGAGATGGCTCAAATGAAGGTGCATTACAACCTGAATGACCGGGGGACGATGGGGTTCATCCTCGCGGTCCCCACCCGCAGTGGGGAGGACTTCTCGGGCGGGTCGCCGTCACTGAAACGACTCCGCGAGATTATTGAGGAGAGCCGGACTGACCATCCCGACGCGATCCTGGGACTGACCGGGATCCCGGTCCTCGAAGCCGACGAGATGACCAAATCGCAGGAGGACATGCTCTTGGCCTCGATCCTCTCCTTCGTCGGCGTCGCGGTGCTGATGGTCCTCGGGTTCCGCAGCCTCCGTCACCCGTTGATCTCGCAAGTGATGCTCATCGTGGGTATGTGCTGGTCGATGGGCTTCATCACGGTCGCGATTGGGCATCTGAACATCTTGTCGGTTTCCTTTGCCACCATCCTGATCGGGATCGGGATCGACTTCGGCATCCATTTCCTCGAACGGTATCTGGAGTACCGGCACGCGGGGATGGAGCTGGAACCCGCGATCGTCAAGACCTCGCTGACGACGGGGGCCGGGATCGTGACCTGTGCCCTGTCGACATCGCTCGCGTTCTTCTGCGCGGGAGTGACGAGTTTTCTGGGAGTCTCCGAACTGGGCATCATCGCGGGCGGCGGAGTGCTGCTCTGTGCCGTGACCGCATTCGTTGTACTGCCCCCGCTCATCTGTCTGGTCGATCGCAACGTCGCCGAGGCCAAATTGCCGCGCGCGATCGCTGGAACTCCGCTCCGCTTTGTCACCCACCGGTTTCCTGTAGCCATCGTGGTACTCACACTGATCGGGTTCATCGTGCTGACCGCGATGGGGATCGGCCAGCAGGACGGCCACTACATCTCGCGGGTCAAATACGACATGAACCTGCTCAACTTGCAGGCCCGCGGTGTCGCCTCGGTGGAGCTTCAGCACCGGGTGTTCGAGCAGTCGGACGGGTCGCTCCTCTACGCGGTCTCTGTCGCGGACAGCCCCGAAAAAGTCCGCCAGCTGCGAGATCGCTTCCTGGCTCTCCCGACAGTGGGCAAGGTCGAGGAACTCGCCTCGCTCATGCCGAAGTACCCCCTCGCGGAGACGCAAGTCTACGTCGTTCAACTGCATGACATGTTGTCGCATGTCGGGCCACTCCCTACTGAGGTGACGCCCGTTGATCCGGAGCAGGTCGGGAAGGGCTTGGAGTCGCTCTATCTAGCCGTGAAGAACCTCCCGGACCCGACCGCCGAGCGAGCTACGGAGTCCTTGAATCTCTTTCTCGATACGCTTTCGGCGATCCCGCCGCAGAATCAGATCGAACTGCTCACTGGGTATCAGCAGGGGATGCAGATCGCCCTCCACACGCAGTTTCAAATGCTGTCACAAGTCACCGACACGGAGCCGGTGGTCGACTCGCTGCCCGATCCATTGCGTTCGCGGTTTATCAGTTCGAAGGGGAACTGGATGTTGCGGGTCTATCCGAAGCAGCAGATTTGGGACGAGGAGCCACTCGCGGCCTTCGTGCAGGACATCCGCAGCATCGACCCCGAAGCCACGGGCACTCCTCTTCAGAATTACGAGGCTGCCAACCAGATTCGCGCGAGCTACCAGCACGCGGCGATCCTGGCCTGTGCGATGGTCATGTTCGTGCTGCTGATTGATTTGCTCAAAGTCGGGCCACTATTGCTCGCGATCTGTACTCCGCTGGTCGTGGTCGGGTTCGCCCTGAGTTCACCAGGCACGAAAGAGAGTCTGGGGCTGCCCGGAATCGGTGTGATGTACATCGTGCTGGTGTTTGCCGTGGCGGCGATCTTTGATTTTGGCAGCATCGGGAAAGCCTTGCTCGTCATGATGCCTCCGCTGGGGGGCGGGCTGATGACGTTTGGCATACTGGCACTGCTGAAGACCGACCTGAATCCGGCCAACATGATCGTCCTGCCGCTCCTGCTGGGGATCGGAGTCGATTGCGGGATCTTTATCGTGCATGACTTTCTGGCCCAGGCACCCGGCACGTACCGAATTTCGTCCTCGATCATCAACGCGATTCTGCTGACCTCGACGACCACGATGGTCGGGTTCGGGACGATGATTATTTCTTCGCACTATGGCTTGGCAAGTTTGGGACTCGTGTTGACCGTCGGAGTGGGCAACTGCCTGTTCATCTCGCTGGTGCCGCTGCCCGCTGTGCTGACTCTGCTCGATCGCGCGCGGGCGAAGACGGCAACTGCCGCAGCAGAAGAAGCTGCGGATGCGTCTTCCGTAGCTGACCTCAGCGCGTCAGCGGCTGCGTAGAGATCACACGAATTCGTCTGCCAGCAGACATGCGAGATGGAGTTGCATTCACCCATCCGTGCTGGCGATTCATCCCGAAGGGATGACAGAAATTAGCCGGTGGTTGAGCGAAGCGACACCACCGGTCACAGATCATTCGGAGATACCCCGCATCCCGGAGGGATGCCAGAGGATATGGTCAGGGCGACATTTCAGGGGCTGAACCGCAAGCCGAGGTGAACGTCCTCTGGACAGAGCGGCTCCGCAGTCGCCCCGCCCTAAAAGTACATCAGGATGCGCGGCCCCCCTCTGCCATCCCTCCGGGATGGGGAATTCAGTCGGGACTCCATTCCGGTGGTGTCGCTGCGCTCAACCACCGGCTAATTTCTGTAACCCCTGCCGGGGTCGGCATTGGCTGTACGCCTTGGAGCTTAGCTGATGTGACTCAGGTCACCTACAACCGCGTAATCGTCTCGTGCAGGTTCAGCAGGATGCGGGCGACCGAGGTCCAGGCCGCTAACTCTTCCGCGTTCACCTCACCGGGCGGCTGCCCGACCGCCAGCAGTTGTTTTGCAGCTGCGGGGTCGGCTTTGAATCGCTCGGCCTGTTTTTGCAGGACGCTCTCTAACAACGCCAGTTCCTTCTCGTTGGGGGCGCGCGAGAGGACTTGGCGGTAAGCCCACTTCAAGCGAGACGGCGTGTCGCTGCCGCCCTCTTTGAGGATGCGAACTGCGAAGGCCCGTGCCGCTTCGATATAGGTCGGGTCATTGAGCAGGGTCAACGCCTGCTGCGGAGTGTTCGAGCGCGGGCGGTCGGCGACGCACTCCTCGCGGCTCGGAGCATCGAAGGCGAGTAAGCTCGGGTGCAGGAAGCTGCGCTGCCAGTGGGTGTACATTCCTCGGCGATGTTGTCGCTCGCCGGAGTCATCGGGCCACGAGCGACCGGGGAAGTTGAGGTACTCCCAATACCCGGCGGGTTGGTACGGGAAGTCACTCTCGCCGCCGATGCGCGGCGACAGCAACCCGGCCACCGCGAGCGCGTTGTCGCGGATGAACTCCGCATCGAGCCGCACGCGCGACTGCGACGACAGCAACCGGTTAAACGGGTCGGCGGCCTTCGCCTCGGCAGAGAGAACCGAGCTGCGGCGGTAGGTCTCCGACATGACCATCAGCCGGATCATCTGCTTCATATCCCAGCCGGAGTCGCGGAACTCCACCGAGAGCCATTCGAGCAACTCCGGATGCGTCGGCCATTCGCCCTGCGTGCCGAGGTCTTCGACCGTCTTCGACAGGCCCTGGCCGAAGTACAACTTCCACAGCCGGTTCATGAAGACTCGCGCGGTCAGCGGGTTTTCTTTCGAGGTCATCCACTGTGCGAGATCCAGCCGGTTCAAGCGGCGGCCCTCGGCGGTGAGCGGTTTGAACTGTGCCGGGATTTGAGGTGAGACTTCCTCACCGGATTCGTCCATCCAGTTGCCGCGCGCCAGGACGCGGACCGTGCGCGGGGCTCCCGAGGTCGAGATCAACGACGCCGGGATTGTCTTCAGCAGTGCAGCCTTCTGACCCTGGCTATACTTGAGTGCGTCGCGCAGGTGCAGCGTCTCGTGCGAGCTGTCGCGGAGAAAGGTGACGATTACCGCCTTCTGCTCAGCGGTTCGCTTCGATGCTTCAACGGCGAGCGCCGATTTCACCTGCGGAGGTGCCCAGAGCTCGACCGGCTTCGGGCTGGTCGTGAGCGAAAGGCGGAACCGACCGATGTTGTGCTGTGCGTACTGCGACTGGAACTGCAACTGGATTTGAATCTCGTCGCCCGCGGCTCCGAGCGGCTGTTTCAGTTGAAATGCAGCTTCGTGCGGCAGACCAATCTCGGGCAGCACCGCCCAGCCGGTCTCGTTGTTGCCATCGATCGCAGTGGCGATGTCGTGACCATTTTGCGAGAAGTCGGCCACCGCTTTAATCAGCTTAACCGGCTTGGGGCCATCGGCAGCGATGGTCTCGACCTTGAACTCGGTGAGGACGTAGTTACCGTTCGGAGCAGTCCCCGGTCCCTTGGCCGGGAGGTCGGGATCGGCCAGCGCTTCGAGCCGGACTCCAGTCACAGCTGCGGTGGGGAGCTTGAGTCTCAGCAGGTAATTCTCTTTGGCGGCGACCTTGCCGGTCGACTTCAACGAGCCATCGTCTTGAATGGCGAGTTGCGACTCGCCTTGCACCTTGGCCTCATTGGGAGTGACAGGTTGCCAGACGACGCTGGCGGCTGAGTCGGGGGACGCAGTGACCGCGCGTTCCTCGGCGAGTTGTGAGAGCATAGTCGTGACCATTGCGGCCTCGGCATCGAGTTCAGCCAGGACCGCTTGCTGCTTATCCGTTGGGACTGGCATCCCCGGCTCGCGGCGACCGATGGGGGACTCTTGGACATCGGCGAAGAAGGCTCCGAGGCTGTAGAAGTCCTGGATCGTGAACGGGTCGAACTTGTGGGTGTGGCACTCGCAGCACATCAGCGTGCTGCCGAGCCAGACGGTCGAGACGTTGCGAACGCGGTCGGCGTTGTACTTGGCGACGTACTCTTTGGCCTGGGCTCCGCCTTCCTCGGTCGTCTGCAACAAGCGGTTGTACCCGCTGGCGACCTTCTGTTGCGTCGTCGGGTTCGGCAGCAGATCACCCGCCAGTTGCTCCGTGGTGAACTGGTCGAACGGCTTGTTCTCATTGAACGAACGGATGACGTAATCGCGATACGGAGTGATGTCGCGCGGGTTGTCGCTGTGATACCCAGCTGTGTCGGCGAACCGCACGAGGTCGAGCCAGTAGACCGCCATCCGCTCGCCGAAGTGCGGTGAAGCGAGCAGCTGCTCGACGAGTTGGGCATACGCATCGGGCCGTTGGTCATTCACGAACGCGGCGACCTCTTCCGGCTTCGGCGGCAGTCCGGTGAGGTCGAATGAGAGCCGCCGGATGAGTGTCACGCGGTCCGCCTCGCGTGCCGGGTGTAGCTGATGAGAGGTCAGCTTCGTATTGATAAATCGGTCGATCACATTCCCGGTCGGTCCGACATCAGCGGTTGGTACAGCGGGCTTCAGGAGCGGTTCGTAGGCCCAGTGCCCCTGCCAGTTGGCCCCCTGCTCGATCCACGTTTTAAGGATGGCCTTCTGCCGGTCGGTCAGCGGCTTCTCGGCCTTCGGCGGCGGCATCATCTCTTCGGGGTCAGTGTTGAAGATCCGGTGGACGAGTTCGCTCTTGTCCGGCTGCCCCGCCACGACCACGCCCGGCTTCTCCGCCGTCCCGCGCAGCCCGAGTTCATTATCCAGCCGCAGCTCTGCCTCCCGCTTGTTGTTGTCCGGCCCGTGACAGACAAAGCAGTGATCGGCCAGAATCGGCCGCACATCGCGATTGAACTCGATCCGTTCGGGAAGAGCCGGTTCGGCGGCGATGAGAGGGTACGAGGTCCACAGGAGAGTCAGGGCGACCAGGGTAGTGATCGCGGAATGCGACGCCCTCTGACCAAATGCTATTACTCGAACCATGGAGTCACTCCACCTGTGGGACAACAAGAGGCTTTAGTCTACTGAAGCGCGAGGTCGCTGGGCGAGTGTGTCGTGGGGAGTCCCCAGGGCCAATGCGATTTTCAAGGGGAGTCAGACATCGGCATCGGGTGGGACTGGCCTCAGTCGCCAGCCCTGTTATCCCGAAGGGATTCCAGCTCATAGCCGGTGGTCAGCGCAGCGCCACCACCGGAGAGGGTCGCGATTGAGAATTCCTATCCCGAAGGGATTGTAGCCGCATCAGGGTTCGCATGAGTATTCCCAGATTTCAGGCTGATTGGAGTCTTCGCGAGGAACACGAAGACAAACTTCAGCATTCAGAAGGACATCGATTGTGCGGCGGCTTCAATCCCTTCGGGATAGAGAACTCTTCGCAATCCATACCGGTGGTGTCGCTTCGCTCACCACCGGCTATTAGCTGTGACCCCTCCGGGGTGGGGATCATGGCATTGCCGAGCGGAATGATCGCCCCCCATGTGTCAATGGCCTCGACTCATCCATCCTCGCTGGGAGTCACGTCCACGGCAATTGCCCAGTCCCGGTCCGAGTGAGGGCGGTTCCGCAAGAAATCATGGGCCTGCGAGGGAGTCTTGTCCCGGTGAAGTTGACCGCGAGAGTCAAGACTTCCGACTCTCGCAATCACGAGCCAGGGTTCGGGATCGAGTGGCTTCGCAAAACGGAACTCCAATTCACAGGGGGCCGGAAACATGTCTCCCAGGTTTCCCAGCAGCCACATGATCCCCTCCAGTCGAAACCGCGTGGCACTCAGCTGGGTCAAAGAGGTCTCGACGACCCCATCGCACGACCAAGCATCCACGAGCGACCCGCTGGGCAGGAGAACCAGAATGCCATGCCAATAGAACTCAAGATTCCGTGATAAGTCGGGGTCGGAATTGAAGGCGGAATCCGCAGTCCGTTTCCCCCGTGGCAAACTCGCCCAGTGCCAGATCGCCGCTGTGACCTCCTGCTCTGGGGGAAGAACAGGTTGTGAATCCAGTGATTCATCCATCAATGGCGGTCTTGGTTCCGTGTCAATGCTTCATGGTGCGGGTAGCCTTCCTCGGGAGGGCGAGGCTCCTGCCGAGCCGCTCACGCTCGCAGCATTGAGTCATTCCTGGTGGATCTCGACCGGAGTCGTCAGTCTACAAAAGGCCGAGTCCAGACGGCGTGTGTACGCGGGGCGCTGGATACTCATCAGCCTGCACGGAAATCCACACGCCTGACAATGGCCCACTGGTGATCTGGATGGGGACAGTTCATCAGAAAACGCTGGACATGAGTCATATTGGCGTGTTCATGAATTTGGCCTCGCGAGTCGACATCCCCGATGCGGCCGATGACGCTCATGGGGATCAAGTCCTGGGGCTGATCGAACTCGAATATCAACTCGAACGGAGTCATGAAATTCGAACCGCCTCCTCTTTTGCGAGATTCTCCGAGGATCCACATGATCCCGTCGACTCGAAACGCAGTCGGGCTGAGCTTGGCCAGAGTGGTCTCGATGACTCCATCGCAGCAACCGGCGATGTGGGGGCTCCTCGGCATGCAGAGCAGTATTCCTTGCACATAGACATCCAGGTTGTCCATCAGGCGGCAGTCAGAGATGTACTCACGATCCACGGTCCGCTGATTCGGAAACTTGCTCGCCCAGTTCCAGAGCGCAGCAATCACTTCGGTCCTGTCGGGATCGCGATCGAGGAGTTCATTCATGATGGTCACCTCGATAGAGTTCTTCGGGGCAGGCGACTACTCCGGCAAGGGCTTGCCCTTCGTCTCGGGCAGGAACGGCAGTACCAACAGCCCGACCAGAAACACGCCGCACATGGTCACTCCCCCGTATCGCAGACGCAGAATCGGGTCTGGTTCCGTAAAGAGTGAGTTGACCCAAATCTTGACCAGTGGCCCCGCTGCCGCCACAAAGCGACCGACGTTGTAGCAAAAGCTGGTCCCTGTCGACCGCAATCGCGTTGGGAACAGTTCCGGGAAGTACATGGCGTACCCGGCGAACAACGACAACTGACAGAATCCCATGATCGGTGCTAGGATAAAAATCTGCCACAAATCCTGCATGAACCAGAACACCGCAGCTGTGCTGAAGAACGCCGCGACGAGAGCAATCGCGAATGATGGCTTGCGACCGATTCGCTGCGAGAGCAGACCGAATCCAAACATCCCGAAGAACGCTCCGGTGTTTGTCGCGATCGAAGTGAACCCTTGATAGAGAGCCGTCCGACCGTTGACCTTGCCGGTGATGATCTTCTTGCGAGCGGTTTGGGCCTCATCGAGTTTGGCAGTGGGGGCCGCATCTCTCAAAGAGACCAGTAGGGCCGTTTCTTCTGGAGACTTGGCAGCTGCGATCTCATCGGCATAGATGGCGGCGGTTACGGGCTTTTCTTGAACTCTCTTAATCAGATCGGGGGCATAGAACCCGATCGCCCAAAGTCCGATCACTCCCGAACAGGCCAGAACTAATCCGAGCAGGGCATGCTTTCTCAACGTCGGATCGGCAAACAGTTCACCATATGACCCCAGTTTCTTTGTGGAACTCGCTCCACTGGCCTTCGCCTGGACCCAACTGTCTGGCTCCTTCAAGCGAGAGCGGATGAACAAGGCCAAGACTGCGGGCAGTGCCCCGATGCAGAACATGATTCGCCAGGGACTTTGAACTAGACCTTGCCCCTCTGCGATGCCCAGCCCCATGTTGATTAACGCAGCTGTCACATTGCCGACGGCTGACAACGCTTGCAGCGTGGCCAGAGCTTGCGGTCGGGCAACTGCGGGCATGACTTCCGCGACGAGAGCGACACCGACGGCGAACTCACCCCCGACTCCCAGCCCGGTCAAGAACCGATAGAAGGCAAAGTCGTATACCGATGTCGAGAACGCCGACAGACCCGTGCAGACCGAATAGATCATGATCGTCATCATCATCGTCTTGGCGCGACCGATTCGATCTCCCAGCATGCCGAAGATCAATCCACCTGTGGCCCACCCCGCGATGAACACCGAGGTCGCGATATCCCCATAGTAGGTGACCAGCTCTTTACGCTTCGTCAGGTCTTCAATGTGCGAGAGCAGATCATTCATGGCTGCCGGTCGTGACAGAATGAAGAGCTGCTGATCGAGACAGTCAAACAACCATCCCAGTGCCGAGACAGCCAGCACGAACCAGTGATAGCGGTTCAGCGATTTGTACCATGGCCCCGACTCGGGAGCGGCGAGGGCGGGAGTTTCCGAGTCGTGGAATCCGTGCATCGGGGGAGCCTTTCAGGGGTGGTCAATCGGCGGACAACATGTTCGGAATCAACTCTTCCGACCCGTTCGCCGCCATGATAGCCACGAGAGGCACCTCGGGAAACGCTCCGGGGATTGTGGAAGCGAGGAAGGGCGAGGCTCCTGTTCGGGCTTGAATCGAGGGGAGTGGCTTTTTCACGGATGAGTGGCCCGGCAAGAGCCTCACGTTCTCGGAAACTCAACTCCCCGGACGGATTTGATTCACTCCGAGTTTGCGTTACGCTGGGAGTCCCCCATGATCCGCTCCTTGCAAGCTGATGGCTATGAATTCACCTGCCCCGGCCCGAACTCGTTCCCTGACCGCTTTGACGGATGTCGAGTGGCTGCAATCGCTGTCCGCGATCATGCGCTCACCCGCCCCCTGGCAGGCGGCTCTGCGGAAGGGGGAGATCCCCGCCGTGGCCAAGCAGCTGCGACAACGATTCGCGGGACTCAAGAAGCTGGAACTGGTGCCCGCACTGCGCTGGTCGGCGGACCCGGTGGTCGATGCGATGACGATCGAAGCGATCAACGAACTGGGCCATTTGTCGAATCGCAAGGGGCGGCAGCTGACCGAACTGTTTTCCGGCATGATTGAAGCGTGGCTCGACCGGCAGCCGCGATCGGGGATTCCGAGCCTGCTGGACCAGTCTCTGGCGTGTCTGGTGCTGTTTGATCGTGCGGCTCGACTGTCAGATGGCGTGCTGGTCCGACTGTGGCGATTTGTCGAGGAACACACCGGCCAGGTCTCGAGTTCATCGAGCAGCCACCATCCCGCAGTGCGCGAACTGCTGACGGTGGAGATGCAGTTACTACGGTTGGTGGCGACCAGTCCGCTGCCGCTGAAGAAGTCGGATGTCGAGCCCGTGGTAACGACAGTAGGTCAGTTCCTGGGGACGTTCACCGATGTGGAGGGGAACCCCGCTGCGGCGATCCATGCTTCACTGGGGGCGGGGCTGGCCTGTCTGGCCCGGTTGGTTGATCTGTTCGGGCGGCTCGATCTGAAGCTGGTGGATAAGACTGATCAGCTGCGGCTGGAGTCGCTGGCCTCGCGCGCGGTAGTGCTGTTCCCAGTCGACTGTTCGTGGGTCAGTTCGCGCACTCCGCACGAGTCGCTCGACTGGATGCGGCGAGTGACACGGACGTTCCACCTGTCGGAAGCGGAGTCGACCATTCGGCAGCTGAAGGTCTGGACGAAGACGAGTCTCGACTCCGTACCCGCCGAGGCCGCCGTTCCAACTAAGAAGCGCTCGCGTCCACTGCTGAAGAAGAAGCAACTTGTGTCGCACCAGTCCGATGCCTCGAAGTATGCCCTGCTCTTCGGAGACTGGCGCGACTCGCGCGACCGCTGTGTGGTGCGGTATGCCGAGCCGGTGCCGTCCGTGGAGTTCAGTATTCTCGAACAGACACTGGTGAGCGGCGACTGGTCGGCCAGCGTCTCGGTTGCCGGCCAGACGTGGACCGAAGGTGAATGGAGTTGCTGCTGCTGGTACTCCGACCCCGAGTCCGACTTCTGCGAACTCAAGTGGGAGCCGACAGCGGGTGTCATCGTCTATCGCCAGCTGTTGTGGTCGCGCGTTCACCGCTTCTTGCTCGTCGCCGATGAGGTGCGGGCTCCGGGCCAGAGCGATCTCCTGATCGAGTCGCGGCTCCCACTGGCTGCGGGGTGGAAGGCACTCGCCGACGGGCGCACGCGCGAATGGCAGTTGCAGCAGTCGCAGTCAGCGGTGCGAGTGTTCCCGATCTTCACCGCTCAGGAGCGAGTCCGCCATACGGACGGAGTTCTGTGTTGTGACGGTCACTCGATTATGACCAGCAACACCGCCGCCCGCGATGCGGTCTACAGCGCCTTTGTGATCGACTGGGATGCCAAACGTCGGAACGCACCCGCCCACTGGGGGCCGTTGTCGATTGCCGAGGACGGTCAGCGTGTGCCCTCGCATCTGGCGTGTGCCGCTCGCTGGCGAGTGGCGGATCAGCTGTGGATGGTGTTTCATCAATTCGAGAAAGGGGACAGTGCCCGCTCAGCCTTGGGTCTGCATACCCATCACGAGACCGTGGTCGCCCACGTGAAGGACGGGAAGTATCAATCGCTGGTCGAGGTGGAGTGACCCCATGGGCGTCGGCGGAGAGAGGTCCAGTCTCCGTGCCGATGGAATGCCTCACCCACGACATCGATTGTTTCGCCAGACTTGTCTCGCCATCATACCCACTCGCAGTCATTCACTTCGTCATTCCCCACTGACCTCGAACCCCCATCACTCCTATGCCTGTTCGCTATGCCATCATCGGGGCCGGTGCCGTCTCCGATTACCATCACGTCCCCGGCATCCGCCTCGACAAGCGGTCCGAACTCGTCGCGATCTGCGATCCCAACGAAGCGTTGCTGAATCAGCGGGTGAAGGACTGGGGCGTCTCGAAGATCACCACCAAGTATGAGGACATTGCGAATGATCCTGACATTGATGCGGTGATCATCGCGACGCCGAACTTCACGCATCACGAGATCGTCCTCGCGTGTGCGAAGGGCGGGAAGCACATGATGTGTGAGAAGCCTCTGGGGCTGAACTTCGAGCAGTCGGCGGAGATGTTCCGGGCGGCGCGAGATAACAACCTCAAGCACATGACGGCGTTCACGTATCGCTTCGCCCCGTCGATGCGGTATTTGAGGCACCTCGTCCAGACCGGTGCCCTCGGTGAGATTCGGCACTTTCGCAGCCAGCGGTTCCTCGACTTGCCCGAAACCAGTTGGGGCTGGCGACAGTACAAACACCTGGCGGGGGCGGGTGACCTCTTCGATATGACGATCCACCGGATCGATTTTGCGATGGACCTGTGCGGGCCGATCGAGTCGATCACCGGAGCGGTCGCGACCTTTGCCCCACGCACGACGACCGCCGACGGCAAGCCCTGCGAGCCATCCAACGTCGACGACTGGTCGGCGCTGATTGGCCGCTTTAAGAACGGAGCCGTCGGCGTGTGGGAAGGGACCACATTGGCCAAAGGGCACCACAATCACGGCTTCGGTTGGGAGTGGGCCGAGATCAACGGGTCCGCAGGCTCAGCGGTCTACCAGCTGACGGAGCCGAACACGATCCTGATGGGCCAGCACGGCGGGACGATGGAAAAGGTTCCGGTCCCGCGTGAGTACCTGGTCATCGAAGGCAGCCCCCGCAACCCCGATGAGGGGAATCCGAGTACGGTGTTCCGCTATGACCTTGTGTACGAACTGACCTCGGCCATCGTCGAGGACCGCCCCGCCGTACCGGGCTTCGACCACGGGGCACTCGCCCAAGGCGTCGCCGATGCGGTCCTGGAATCGGCGGTGAAGAAGACCTGGGTCGATGTGAATCACCAGTTGGGGTGAAAAGACACTACCCCCGATGGAATTGTCTATCGGGGGACGTGTTGCTTTGCCTCACCCTTTTCTACTGAGGGGTGTCACTGGAACGAATGATTGCGATTACCCGCTCCTGATATGCAGAAGGATGATATGCTAAAACATCGTCCCAAGAAGCTCCTTCATCCGTAATCCTCCATGCCTGTTGGAGAATAATTGAATCCTCAAGACACCTACAACAGAGTCCGCAACTGCACATAATCTTATCGCTCATAATTCTACCCCATAACTAAAACCACCGAAGCCAGAGCGAGAATCACCCTGTGGTATTCGGTGTCGCTATATTCTACCCGAATCCGTACGATTTTTGATGCATTTCTGTTGTCTTTTCTGCGGATTTCCAACTTTTCTGACAATCGCCCCCTGACATTGGCTCGATGATAGACTTACGACTAATTGTGGCCAAGCTTTGGGCATTGCTGGCTTAATGCTGGAGTCGGAAGAAAAGAAGACTGGAGTCGACATGAACCACTGACTTAGCTAAACATCCCAGTAGAGCCTTCCAGCTGATCCCCCGCCCCAACGGGGCCTGATTCGAAAGCCCAGGGCTGAGCCCTGGGAAACGATTTTTATGCTTTCCACTAAGGCCCAACGGGCCGTTACTCGCCTGAGTGGCAAGTGACGGCCCGTTGGGCCTCGAGGGTGATAGGCCACGGTTCCCAGGGCTTCGCCCTGGGCTTTCGAATCCAGCCCCGTTGGGGCGAAGAGCTTTCGACGACCAATGTCGTCTTCTTTCACTCAAGAGAGTATTCTGCAAGAACGGCTCCCGATGACTTCGAAAGATTGGCCACGGCCCCCACGGGGCCTGACTCGATAGCCCAGGGCGGAGCCTTGGGAACTCGGGACACCAAACACCCCCTCAAGGCCCAACGGGCCGCCACCCTGCGCTTCTCCACATTCAAACGCGTCAACATCATGCCTCAATCCCTGTCCAATGTTCTGATTCATCTGGTTATCAGCACCAAACATCGATACCCATTCCTGAGAGACCCCGACCTTCGCGAAGTCATGACGGGATACTTGATCGGGACATTGAAGAATCTGGACTGCCCCTCTCTCCGCGTCGGAGTCGTCGAGGATCACGTTCATATTCTGTGCCAACTGCACCGCACGATGTCGATCTCGACATTGGTTGAGAAGATCAAAACGAGTTCCTCATCGCGGATCAAAGAGGAGTTGAATCCCGCCGTCAAGGACTTTCATTGGCAGGCGGGTTATGGAGTCTTTTCGGTGAGCCAGTCCAATGTGAAGCCAGTCGTCGTGTACATCGAAAATCAGGATGAGCATCATCGCCAACGGACCTTTCAGGACGAATTGCGGATTCTGTTGCAGAAGCATGGAATTGAATGGGATGAAAAGTACGTCTGGGATTGATCGAGTAGCGGCCCGTTGGGCCTTGATCGGTTGAGGATGCCATGTGTGCCCAGAGCTGCGCCCTCATCATTACCCACCTCTTTTGTAACAAGTACTCAGTCTGAAGGGGGTATGTGGAGGCTCGTTGGTGGATTTCTGGCGGCGCGGGGGAT
>JAYSUV010000628.1:0-28185 GCA_043718945.1 Planctomycetota bacterium
GCGGAGCATCTGCTGATCCATACGACGCGTACGATGTCCGAGATTGGACAGGCATGTGGGTTCTACGATCACAGTGCGTTCACGCGGGCTTTCCGCAAGCTGACAGGCCTTGGCCCCTTCGCGATACCGCGAGATGACCGCTGATCCCGCCTTGCGAAATTCTTGGCACCGAGCAGATTTCGACAGTCTCGTGAAGATTTTCGCCAAGAAATGAAATCGACTGGGCGATATGCTTCTCTCTGGACATACACGTCTTGTATGTACAATCTTCATGATCCCTCGTGCGTCTTCTCGCAGCGGGGGCCGGGTTTTCCCCACATCTTTTCGAAGAATGGTCAAGCATATGCTCAATCGCTCATTGATTCGTTGAGGTTTCACTCTGATTGAACTCCTCGTGGTCATCGCCATCATTGCAGTACTCATCGCCCTCTTGTTGCCAGTTGTGCAACAGGCCCGCGAAGCGGCACGTCGCAGCCAGTGCAAGAACAACCTGAAACAGATCGGGTTGAGCATGCACAACTACCACGATGTGTACAACATGTTCCCTCCGGGGGCCTGTGCCCGGCCAGCTTCTGCTGCCGCATTCGGAATCGACATCTCAATTGGTGCCTTGTCCTCGATTCTGCCCTACTATGGATCAAGCGAACCTCAAGAATTTGTATGTGGACACCAAGACGTGGGAACAGCAGGCACCGGCGGTGGCGACATCCATCATCCCGACGTACCTCTGCCCATCCAGTACCGGGCCGAATATTGAGGCGAATCCGATCCTGGCCGCTTACCCGGTCGGAGTCAACTTGGCAACGACGAACTACCTGTTGTGCAAAGGAGCCACCAAGGAATTCTGTTTTAACCCGTCCGGCCCTACGATTGGGGTGTTCGGCATCAACCTGAAGAGCGGTTTTCGGGATATGACGGACGGCTCCAGCAACACGCTGTGTGTGGGAGAAGGGGCCACCGGCGGAGCGTGGAAGGTCGCCGCGGGCGGCGCACCCACAGTGGCCATCCCCGCACCCGCAGGCCGAGTCCAATCCGGCTGGATTTGTCCGCAATCGATGCCGTTGGCCGCTCAAGGTGCGGCTGGCTACTCGACAGGCGGAAACTGGGGCACCACGGTGTATCGGATCAATCAGAATCCGATCATCCAGACGGTGTATAACGATGCGGCCTTGACGGATAACTGTGCCCCCAGCACCACGGACTTCACCAGCAATTTCCGCAGCCAGCATGTCGGGGGGGCTCAGTTTCTCCTCGGCGACGGCTCTGTGTGGTTCATCTCGGAAAACATTGACGCGACCACCTACAACAACCTCGGCGGAAAAGCGGACGGGAATGTGGTGGGCGAGTTCTAAGCCTCTTCAGACAGTCTGAAACGATCAACGGCCAATCTCGCCCGCAGATTGGCCGTTTTTGTTTTACTCAAGAGAGGTGGGAGCCTATACCTCGTGCGGCGCTGAGTGAGACGTTTCGGCGAGCGACGCAGCGTCAGCCCCATGGAGTTGACTTTCGCTCTCCAACCCGACGCGTCAGCGAGGGAAACGCGGTGAAAAGTCGCTTTCGCTCCCCCCTCGCTGACGCTTCGGGTTGGTCAAGTCAGCCCCTTGGTTCTGCAGCGACTCCCAGAAGTACCATCCGGCTCACGCCGGACGCTCGCCACAATGTGTCATTCAGAGCCGATCGGTCAGGAATCAGGTATGCCCTCAGCCCCATCGCCGGACAGCCTTCGCGCAGCGCTGAATGCGTTCACGAACAGAGCAGTCATCGCCTCGCCGGAGCAGCGGATCGCCCTCTGCCGGGAGTGCATCGAATGCGTGGCCGCTGTCGCCGATGAGTGGGCGGAAGTCGCCGCCACCAACAAGGGACTCCCTGCCACGTCCCCCGTGCGAGTGGAAGACCTGCTGAGCGGCACCGCGGTCGTACTTCGACTACTCCAGCTGACGATCCAGACCTTATCAGCCATACAGCAGGGCGGTTCGCCTCCCCTGCCCGGGCGTCCGGTTCGCCTGCCCAGTGGCCAGCTGTCGGTCCCGGTCCTCCCGACTTCTGGTCTGTTTGACAGCCTGACGTTTTTCGGGATTCATGGGTCTGTCCGACTTCAAGCCGACGCTAGCGAATCGACGCTGCATGATCGACTTATCGAGGCCGCTGCGAAGGCTCGGTACGACTACGTGACCGCAGTACTTGGGGCTGGGAACGTCTCCTCGATCCCCGCGACCGATAGTTTGCAGAAGATCATGTTTGAGGGAAGTCGGGTCCTCCTCAAGCTGAACCCGGTGAACGAGTACCTCGCCTCTGTCTTTGAACGAGCATTCGCTCCGCTGATCCGGGAGAACCTGCTGCTGATTCTGACGGGCGGACCCGAGGTCGGGGCGACACTCATTCACCACGAGGCCGTCCACGCCGTCCACATCACCGGCTCCGCAGCCACCCACGATGCGATCGTTTGGGGCTCGACTGCCGAGGAGCGTTCTCGCCGGAAGCTGGCACGCGATCCCCTGCTGAAGAAGTCGATCACCAGCGAACTCGGGAATGTCAGCCCGTGGATCATTGTCCCCGGAGTGTACTCCACCCGACAGCTCGATTCTCAGGCCCAGCACGTCGCCGCCTCGATCACCAACAATGTCTCGTTCAACTGTCTGGCGACCAAGGTGATCGTCACTTGGCAGCAGTGGCCGCAACGGGACGAGTTCCTGCAGCGGGTGGAACATCACCTGCAACAGACACCGCTCCGGCCGCCCTACTATCCCGGTGCCGAGGAGCGCTACCAGCGGTTTACCCGCACACAGACCACGGCCAACGCCAGCGGTTGCCTCCCCTGGACGCTGCTAGTCGGACAGTCGATCGACGAGCGGCCCGAGTTGTTTCAAGAGGAGTCCTTCGTCGGCGTCTGTGCGGAGACCGCACTGGCGGGCGACTCACCGGAACAGTTCCTCACTCTGGCCACCCACTTCGTCAACGAGCGAATGACCGGAACCTTGTGCGCGTCGATCACGGTTCCGCCCGCATTCCGCCGCGAACATGCCCCGGCGTTGGCTCGCTCTCTGGCCGATCTACGATATGGCACGGTGTGCGTGAACCAGTGGTCCGGGGTGGCCTATGCTCTCGCCAGCCCACCGTGGGGAGCGTATCCCGGCTCCCACATCGAGAATGTCGGCAGCGGCATGGGAACCGTCCATAACACGTATCTGCTGGATCACATCGAGAAAACTGTCTTGGAAGGCCCGCTCGTGAACATTCCTCACCCCGTCTGGTTCCCCTCCCATCGCAACTCGGTCGGAGTCGCCCAAGCCTTAATTCGACTGTACCACCGCCCCTCGGTACTCCGCCTGCCGGGCCTCGGTGCAGCTGTGGTCAAAGGGATGTGTCTGTTGCTGGCCATGCTGATGGGCAGTGCAGCCTCGCTACGGGCCGCGGATAAGAGCGGCGACCAGCCCGCTGCGTCCACCGCCGCGATCAAGTCCCTGAAGCCGCACGACAAGGTGCAATACGAGTTACAGGCGGCCCTCATCAATGCCTCTCCGGGCGATGTGATTGAACTGGCCGAGGGGACGTACCACTTCACGACCGAACTGAATGTGGTCTGCGACAACATCACCATTCGTGGGGCCGGACGCGAGAAGACCATCCTGTCATTTCGCAATCAGTCCGCAGGCAGCAGCGGACTCGTCGCGACCGGGAACGCATTTGTCATCGAGAGCCTGGCTGTGGAAGACACGGTCGGTAACGCGATCAAGGTGCTGGGGGCCCAAGACGTAACCTTCCGGGATGTTCGTGTCGAATGGACGGGGGGGCCCAAGTCCACGAACGGGGCCTACGGAATTTACCCGGTGGAATGCCAAAACGTGCTGATCGAGAACTGTGTCTCGATCGGTGCCTCCGATTCCGGAATCTATGTCGGGCAGTCCCAGGACGTGATCGTTCGCGGTTGCCGGGCCGAGCGGAACGTCGCCGGGATTGAGATCGAGAACACCTTATGCGCCGATGTTTACGACAACACCGCGACCCACAACACGGGCGGGATTCTGGTGTTCGACCTACCGGGGCTGACACAGACCAACGGCGGGAATGTCCGGGTCTTCCGGAATCGGTTCGTCGACAACAACCATGAAAACTTCGCTCCCCAAGGGACCATGGTCGCCGATGTTCCCGCTGGCACGGGAGTCATGCTCCTGGCCACCGATCATGTGGAACTCTTTGAGAACGAGATCACGGGTCATCAGACCAGCAACATTCTGATCGTCAGCTTTCTGATCACCGAGCGTAAGATCAACGACAAGAAGTACGACCCGTTTCCTGAACACGTTTCGATCCATGACAATAAGATCTCCGGAGGCGGCCAGAAGCCCGGCGGACAGCTGGGGACACTCCTACTCCCGGTGGCTGGCGGATCATTCCCCGACATCTTCTTCGATGGCATTCTCAGTCCAGCCACGCCAGCCGACAACCAGGGGGCCAAGGTCATTCCCCTGCGCATTCGCGATAACGGCGAGGCGACGTTCGCCAACATGAACGTCGCTGACTTGTCCCTCGTCAACATCGGGACCGGCAAGTACAAAATCGAACGCGACCTGAAGCCGTTCGGGGCAGAGATCCCCGCTCTCCCGGTGGTCACACTGAAGCCACACGGCAAAGCCTCATCGCTGGGCAACCCAGCGGTGGCGGTCTACCGAGCAGTTCCCCAGCTGCTGTCAAAGTGGGGTTTGTTTGTGAAGCGGGACAAGCACTGGTCCCCGGCCGCCGATCTGATTGAGTACGAGTTGAATACCCCGCTGTTCTCGGACGATACGATTAAGCACCGCGCGGTCCGGCTTCCTTCGGGAGGTCAGATGACTTGGCATGGCACCGAGTCCTTGGAGTTCCCGGTCGGCACCGTCATCGCCAAGACGTTCGCCTACCCGGACGACAAGGATGACCTGACTGGCGGCGAGCGGTACGTCGAGACGCGAATCGAACACCGCGAAGCCTCGGGCTGGTACGGCTACACCTACGTCTGGAATGCAGAGCAGACCGACGCCCACCTCAGCCTGGGGGGCGATGTCGTCCCCGTCTCGTGGAAGGATGAGCAGGGCGTCACGCGCCAAAACCAGTACCAGATCCCCAACGCCAATCAATGCCTCAGCTGCCACGCCCGTGACGATAAGTACGTCCCACTGGGGACGACCGCGAGAAATCTGAACCGTACTGGCTTGGACAAGAATGTGGCGAACCAACTCACCAGTTGGGTGGAACGCGGACTCCTTATAGAATGCCCGACGCCGGATCAGCGCCCGGTGCTGGCGACCTACGATGATCCGCAAACCGGGTCAGTCGATCAGCGGGCGCGGGCCTGGCTGGAGGTCAACTGCGCCCACTGCCATAACCCCTTGGGCTCCGCGCGGACCTCGGGGCTCGACCTGCGCACGGTGCAGACCGATCCGGGCCGGTTCGGAGTCTTCAAGTCGCCGGTCGCTGCCGGAAAGGGCTCCGGGGGACGCCGCTACAACATCATTCCGGGGAAGCCGGATGAGTCAATCCTGATGTTCCGGCTGGAGACTGAGGAGCCCGGCGCCCGCATGCCCAGCCTCGCCCGGAATCTGATCCATGAAGAATCGAACCAACTCATTCGCGAGTGGATTCTCTCGATGCCCGCCGATCACGCGGCCCCCCCCCAAGTAGTGGAGCGAACGGCGTACCGGTTAAGTTCGATTCCTGAAGGCGGTTCTGTTCTCGCAGACAAGACACGTCAGCCGAATCGGAAGGGCACCCGCATGGTCTCCTGCACTGCGTCCTCTGCGGTGAAACATCCTGATCGACAACTGTACGCGATTGACCATCCGGCTGATGTCGGACGCTCGCCTCACCCGCCGAGGTTCGCCACGGTCTTCTGCTTATACGCCTCGACACCCGGCTGCCCGTACGGGTTGATCCCGATCAGGCGGCCTTCGACGACGGTGGCCAGCATGAAGAACTGGAACACTTGGCCCAGGGCGTAGGCGTCCAGACCCGGCAGGACCAAGTTCGCGGTCGGGCGACCCGCTTCGGCGTAGGCTTGGTTCGTGCCGTTTGTGGCAGCTGTCAGGATCTGCGGGATGGTCTTGCCCGCGTACATATTCAGCTTGTCGTGGTCGTCAGCGGTCTTCGGGATAGCGACCGGCGGAGTTGAAGGATGTTCGACGATCAGATTGGTGATGAGCTTATCCTTGACGCCTTCCTGGTGCTGCTGGCCCCGGCTGTGCAGGTCACGAGTGTTCACGACGGTCAGCGGGAAGGCTCCGCGTTCGTGCTTGCCCAGGCTCTCGGCCAGCAGTTGGTCGTACCACAGCCCGACCGCTTCGAGCCGCTTGCCCCAGGTCGAGAGGATACGGGTCTTCAGGCCCTTGTCGCGTTCCAGTAGGTGGCAGACGGCCACGTAATCCATCACCGGGTTGTCGCCGATCGGTGCCGCCTTGAACCGCTCGGTCATGTCTGCGGCCCCTTGCAGCAGAGCCTTGATATCCACGCCCAGCACAGCTGCGGGGTAGAGGCCCACGGCGGTGAGAACAGAGAAACGTCCGCCAACGCCGTCCGGGATCGGGAACACGTCCGGGTATTTGGCCGAGTTCGACACATCGCGCAGCTTGCCGACCTCGCCGGTGATCGGAACGACGAGGTTGCGGGCCAGGTCCGAACCCGCTCCGTAATAGTGTTCGAGGGCGTTGCGGAAGATGCGGAAGGCGGCTGCGGTTTCGAGGGTGCCGCCCGACTTGCTGATGACACAGATGCCCCACCGCTGGGCCAGTTCCTTGGGGTTCTGGCACCTCAGTGAGAGCAGTTGCAGCAACCCGTGGACCGCGTCGTTGTCGACGTTGTCTCCCTCGAAGTACAGACGCGGCACGCCCCCGCGCTCAGCCCGCGCGAGGTCGTTGTGGTAGGGATGACACACCGCCTCGAAAATCGCTCGCAGGCCCATGTACGACCCGCCGATGCCGAGCGACACCAGAGTGTCGATCTGATCCCGCAACCGCTTCGCCGATGCCTCCATCCGTGACAGCATCTTGTCCGCCCCGCCCGCGAGTAGCTCGCTCGGCAACTCGATGAACCCTGAGTCAAGAGGTTGCTTGTCTGCCGGAATCGTCCGCTTCTGCTTCAGGTCGATCACATCGCCGAGCGTCTCGGTCCGCGCCGCTTCGAGGGAGGCTTTCACACCCCGCAAGGCGGCAGGTTCGATGAAGGGCCAAGCAGCTGAGGCGTCGTAGCGGAGGGTGTGGGGCATGAGGTGTTCTTTCAGCTTGTCGAGGGGTATCGTCGTCGTGCCACTCGTCCGGGAGTGCCACTGGTGCGAGAGCGACTTCGGCAAAGGTGAGATGTAACCCGTTGTGGGCCGGGATGCCAGCCCGAAGGAGTGGCCAGCGTTGGCCGATTCAGGGTGTATTGCCCAAGAGTCAGGAAATAGTTGTCCTCGGACTCGGCGTGTTGTTACGATTGGCTTCGGCCTGAGCATCGCATGGATGAGGGCTGATTCCCGATGCGCCACAGGATGTGGCCGATTGTTCGCAAGCGCAGGCAGGCTATGGCATCCCGATTCCCGTCCACTTCCAATTCTCGGCGCAGAAGGCTGCTGCTGTGGGAGGTCAGTTCGTCTTCACTCGAAGCCACCACCGATTTGGCCCCGGCCCCTGAACCGCTGACGCAGTTCGGCCACGCCGCGCCCACCGAATTGGGGCCCGCGATTTCGCCCGTCGTCATGTTGACTCACCGTGAGTCGGATGCGTGGCTCGATCGCTCGTTCTCTGCCGCAGAGTTGGAGATTCCACGCACGATTCCGCATCTGGTGAGTAGTCCGGTGCCGGTCAGCTGGCTGTTCGTCGGCGACAGTTTCACCGCCAAGGATGTCACCGAACCGCCTCCTTGGCGGGTCTATACAAACCGCTTTTCGGCGGCGGTCCGCTCGCACTTTCAGCGTCCCAAAGATGTCTTCATTGACGCGACCTTTCCCTCGGCGCGGTTGTCAGAAGTCATGTTCGACTTCGAGCGACGGATCGCCAAGTTCGAGCCGGATATCTGCTTCTTGAGCTTGAGCATTGCAGAAGCCGATGCCAAATCGGTCGACCGCTTCGAGAAGATGCTGGTGCGGCTCATTCGCTGGTCGAAGAAGTTTGATTGCCAACTCGTGATTCAGACTCCTCCGTGTCTGCCGTCCCGGTCGGATGCCGAACTGACTCGTCGGTTGATTCTGGTCGAGACAATTCGCGGCATTGCCGCGGAGCAGACCATCCCACTGGTCGATCACTGGGAGCATTGGGAGTGGGCACATTCGCAGGTCGGCCACACCGATTCCTGGTTCGATGCCGAGACCCACACGCCTGCTGAACAGGGGCACCGCCAGCTGGCCAAGCGACTGGTGCAGGACTTGAGGCTGAACGATGTCGCTAAGCCCGATTTCCCGGTGTCGATCGAAGAGAGTGTTCTGCTGGGTGAGTGATGGCGGGTCGTGCGGCGGAGGTATTTGCCGATTGCAACGAATGAGAAACCGGTCGTTCCTCATTCGAGGTCTTCTTGACCTTCGTTGGATTCGGCCACGGTCTCGGCTTGCTCCAGAAACTCCTCGAGCACCATGGTCGCGTAGGCACCCGGTGGCAGCGAGAAGGCCACGCGAACCCCCAGTGGGTCGGGGTGGACCTCGACGTTTTGCGGGTAGACCACTACGGCGCGGCGGGCTCCCTGCATCATCTGACTAAATGGTTCGAAGTGCTTGAGTTGCAGGCCGGAGGCTGCGAGGACGGACTGCTCCAAGAGGAGGGCCTCACCCTGCGGCGACTTCATCTTGACTCCGAACATGGGGCCAGTGGGAATCACCTCTCGCGAGTCGACGCGGAGTTGATCGAGCGCCGGGTCTTCGGTGGTAAAGCACCCGCCCGAGGAGATCACTTGGAGTATGTCTCCCTCGACCACACGGTGGAGTAGACCTTGCTCTTGACGCACCTGCACCACCGCGTTGAACAGATCTGACTGCACAGCCGACAGCGCGAACCGCAGGAACCAGCGGCGGCGGCGCGGGTCGATGTCGCGGGAGGTGCGAGCTCCCGAGAGCAAGTCTCGCCCCCATTGCAGCGTCTCGTCGCCAATGCCGAATCGCTGGTCGCCGTACCGGTTGGGGACGCCGTGAGTGCGGACGCTCTCCGCAATGCGTGAAGCGATCTCGAAAGCGTGGGGGTCTTCGGTCCGCACGCGAATCTCAAACCGATTCCCCACCAGATGTCCCGGTCGCAGCTTATTCCGATGCCGACTGGAGGAGAGGACTCGCACTAGGCCTTGAGTCGCGAGGTCATCGAGTGCGGACAAGCGGCCCTCCGCCTCGCCGGGCACCGAGACCCACTGCCGAGTCACCGCCCGACGGTCTTTCTGCCCCGCCATGCCAATCGCATCGCGGGAGATGCCGAGCGCACGGCTCAGCTGGCCGGTCAGGTATTCTGCCGAGACATCCCGTTTCTCGATCCAGAGGAACAGATGCTCGCCCTCACCCGAGGGGAGGTAGGCTGGCAGTTCCTCAACGACGAAATCTTCCGGTTCGACCTTGATCCTCCCGCGCAGGCGAACCGCTTGGGGAGGGATCGGCTCGGCGGCGGGAGATGTCATCAAGGTGAGTTCTGCAGAAAAAAGGCGAGCGTCCGGAGTCAGCCGGATGGTGACTTCGAGCAACGAGGCATCACTCGCTCTGCAACAGAATCAGTTTGGTCGAGTTCCCGCGCCGGACCTGCAACAGGATGCCGTCCACCAGTTTCGTCTCATCGACTGCTTTCTGAAAGGCTTCGAGGGTCTCCACTTTCGTCTGGCCCACTTTGGTGATGACATCGCCGCTCTGAATTCCGGCTTGGGCCGTCACTGAACTGGGCTTGACTTGGACGATCACGACTCCCTTCAGACCCGGAACACCCAGCTCGTTGGCGATCTCCGGCGTCAGCGTTTTCGCGGTGAAGCCGAGTTTGGAAGCCTCGGGCTGCTTCTCGGGCGACTCGTTCGGGGGACTGCTCTTGGTGTAGTCTGCGGAGCTGCGCTGTTCGAGGGTGATGTCCAGCTTGATCGTCTTCCCATCGCGGAGGATCTCGGCGGGATAGCTCTTGCCGGGCTCCAGCAGTTCGACAAACTCTTGCAGGCTGGGGCGGTTCTTGACCGGCTTGCCCGCGAACTGCAGGATAATGTCTCCCGGCTCGACCCCGGCCTTTGCGGCGGGGGCATTGGGCAGGACTTCCATCACGGCAACACCGGCGGAGATCCCGAGAGCTTTCTTCACCGCAGGCTTGAGGTCATCCAGCGTGACTCCGATGAAAGAGCGATGGACCGTCCCGTCCTTACGGAGTTTCTCGACGATCTGGCGAGCCTGATTTGAAGGGATCGCGAACCCCACACCGTCGTACCCGCCACTACGGCTGGAGATGGCGGTATTGATGCCGATCACCTCGCCGTTCATGTTCACCAGTGCCCCTCCACTGTTACCGGGGTTGATCGCCGCATCCGTTTGCAGGAAGTGTTCGCGGCCATTGATGTCCAGCCCCTTGCGATCGGTCGCCGAGATGATCCCAGCTGTGACTGTCGTCCCGAGATCAAACGGGTTGCCCAGAGCCAGCACCCAGTCGCCGATCTGCATGGCATCGCTGTCGCCGAAGCTGACTGCGGTCAGTGGCTTCTGGGGTTTGAGCATGATGATGGCGACATCGGTGACGGAATCGCCGATCCACGTGTCGGCTTTGATCTCTGTGCCATCGGCCAGCCGCACCAAGACCTCATCCGCTCCATCGACCACATGGGCATTGGTGACGACCACTCCACTCGCATCGATCACGAATCCGGAACCGGCTCCCTGTTGTCCGGGGATCTGGAACCGACGGCGACCGCCTTGGCCTGGCCCCTGTCCCCGACCTTGGCCGAAGAATTCGCGAAAGACCGGATCGTCGCCAAAGGGGGAGTCCTGGAGCGGGTCGACCTCATCCCCCCCCTCCACCTCCTGTTCAATGACGCGGGCTCTAGTCTTGGTCTCGATGGCGACGATCGCGGGAATCGCCGACTCCGACACGACCCGAAAGGCCGACGAGAGATCCTGCGGCGATTTAATAATCGTCTTCGGAGCAGGCAGGTCCGCCTGTGTCCAGCGCGCCGCCACCGCTCCGACTCCGACTCCGACCCCGACAGCGAGGCAGGCCAGCCAGAAACCAGATCGACGAGGAGAGGTTGCCATGGATATGCCCCTTGATGAGTAAGTTCTGCCGGGTCGTGGGATAGGCTTCCAGCCTGTCATGTTCTCCATGAGCGACAGAATGCCAGCCACCCCGACGATTCCAAACCCACCCCCATTGTTTTCAGTGGGCAGGAAATGTCTACTGTCCCTCTGTGCGGATTTCCCCGAATGGTGCGAAATTCGCTCAGTGTCAGAGTCCGTTGCCGCACGAGACCGAGTTCGGGTGCCAATCTCCGGAGAATTTCGACACACGCCCGAGGAGTTGAGCAAATCCAATGCCACGAGACCAGCGCTGGTCCTCCCCGGAGGAGGACTCCGACCCGAACTGGGACGACGAAGAAGACTACGGTCCGGAGGACCAGTCGGCCACTACCGACTGCATCCATTGCGGCGGCGAGATCTACGATGACGCCCCTCGCTGTCCGCTGTGCGGTGAGTACCAATTGGGAGACCGCTCTCACTCTGCGTGGGAGGGCCGCCCGTTCTGGTGGAAGCTCGGCGGGCTACTGGGGATTGTGGCGGTGTTGATAAGCCTGCTGCTGTTTTACTTCTGAATTCGCCGCAGACTACAATTGTCTGACACGTCTTCCCCATTCTTCGTGAGTGAAACATGTCGACTGGCCTCGAACCGGATGATGAGTCCGTAGACACCGCTTCCCCTCGGACACCTCTGTTTGGCGATGCCATGCGAGAGCAGGCGGAGCAGCACGCCAAAACCGGCGTCAACTGGTTCTTCTGGATCGCAGCCTTGTCGCTGGTGAATACCGCGCTGGCGCACTTCGGTGCGAACTTGCAGTTCATCATCGGACTGTCGATTACGGCGATCGCCGATGCCATCGCCGTTCAGATTGGCAAAGATCAGCCGCAGCATGCCACGTTGGCGATGGGGATTGCCATCGGGTTCTCTGTGATCGTGGCGCTCGTGGTCATGGGATTCGGCTGGCTCTCTCGCCAGCGAATCATGTGGGTCTATGCCATCGGCATTGGGTTGTACCTGCTTGACGGGGTGGTCTATCTGCTGCTGGGTGACATCAAGAGCGCCGGGTTCCACGGCTTCGCTCTGTTCGGCATGATCCGAGGCTGGCTGGCCCTTCGCCAACTCGCTCAGCATCCACTGGAAGCCGAGGACGAATTGGAGGACGACGAGGACGACATCGAGCGACTCTGAATCAGTCGCCTGTACCCCACTCTCGGGTCAGTGCTAGAATGCCCGCAGGTCTGTTCTGTCGGTTGTGACTCATGCCGCCGGGATGGTCCCATAAGGAACCATGATGCGAATTCTGTTGGCCAGTCCCCGGGGTTTCTGTGCGGGGGTGAACATGGCGATCGAGTGCCTCGAAGAGTGCATTCGCGTCTTTGGGAATTCGATCTACGTCTATCACGAGATCGTCCACAACCGCTACGTCGTCGACCGTTTCACCCGTGAAGGAATCACTTTCGTCAACGAAGTCGACGAAGTTCCCATCGGCGGAGTTCTGCTGTACAGCGCTCACGGAGTCTCCCCCGCCATTCGGGCTCGTGCCAAATCGCGACAGCTGCGAACGATCGATGCGACGTGCCCGCTGGTGACGAAGGTTCACTTGGAAGCGGTGAAGTACGCCAGCGAGGGATATCACATCCTGCTGATCGGGCATGAGGGGCATGACGAGGTGATCGGCACGATGGGGGAAGCCCCTCAGAGCATTACGCTGGTCGAGTCTCCCGCGCATGTGGCCTCACTGGAGTTCCCCACTGGGGCCAAGCTGGCCTACCTGACGCAGACGACACTCTCGGTGGAAGAGGCCGCAGCTGTGATCCAGTCGCTGGAGCAACGCTTCCCGCACATCGAGCATCCTCCCAAGGAAGACATCTGCTATGCCACTACCAACCGCCAGTTCGCGGTGCATCAGATGATTGAACAAGTCGACCTGTTGCTGGTTCTGGGCAGTCAGAACAGTTCGAACAGCCGCCGCCTCGAAGAAATTGGCGTGACATCCGGCAAGCGGGCTTACCTGATTGATGGAGCCCACGAACTGCAAGACGCCTGGTTTGAGGGAGTCGAGTCGGTGGGGATCACTGCCGGGGCGAGTGCCCCGGAAGTGGTCGTCGAGGAAACGATCGAGACGATCCGCACTCGCTATGGAGCGACCATCGAAGAGTTCAAGACGCGCGAGGAAAATGTCCATTTCCCGCTGCCGCGTGAGTTGCGGATTTTGACCTCGACGAAGTGAACAGGGAGTAGTGTTGTGAACGGAGTCAGTTCATACGAACTCGATCAGATTCAGAATCAGTCTTCAGGTCGCACAGACAGGAATGTCTGTGCCACTCATCAGTGGGGCAGACATTCCTGTCTGCCTTTCCGGCAAACCAATTCTGAATCTGCTAGAGTCGGTTGGAAAATCCCGCTGCTCTTGATCGTGCTGGGGTGGGGAACGCTGGCAGTTCCGGCCTTCAGTGCGGAGCCCACGGCACCGGATGCGGATCGCGCGTTCGGATACTTGCAGCAAGTCTGTGCGATTGGCCCTCGCATCAGTGGCACCGAGGGCATGGCTCAGCAGCAGAAGTTGATCAGCCAGCACTTCGCCGCTTTGGGGGCCCAGGTTGCATTCCAAGAATGGGACACTCCGCACCCTGTCACTGGACAGCCGGTGCGACTGAAAAACATGATCGTCAGCTGGCACCCCGAGTCGACCGAGCGAGTGCTGCTCTGCTGCCACTACGACACGCGCCCGAAGCCCGACGAGGAGTTTTTGCCGCGCTACCGGGAAAGTCCTTTCATCGGTGCGAATGACGGAGGCAGCGGAGTCGCACTGCTGATGGAACTGGGGCACTTCATGCCTGCCCTCCCCGTGCAGCTGGGGGTCGACTTTGTGTTCTTTGATGCGGAGGAACTGATCTACAAGAAGCCGGGCAAGTTCTTCCTGGGCTCGGAGTATTTCTCGACGCAGTATCGCGACAACCCGCCCGCGTATCGGTATCGCTGCGGCGTCCTACTCGACATGGTGGCGGACAATGATCTGAAGATCTGGCAAGAGGTCAACAGTGTTCGATTGGCCGGATTCGTCACCGACAGCGTGTGGGCATCCGCCAAGGCGACAGGTGTCAAAGAGTTTGTCGCCCGCCGCAAGCATGAGATCAACGATGACCATATCTCACTGAACAAGATTGCCGCCATCCCGACCTGCGATGTGATCGACTTCGACTATCCCCATTGGCACCGGCGCAACGATCTCCCCGCCGCCTGTTCGGGGGAGTCACTGGCCAAGGTGGCGACGGTCATGCTGCACTGGATGCAGAACGTCCCCGCGAAACCGACTCGGAAGTGACACTATAAAGCCCAGTGGTTGCCACCACTGGGCTTGGGATCGCTCTCACACATGTCCCCGACAGCACGACTACCACTCATGAGTCGCAATCGCTTTCTGCTACTCGCGGTAGCGGTGCAAGGCGGCGTGCTGCTGCTGGCCTGGCTGGTCGGACATACGCTGGGACTATCGCCCGCCAAGTCAGTCCGCTGGGAGATGACTGGTCTGGTCGGGGGACTCTTGGCCGTCCTGCCGATGCTGGCGGTTTATCACTACAGCCCGGGGCTTCGCCAGCTGGCCAGTGATTCGCTCGGCCAGTCACTCGCTCGTTGCCGGTGGTACGATTTGGTCATGCTGGCCGTGCTGGCGGGAGTGGGGGAAGAGTTGCTCTTTCGCGGGATGCTGTACGAGGGGCTGTTGCCGCTGAATCTCTGGGTCGCTGTGATAGTCTCCAATGTGGCATTTGGAATGCTGCACGCGCTGTCTTGGAATTATTTCGTGACCTCCACCACGATTGGATTGGGCATGCACCTGCTGGCCGGAATCTCCGAGCCGCGAAACCTGCTGGCACCGATGGTGGCCCACAGCGTCTATGATTTGGTTGCGTTTTTCTTACTGCGACGCGAATACCGATCGGCCACTCCGGCGACAGCTTTCGTGTCGGTCGATGACTGATGATTCCAACTCGCCCGGCTGCGGGTTGCCCAGCAGGGCGTATCTCAGAAGCCTGGATTGGCTGGCTTGGGGCCGACTGGCACGCCCTTGGGTGGTGTCTTCCCCGGTGCCACTCCGCTCGCCGGGGAGACTGTCACGGGGCCGACTTGCGACAAGATGGCTCCCAATCCCTGTCCGATCGGACCGGCCAGCGCGGCGGCGCAATCCGCATGCAGCTGGAACGATTCAGGAGAAACGTCGCTCAGAGTCGAACTGGGGGTCGGAAGTAACGTGCTGTTCGTGCCAAAGACAGGCAACAGTTCATGCCCTGCGCCCCAGCCTTGGACCCAGTCACTGGAAAAGTCCTGAGCCTTGGTCACTCCCCGCGTGATCAGGAATATCTTCATGCCGCTGGCATAAGCATTCTCGTAGCCCCACCACTGGATTGATGAGGCATCCGTCTCCAGCGACAGTACGCCTCCCCCTTGAAACACCGTCGAGTGTGAGAACAGTTGCACAGGGCCTCCCGATCCGACCGGCTGCACTTGGTAGATCGACTTGCCCGCAGAGACCGTTGAACTGAGCAGAGAGCACTGCGAGCCTGCAGCTCCCGCATCCAACGTCACGGCCACTCCCGCGCTGGAATACAGGATCGAGCCTCGCACCTCGATCACCGATTCCTCGGTCCCTACACGCACGATCGACTTGGTGCCGACGATCAAGCTTTGATCGACCAGCAGTTGCGGCGGGGCGTGCCCTTTGGAAGGGAGTGTGTCGATGATCGGCCAGGCGGAGTCAATGCCTTCCACGCGGCAGCGCCGAACCGCCGTCAGTCCGCCCGTCATTTGCAGGAATCGATCGGGGTAGGTTCGCGTCTTGCTGACCACCATCCGAAAGGCACCGTTGGTAAGTGTCAGCTGTCCATCCTCGACGGAGAACCACGCGGGCGGATTCGGAGCATTGGGTTCCGTCTTGTATCCGGGTTGCAGAACCAGTGGAGTTCCTTCGGATTGCTCGAACACGATCTGGACCCGTTTCTGCCGCACGACGAATGGGTCAATCGTTCGCAATCCAGAACCGAAGGCGACCACGGTCGAGCCATCGGGGCATTCTTCGCTGTTGATGAACCGCCCGAGATTTGGCTTCTTCAAGTCGAAACGCAGAGTCGCCCCCGCATCAGGGGATTCCAGAATCGCGGGCAGACTCGCACGTTGCCCGGTAGCCAGCATGTGAGCCACGATCGGTCGTGGCGGTTCCGGGAGAGCAGACCATTTCGGTCCGGCGTCGGCCAATTGAATTTGAATGCTCGCCAAGCCGATTTGAATCTGCTCGCTCGTCGCCAGTGATCCGGCGTCTGCGACCGCCTTCAGGCCGGCCCCCTCCGGGACCAGGACACCGGTCGGAGTCGCTTGCCTCCAGAATGTCCCCCAGGAGACATCGTCTCGCACGTCCACGGGATCGGTCCCGTCATGAAAACTGAGTTGAGCCCAATGCGGCCAGCCTACCAAAGCAGACTGCTCCAGCGTCCATTTCACATGCGGAACTCGGGGGAGTTCCAGTGACTCTGTGTTCTTCGACCAGCCGCTAAACAACACTCCCACCGCATCGGCGGAATGGCCGGGCAAGTAGGCAAGCAACGACTGTTGCAAGCGAAACTCGCAAGTGGGTGGCTGTTTTCCAGTGTGCAGACAGGCGAGGCCCGCTTGTCCCGACAAACAAGCCGTCGCCACCAGAGCGACCTGCCGAGCGTCAGCGACCGCATCCCTCGATACGATTTGGATCGCGCTCGCATTCCCCGCGATGAGTAGCGACTGCCCGGCGACCAGCGAGGACTGTTCCCCAGTCAAGCTCACGGGACAACAGGGTCCGCTCCCGCTGACCACGGTGTCCTCCAGCAGCACGCGGCCATGGCCCTCCGCGACGATGAGTTCAGTCGCCGTCAGGCCGAACTGAGTGAGAGTGCAGCGCCGCAGGACCAGCGTCGCGGAACCAACACGCAACCCCGCCCCGGTCGGCCCCGGCATCCGCAGAAGATGCACCCCCTCAAAGGCCAGTACCCCCAATTTTGTCTGGATCGGAGTGTTCGATGCGGGCAAGATCAACACGGGGCTGACACCCTCAGCCCCGCGCAGAGTCCAGCGACCGGGCTGTTTCATTTCAAAGGCGGGGATTTCGTGAGGCCCCACATCCGCGAATTCAATCACTGCGTCGCTCGGGAGACGGGCGAGGGCTGCTCCCAGATCGTGGAATTCCCCCTCAGAGGGGCTGTGGCGGCGGATCGTCCGCGTGGCCTCCGCTTTGATTTTCACGCGAGATTGCCAGACCCACAAAGGCAACGGACCAGTTCCCGTCGTCGAATGCGGGATGATCCCTCCGAAGGGAGATCGATCTTGATCCAGGGGTACGGACCGGGGGGCGATGTTTCCCGGCGGAGTCGGAGTGACCGGGTTCGTGGAACCGGCTGCCGGGTGGGACGAAATGATCTCGATCGGGGGCTGCCCGGGCGGAGTGAGATCGGCGGGAACAAGTGGGTTCACGTCTGCCACAGGAGGGAGAACTTCGCCCGCCTCGCCCGAGGCATAGGGATTGGTCGTGGCGGAACCACCGCCCTCCGAATCCCCAAATTGCTTGATTGCCCAGAAGAGGCCCCCCACCGCCGCGACCACGATCAGAATCAGCAAACCGACCTTGAGCTGATTGGGATCGATTCGAGTTCCCGGAGGCTCTGACAGCAAGGGTTGGTCGAGGCGACCGGGCAACGCTCGTTCCGTCTTGGTTCGCTGGCCGCCGTCGGTCTCTGACACGGCCGCACGCGGGGTCGACGAGCGCGTGGGGAGTGACTCGCGATTGGCGGGCGGGCGATTCTTGGTCTTCTGTTTTTGCGGTGCGGCGGGGGCTTCGTCCTCCGCGTCGTACTCGTCGTCGGGGTCGATCCTCTCGGTGCGAGTCGACCGAGTGCCCGCAGGCTTTTCCGCTCGACCGGGCTTGGAGGAGGAGCGGCGACGTGTTCCTGCCTCAGCACTGGGAGAGGTCTCGTCAGCTTCACCAGCAGGTGAGCGATCTGGTCCTGCATGGGCAGCCCCCAACAGTTGCAACTGGTCCGCCGAGAAATCGCCACGTAACAGGGCGGGTGAACTGAGATCGGTCAGCAATTGGGCCGGAGTCTGATAGCGATCATCGGCTTTCTTGGCCATCATCCGCTGAATGACCGCCACCACGCCCGCCGGGACGTTCTCATTGAGGGATCGCGGGTCGGGCACCGGCTGGAGCGCATGGGCGCGAAGTTTGTTCAATAAGTCTCCGTCCGGATACGGAGGCTTGCCCGCCAACAGGTGATACCACGTGCAGCCGAGGGAGTAGATGTCGCTGCGGATGTCCGCCGCTTTACTGTCGCGTCCCTGCTCGGGGGACATGTAGTCCACGGTTCCCACGGTGGTCCCGGCCTTGGTAATCGCCGATTCCCCGTCGTCCTCAATGATGCGAGCGAGTCCCAGGTCGGCCAGCTTGACCACGCCGTCCCGCTCCCGAATCATCAGGTTGCTGGGCTTGATGTCCCGATGAACGACTTGACGTTCGTGCGCGTGTTGAAGAGCAAGCGTCACCTGCTTGATGATTTCCAAGGACCGCTTCACGGGGATGACCCCGCGCTTGCGGAGCAGTTCAAAAGCGTCGAGTCCTTCCACGAATTCCATGGCCAGATAGAGATACCCGTCAATCTCCCCCGACTCATAGACGGCGACGATGTTGGGATGCTCCATCTGGGCCCCGGCCTGCCCCTCCGCTTTGAACCGACGGACGAGAACCTGATTCGAGGCTTTGTCTTTGGGGAGCACCTTCAAGGCGACCGTACGCTTCAGCTGCTGGTCCACGGCCAGATAGACCGCTCCCATCCCTCCGGAACCGACCTTGCGCTGGATCTGATATTTCCCCAGCGAGGAGATCTCGTCGAAGTCATGAGAAGGTAATTGAGGTGTCGGATCACTGGCCATGAACGAGGCTCATCAGAACTTGGTATCGCCCCACGGATACTGCGAGAAATCGCATCGTATGAATATACCTTGATAAATCCTGTCTGGTCAAAGAGGACTGCCTTGGCACTTTCGAAGTCGGATGAAAAAAGCCGCCCCGACCGAGGGTCGGGGCGGCGTCAGATCATCGTTCATTCCGGGGCGGAAGCGGAAGAATCATGGCTTCATGGCTCCCCCCTTGGCGGGAGGTGAACTACGCCTTCCCCCAGCCGACATACCCATTCCTCCCATCATCGAATTGCCAGAAAGCGGATTACTGGAGCGTCCGCCCCTGGAACTGGCTCCGCCCTTGGAACTGGGTTGAGCATAGGGATTCGACATTTCGCTTCCCAGCATTCCGCCGCTCATCATCATCATGTCATTTCCGGAGGTACTCGTGGACTTCAAGTACTCGAAGAACGTGGCTTGCTCCTTTTGGTAGGCATCGAGGCGTCTCTGTTCGGCGGCCTGACGAAGGGGATCGAGTACCGCCAGTTCCCGAGTACTCCCTTGAGTCACGAGAGCTTCTTCGGGCAGCCAAGCATCCCCCTTCGATCCCCCAGGCAGCTTCAAGTCCTTGTGCAGAACCTTGTCGGTGAGTGAAACGTCCGCGTGCGTGTCCACAAAGACATCCGCCGAAGTGAACGAATACAACTTGCTCTCTTCGTTGGTCGATTTGGCCGGATCAATCACGTTGGTTTTGATGTCACCGGAAATGTGTTGACCGGGTAGGAGGTCGAGATCGGCGGAGACCGTGGTTCCCAGCTTTGGATCCCACTGGAAGACCGACACTTTCGCCTTCCCAATGCGAGGATCCACATCCTTCACAAAGTAATAGACTTCCCGTTCGAGGGTCACGGGGGAAGTCACATTACTCCATTCGGTGGTCCGGGTTTCCTCAGCGACAACGGATGCCTCGCCGTTGGCCTCGGAAGCCAGATGACCAAAGTTCGGATTGTTCATCACCAGCCGGACCCGGTAACGGTAGGTCTTGCCCGACTCCACCGTGAAGTCCATGTACCGGAACAGCAAGAGTTCCCCATCGGCGGTGACTCGCTGTTCGATGTATTGCCTGAGGGCTTTGCTGGCTTCGTCCTTGTCATCGGTTTCAAGCAACTTCATCATGACATCGTTGGGATTCGTACCCGGTCCACGTTTGGCTGCTCCCGGTGCGGGACGACTCGATCCTCGGGGGCCTCCCATGCCAGCCGGAGCGCCGCCGGACATGGCGGACATCATGGAGTTTGTGCTGTTCGAGGATGACCCGTACGAAGACCCCAGGCTACTGCCGTAGGCTGATCCACCGAAAACCTCCGACTGCATCGCTCGAGAGTCCCCCACAATCCCGGAAAAGCCACCCTGCTTCACGCGGGGTTTCCCTTCCGTTTTCTTCTTGTTGTCTTTCATCAACTCCAGCAATTTGATCTGGTATTGAACCTCTTGCTCCACCTGCTCGGGAGAAAGTACGAACTTATCGATTCGGGGGTGCGATCCGTGCTTCCGCCAATTCCCGTAGATCCGAGGGGGCAGCGGCATGGTGATCACATTGTTGGTCACGGTCCCCTGAACGATATCTGGCTCCGGAGCCATCGACTTCTCCAAGACATCCACAGCGGATTGCGTATCGACTGGTTGCCAGTCTGACCATTGATCAGATCGTCCGATTTGCTCCTGGCGTTCGAGATTGAAGTCGATGACTTCAAAGGACATCGAGGCGATATCAATCGTTCTGGCGTGAATGGCTTCCTGGAATCTGCGGATCTGCTCTTTCAGCGGAAAAACAGCCCGCACCGAGGCGAACACGTAGCCTTGCCCTTCACGCTGGGTTCCTCCAGTCATTCCGCCAGCCGTCAGACCGCCATACTCCGCATAGGCATCCGAACCCGCAGCAGGCGCACCATGTCCCCCCGCAGCGGCCCCGTGCCCCGCAGCGGCAGGACCACCTTTCGCAGGACCACCTTTGGCAGGAGTGCCTCTTGCGGGAGTACCTTTCGCCATGTTCGCTTGCATGGCAGCAGCTGCACCGTGAGCTGCACCAGGCAGTTCAGAACCTGTGAGGCCCTCTTGGCCACCGAGTGCTCCCGGATTCGGTCGGCTGGACTCGAACTCGCTGTCCGTGTCTGGGGCGGCGGCGGGATCTCCAGGCATGGCAGCCGGATCTTCTCCGGGGACTCCCTCTTCCAAGCTGGAGGGGTCCAGAGGCAGTTCGATCAGCACCTTACCCGAAGTGGCTAGGGCATCTTCGAGCGTCAGGAGTGATGGCTCGCGGAGAGGCTCCTTGCCCTGCCAAGGAGAAGAAACGAACCGAGTGGACATCTCGTACTGACTGACGGTAATGGGATTCCGCAGATTGTCGTGAACCACCTGCTTTGGTTTTTTCTTCTGCGTCATTTCATACTTTGTCTGTTCCTCAGCGGGCCACGCATGGCTCACCAATGCCGCCCGGCTCGTGGAGACTTTGTCCGTGATCTCAGAGGGCGTTCCCTTGTAGGCGGACCATTGTGATCCCCCCAGGAAGACCAACACCATCAGTCCCGCAGTCCCCAGGACGAGCTTTTCGCTGTGATTGACCAGGAACGCTTTTGCATCGAAACTTTTGCCAGCCATGAGACACCTCCTCGGTGAATTCTGTCGGGGCTTGAATGTTTGTGGTCTTCCAGAATCTCAGATGAAGTCGTGAACCCATTGGTTCCCAGCATTCTATGGATTCGGCGGAACTTCTGGAGGTGTTGCTTCCGCAGCCGGAGCGGGAACGGGGGGGGAAGGTACGCCAGCGGGCTCGGCTGGCGTTTCCGCAGTCGGGGCTGGTGCCTCAGGAGCCTTCCCTTCCGGCTCAATGGCTGGAACTGGCTCCGCGGGAACTCCCGGCTCCACGGCGGGGGCTTCTGTTGGAACTTCACCCGCTGCCGGTGTTGCTGGATCGGTCGGCATCTCGCCCTCTACAGGCGTCTCTCCCGCAGCGGCTTCCGGAGTAGTTGTCCCGCCCGTGGCGGCGGCTTCCAAAGCGGCCTTCACAGCGGGAGGCTGACGGTACATCGTGATCAGGCCCGCGAGGTCGAGCTGGACGAGGTCTGGATGTTGCAAGGCGTCCACCGGATAGCCGGTATTGGCCCCCGCCCCCATCGCTCCATTGACTCTGTTCATGTTGCCGGACTGCGTGAAAGACTCCGAGTCTGAACTCGAAGGATTTGCGCTGAATCCACTTGACGACATTCCGCCGCGCCCCCGCATCCCCATCGCCGAGAGATTTCCTCCCCCTCCGCGCGCCGAGGAGAAGGGATCCTGAGCATAGGGGTTCTTCCCAAAGTGGAATCGGACCACTCGGACCGGCCATTCCGAATTCGACAGAGCGACCATAAAATCGACCAGCTTATTCTGATTGATGATGACACTGAGGTAGAATCCCCGTTCCACGTAGGGATTTTCAGTCACCTCTTTGACGTAGCGTAGAGGGCCGGTCAGTTCGGTCACTTCGCCGTCCGATTCCCCGGATGGTTGCGACGAAGACGACATCGACATTCCATTCTGACCACCCGCTCCCCCAATCTCGGGTTCGCCACCCACTCCAAACTCTTCTGCGGGGTTAAATTTGACGGAAGAGGCGATCCGACCAGTCTGACCACCCTGGCCTCCCATCCCACCGACTGGCATGTTCCCACCCCCTTGATAGGCTGCGGACATCTCCATACTGCTTCCACTACTGTCGGTTGCCTCAGCCGCTTCACCGCCGCCTTCGGTCGCTCCTTCACCGCCGAGAAGTCGGTAGGCGATCACTCGACGAACCACCGCGCTGGTTTCCGAATCGGCATCCTTGTTCATCTGCCGAATCGCGTCCAGGATGAACTGAGTGACCCAGATATCTTCTTGGGCGTCCCACATCTGCTTCGAAGTGATTGTCAGATTGCCGATCTTCATCTGGGGGATCAGTTGAACGGGAAAATCGACTTTGGGTGTCCAGGTGATTCCTCGCTTGTCAGCAACGAAAGGCTCCACACTTTCGTGAAGTTGTCGCACGACATCCGCGTATTCGGTCTGATAGGTATATCGAACCTTGTTGTCTTTGATGTCCGCCTGGTAGATCTTCGGAATGTCGGCTGCCACACGATCCGGCCAGACCATTCGAGCTTGCTGGCGTTTCCAGAGGTCCAGCAACTCTTCATTGACATACTTCTCCAGCAGTTCGTTCCGTTTTTGAAGTTCTTCGGAGTAGACCTTGTTCGGGTTGTTCGTACCCGGAGGGATAGCGCCTTTCACAGTATCCAGAGCACTCTCTCGGGTTTTCGTCGCCTCTTTCAGGGCACTGTTGGCGGAGAAGTAGCCCCACAGGTTCATGGAAAGCAATGGCACAAGAAGAATCCAGAAATGGTTCTTCAGGATCGGTTCGAGTTTGTCCATGAGATCACTCCCAATGTTTGGAGAGTCAAGTGCAGGTGAGGAACGGGTTGTGTGAAGGCCACCCAGGTGCTGTGTGTCTACGGTGCCGGTGTGACGGACTCACTCGCTGCGGGAGCCTGCCCCTCTGCGGGAGCAGTTTCTCCAGTGCCCTCAGCTGTCGAGGTCAACGAAGCTCTTTTCTCGACGGGAATCGGCGTGTAGGCCAGCTGGATCACGAATCGCATATAATTCAGACGTTTCGTGTCCGGGTGAGTTCCTGCGCCTCCCACTGCTCCTGGTTCGGCTCCGGGCAGAGAGTTGGGGCCTCCAGGGTAGCTGCTGTCAGAACTGGACTCCGCTCCGGGGTAGGCAATTTCCGAACCGGGGAGGGACGCACCTGGAAGGGCACTTTCACCAGGCATCGGTGCCACCGAGCTTCCCGCCGGACCCGTAAAGAGATTGGTCCGCGGAGCGGTTTTGTCGATCTTGCCTCCGTCGGGGTCGAAGAAGAACTTGCCGGGCAGGACTTCCACCAGAGTCGCGTGTGAGATTCCCAGACGACGTACGTCCCGCGGAGGAAATCCTTCGATCTGTACTGTCTGCTGCTGCAGTTTCTTCAAGAGGGTGTTCATGACGTACAAGTGCCCTTGCTCGCCCGTATCTTTCGGATTGTGGTGCCAGTGTAGGCCACGAATCGTAAATACGTATCCCTCTCCGGCCGGTGCTGTGGCCCTCTCGTCCTCCGCCACCATCTCCTTGTTCGTCTCTGGTAACAGGGAGTACCAGCCCGCATCCAGATCCGCCATTTTCTTGGAGCTGATTTCCTCAATACACATCTGGTTCCGCAGCTGGATGTCGACCGGCTCTGCAGCATCAGTGTCTTCGTCACGAGGCAGGCAGTCGTTAATCGCGTTGTAGACCTCCAGCCAGGCCAGACCGCGACGGTCCTTCACCGAGGCATCCAGCTTGGCATAGAGGTCCGTATTCGCAGTCATCGCGGCCTCATAACTGGTATTCAGGGTCGTGACCTCGCCCCCAAACGTCGTCGCTTCGGCCTCCGCCTTCGTAAAGTCCTCTGTGTGAACCTTCATGTACGGGAAGGCATTCCCCATCGTGGCGACCGCTGTTCCCAGAAGCAGCGTCGCGGCGGTGGCGACTGCCCACGGCTTCTTGCGGCGGATCACCCGTTCGCGAGTAATCTCGGGCGGCAGCAAGCTGGTCTTCATGCTGGTCTGACCGACCAGTTGCAGTGCCAGTCCATACGGGACCGCGAAGCTCAAAACGTTGTCGGCAAACAGCGGCGAGTTGATGACCGCATCGCCCGCCAGAGCCTTGAAGACATCTGGGCGCTCCACATCGTATTGCAGATTCTGTTGCAGGAACTTCTGCAATCCGGCCAGCTTGAAGCCGTTGCCGAGGCCGACAACCTTGCCGATCTTCGCCTGACGATTGACGCTGGAGAAGAACCCGATCGACCGCTGGATTTCCGACACGAAGTCGTTGAACACCGGACGCAGGGCCTGGAACACCGCCCGGGGGTCTTCCGACTTGGTCGCGTTGCACTTCAGTAGTTCTGCCTTGGCGAAGCTGAGCTTCATTTCTTTGGTCAGGGCCCGCGTAAAGTGGTTGCCGCCGATCGGCACGTTACGCACCCAGATCTTTTTCCCGTTCGACACCATCAGAGTTGTATTGTCGCATCCCATATCGAGGATGATGACGAAGTCGTTCTCTCCTTCGGGCACACCGGGGCGATGCCCCATCTCGTCGTAACAGAGGACGTTGTACAGCGCCAGCGGGGCAATCTGAATCAGTTCGAGTTCGACCTTGTGCTGGACATAGGGCCGCATCGCTTGCGAGAGCGCATCCCGCTTCATCGCAAACAGGCCGACCTCGGCATCCAGCAGGAAGCCGCCCTCTTCGATCCCCGTGCCCAGTCGCTGGTAGTCCCAGACCACATCTTCCAGAGCAAACGGGATCTGCTGCCGGGCCTCGTACTGCACAATCTGGTGGACCCGCTTGGCTTCCACCGGCGGCAGCTGGATGAACCGCGTCAGCGAGGTCTGCCCCGGCACCGACATGGCGACCTGTTCGCCTTGCAGGTTGTTCCGCGACAGGAAGGTCTTCATCGCATCGTGGATGATCTCTTCCGGGACCGCATCCGGCTGGGTCAGGATCTTGGGATACTGGATGTAATCGAACGCAGACGCCATCACCTGGCCGGTCGACTCCACGTACTGGAGCTTGACCGCCTTGAGAGCGGATTGCCCGATGTCGATGCCCCACGCCGAGGAATTGGCCATGATCAATGCTCCATCACTGGTGGCGATAACGCCATCAGTTAACGACAGCCGGTGTTTCGAATTGCCGGTGTTCTGAGTGAGAAGTCGACAGACGGACGAGCAGGTCGCGAAGACCCGAATGGGGGATGGGGGAAGAGGTGACTGTTTTCCCCCAAAGTACACTATCGTAGAGATTTGCGTCATGTCAACTGAAAACCCCTACGACTTGCTGGAATCGGATGATGCAGGAACACCACACGCACCTGACGGATTGTGCCAAACCTCCCGATTGCAGTTCGAGTGCCGAATCTCCCGATCCAACCGCTTGGACCGGGTTTGGCTCTCTGAGATGTTGGATGCTCCGCGTGCAGAAAAAGTTCCCGAGCCTCCTCCCGAATCGTGGGGATTCCTTCCTGCGTGAAGTAGATCCCCGGTTCTCCGCCACCACCGGTCGCGGATCTGTGAAAATCTGTGCGATCCGGGGACCTTGACTGAGAATGAATCACAAAGCGTCAACGAGAATTGTTTTGGTCCGTGTTCTAAACCGATTCATTCTCAACACTCCCCAACGATTCCAGCTTCGTGACCCAGCTGTCGAAGTGCGGACACCGGCGGCGAAGCGTGGCGAGTCCGAGATGCTCGGTTGCGAGCGGGCCGATGGTGGTTTTGAGATTGGCGTACTCCGGGAGGTGCTGGATGATGCGTTTCGAGGGGGCGGTTTGAGGGCCGTCGTTGATGAGCTCCGGGGATTCGAACTGAGCCGCGATCTGCTGGAGTTCGTCGACCTGCTTCTGGCGATTCTCCAGTAGAGAGTTGAGGCACTCGATGTCGGCAAACAGGAGTGCCTCGAACTCATGTAGCTGAAGATGCGGGATGAACCGCCGGTCATTGATGTCCTGGGCGAAGGCGGCTTCGAGGAACTCGATCCGCTGTCGTGGGTTGATCCGGTGCTGCTCGGACTCATCGAGTCCCGGGAAATCCTGCATGAGAGCGTAGAGGTCGACCATCGTGGTGAAGAACACGTTGGCGGACTTTTCCTGCTTGAGAAAACGCCCGATGTCGTCCCTCATCGGATGATAACGGATCGCCCCCCCGCGATGGACACGACCCTTTTTGCGTGCATGAGCGATCAGCACTGCCCCTTGCAGATAGACTCCACATCGAGCCAGATGAGGACCGAGAACGGTCCCAACAAACGTTTGCTCGGTTTGCCCTTCGACGAACAGATAGAGCCGCACCATCAGTGCGGCCCTCCGCCAATGACGTTCTTCTCCCAGATTTCTCCGAGGCTGTATTCTTCGAGCCACGCCGCCAGCTTCTCCGCCCCCGGACGGTGAAACGTCGACTTCCCGTCGTGGTGTTCGGCGACGATGACATCCTCGGGGTCGAAATGATCGAGGAACGTGCTGGACTGGGTGCTGATGATGACTTGCACATGTTCGGAGGCGGCTCGGAAGAGCGAGGCGATCAGATTCAGAGCGTAGGGGTGCAGCCCGAGTTCTGGTTCGTCGACGATGAGGAGTAGCGGGAGCTTCTCTGGCGGTTGAAGCAGAAGCGTGATCAGGCATATGGCGCGGAGGGTGCCGTCCGATAACTGATGCGCACCGAGAGTTATGTCGGAATTCGCATGGTGCCAGTCGAGGTAGACTTGCATACGGTGAGTTCGAGTGAGAACAAAATCGCCAAAGTAGGGTGCAACGAGTCGAACCGTTTCGACGATCCTGCGATAGTGAATCGGGTGTTCACGTTGAATCATCAATAAGAATGCAGCCAGATTGCCTCCATCAAATAGTAAAGCCTTGTTGTCGAGCTCATATCCGAATTGACGAACGCGAGCAGTTGGGGTTGTGTCATGGAAATGATACGTCGAGAAGCCACGCAGAATATCTCGCATCGCGATCAACCCCGGGTGGTCGCTCTGAGTCAGCAACGATTCTTGGTGCCCTGCTCCCATGTGTTGAGTTTCTGCTCCCGCGTGCGATTCCCATCGTGCGCATTCGTCTGCAAAAAACAATGTGTCTCCCGCAGCATACTGAAGTAGCATTGAATAAGCGCGAAAGCCATGCGGCTCGAACATCTCTAACTCGGCACTCATTTGCGGAGATTGCTTTGGCCCGAAGTGGAGTATCGATTGGGCTCGACCTCGCGCTGCAATGTGTTGTTGCAGCTTTCCATTCACCATCTCGTTCAACATCTTGAAGAACGAAATCAAATTACTCTTCCCCGACCCATTGGCTCCGATCAGGACGTTCAGCGGCCCGAACTCGATGTCCGCATTTTGGATCGAGCGGTAGTTCTCCAGGTGGAGGCGTTTGAGCTGGGGCAAGAGTAGACTCTCCTCAAAACCAGCCCCCCCGCGATCGGGTGATCGCTGGCGGGGTCGTGGGGGGGGGTGG